>CAZMVP010000147.1:0-5289 GCA_964569355.1 uncultured Chromatiaceae bacterium | reverse complement strand
CTCAAGCAGAAGCTGAACCAGTGGTTGCCGCTGTGGCAGGAAGTGCTGGCCTTCACGTCGGCGCCGGCGCGCGACGGCGGCACCGGTGCGCTGTATGTCCTGCTCGCCCGCTGAGGCGGCCGGCTAGTCCTTGCGCAGTTTCCCGACGAGGGCCTGCATGCCGGCCTGGGTCTCCGCGCTGAACCACCAGTCGGTGGCGAGCGCGGCGTCGTTCTGGCCAGCCAGTGCCTCCAGGAGCCGCGACTTGGCCGCCAGGCGCGTGGTGTTCATCGCCACCGGTGGCAGGGCCAGGAGTTCGGCGGCACGGGCCCGGGCGACGGACGGCAGTTCCTCTGCGGTCGTCAACTCGTCGACGAGGCCCACGGCCAAGGCCTCGTCCATCGTCAGCAGCTCGCCGCGCATGGCCAGCCGCCGGCCGACGTTCGTGCCGACGACATCGACCAGGGTCGCCAGGATCGACGGCGGCACGGGCAGGCCGACCCGCACTTCGTTCAGGCCGATCCGGAAGTTGCCGCCGATGCCGATCCGGTGGTCGCAGTTGAGGGCCAGCACCGCGCCACCCGCCGGGGCATGGCCGGACAGCGCCGCGATGACCGGCACCGGGCTCGAGGCCAGTTGGCGCGCCAGCTGGAAGAACAGTTGCCAGAATCCCTCGATCCGGCGACGGTCGAGGCCGAGCAGGCCCGGAACATCGAGGCCACCGCTGAACATGCCCGGGCGGCCGGTCAGGATGATGGCACGGACACCCTCCATGCGCGCGGTCTCGAGGGCGGCCAGCAGGCGCTCGATGAGTTCGTGGTTCAGCGCATTGGCCGGCGGCCGGTCCATGCGGATTTCGGCAACGGCATCGTGGAACTGGATGTGGATCATCGGTCGTGCCGCGGGTCAGCTGCCGGATATCGCCATCAGCCGGCCGGCTTCGGCCCGGAGAACAGGTAGAAGGTCTCGTCCGGCCCGATCAGGCCGAGATCGGCGCGGGCGCGTTCCTCGACGGCCGCCTTGCCCTTGCGCAGTTCGACGACCTCGGCCTCGAGGCGCTGGTTGCGCTGCGCGAGGCGGGTGTTCTCCGCCGCCTGCTCGCGGATCGCCGACGACAGCTGGCTGACCTCGCGGAACCCGTCGTCCGAGCCCCACAGCCGGACCTGCAGCAACAACAGCAGGACGGCCAGCACGCCGATGCCGATCCGCACGATGTGAATTTCAGCCGGCATGCCTCCACCCCTCGACCGGAAACGCCTTGTCGCCCGCGTACGAGGCATCGGCGCCAAGCCATTCCTCGATCCGCAGCAGCTGATTGTACTTCGCCGTGCGGTCCGAGCGGCACAGCGACCCGGTCTTGATCTGGGTGGCCCGCGTGCCCACCGCGATGTCGGCGATCGTGGCGTCCTCGGTCTCGCCCGAGCGGTGCGACACGACGGCGGCATAACCGGCATCGACGGCCAGGTTGATGGCCGAGAGCGTCTCGGTCAGCGTGCCGATCTGGTTGGGCTTGATGAGGATCGCATTGGCGATGTGTTCGGCGATCCCGCGGCCCAGGATGGCCGAGTTGGTGACGAACAGGTCGTCGCCGACGAGCTGCACGCGCTTGCCGAGTGCTTTGGTCAGCATCGCCCAGCCGTCCCAGTCATCCTCCGCCATGCCATCCTCGATCGACAGGATCGGGTACTGCGCAACGAGCCGTTCCAGGTATTCGATGAATTGCCTGGCGCTGAACCGGCGCTTTTCCGAATCCAGGTGGTACTCACCGTCGCGGTAGAGTTCCGAGCTCGCCACGTCCAGGCCCAGGTAAATCTCGCGGCCTGGCGTGAAGCCGGCCACCCGGATGGCCTCGGAAATCGTGTCCAGCGCCGCCGCGTTGGACGGCAGGTTCGGGGCAAAACCGCCCTCGTCGCCGACGGCCGTGGCCAAGCCCTGCTTCTTCAGCACCGACTTCAGCGCATGGAAGATCTCCGTGCCGAAACGCAGGCCTTCGCTGAACGAGCCGGCGCCGACCGGCAGGATCATGAATTCCTGGATGTCGACGCTGTTGTCCGCATGGGCGCCGCCGTTGATGATGTTCATCATCGGCACCGGCAACACCGTGCCCGGGCCCAGCGCCCGGAACAGCGGCAGGCCACGTTCGGCGGCACTGGCCTTGGCGACTGCCAGCGACACCGCGAGGATCGCATTGGCGCCCAGCCGGGATTTGTCGGCCATGCCGTCGAGGTTGATCATCTTCCGGTCGATGGCCTGCTGGTCCTGTCCATCGACACCGAGCAGCTCGGCGCGGATCTCGCCGTTGACCCCGACCACGGCGTGCCGCACGCCCTTGCCGCCATAACGCGCCGGATCGCCATCGCGCAACTCCACCGCCTCGCGGCGCCCGGTCGAGGCACCGGACGGCACCGCGGCCCGGCCCACGGCCCCGCTCGCCAGTTTCACATCGGCTTCAACGGTCGGATTGCCGCGCGAATCGAGGATCTCGCGGCCACGGATGTCAACTATCTCGGTCATTGGGGTCCTGTTCCCGTTCAGCTGCTGGCTGGCAATTTCATTTCGACCGGCGGTCGGCGCTTGACGATCCTGTCCAGTTCGACGAGCGTCGTCAACAGCTCTTCCATCAGGTGCAGCGGCCAGGCATTCGGCCCGTCGGACAGTGCATGGTCGGGATCGGGGTGGGTTTCCATGAACACCCCGGCCACGCCGGCGGCGACGGCGGCCCGGGCCAGCACCGGCACGAACTCCCGCTGCCCGCCCGAGGCATCGCCCCGGCCGCCGGGCAGCTGCACCGAATGGGTGGCATCGAAGACCACGGGCCGGCCGGTCGCGCGCAGCACGGCGAGCGACCGCATGTCGGTGACCAGGTTGTTGTAGCCGAAGGTGAAGCCCCGCTCGCAGACCATGATCGACCGGTTGCCGGTGCTCTCGGCCTTGGCCACGACATTGCCCATTTCCCAGGGCGACAGGAACTGGCCCTTCTTGATGTTGACGGGCTTGCCCTGGGCGGCCACCTTGAGGATGAAGTTGGTCTGGCGACACAGGAAGGCCGGGGTCTGCAGCACGTCGACCACGGATGCCACCTCCGGCAACGGCGTGTCCTCGTGCACATCGGTCAGCACCGGCACGCCGAGCTGGCGGCGCACGCTCTCCAGCACCCGCAGCCCCTCCTCGATCCCGGGCCCCCGGTAACTCTTCAACGACGAGCGGTTGGCCTTGTCGTAAGAGGACTTGAACACGAACGGGATGTTGAGCGCGCGCGTCATGTCGCGCAGCCGTCCGGCCGTCTCGACGGCCAGCGTCTCGGTCTCGACGACGCACGGCCCGGCAATCAGGAACAGCGGCTTATCGGCGCCGACCTCGGCCCCGGCGAGCTTCATGCGTGTGCGGCTGCCGGCAGCTCCGCCTCCCTGAACCGGCGCGCTGCCCGGATGAAGCCGCTGAACAGCGGATGGCCATCGCGGGGATTGGACTGGAACTCGGGATGGAACTGGCAGGCGACGAACCACGGATGGTCCGGCAGCTCGATCATCTCGACGAGGCCGTCGATCGAGAAACCGGAGAACACGAGGCCGGCATTGCTCATCTGGTCGAGGTAGTTGTTGTTGAACTCGAACCGGTGCCGATGCCGCTCGCTGATCACGTCGCTGCCATAGATGTCGTGGGCCAGCGTGCCGGCCTGCAGCCGGCATTCCTGCGCGCCCAGGCGCATGGTGCCACCGACCGACGACGAGGCATCGCGCTTCTGCAGGCTGCCGTCACGATCCTGCCACTCGGATATCAGCGCGATCACCGGGTGCGGGGTCTGCGCATTGAACTCTGTGCTGTGGGCCCCGGCAAGGCCCAACACGTCGCGGGCGAACTCGATCACGGCCACCTGCATCCCGAGGCAGATGCCGAGGTACGGGATGCCGTGCTCGCGGGCATGGCGCACCGTGGCGATCTTGCCTTCGATGCCACGCTCGCCGAACCCGCCCGGAACCAGGATCGCATCGACGCCGGCCAGCGCGCCCATGCCATCCTTCTCGATGTCCTGCGACTCGATGTAACGGATGCGGATGCGGGTCCGGGTCTTCAACCCGGCATGGAGCAGTGATTCGCTCAAGGAGATGTAGGAATCCCGCAGGTCTACATACTTGCCGACCATCGCGATGGTGACCTCGGCCTCCGGATTGCGCCGGGCGGCAACCACGGCCTCCCACTCGGCCAGGTCTGCCTGCGGCACCGCGAGGCCGAGGCGATCGACCACGATGGAATCCAGGCCCTGGTCGCGCAGGATCATCGGCAGCTTGTACAGGTCGTCCACGTCGACCGCCGAGATGACGGCACGCTCCTGCACGTTGGTGAACAGCGCGATCTTGCGCCGCTGCTCGTTTGGCAGCGGTTGTTCCGAGCGGCACACCAGGATGTCCGGCTGGATACCGATCGAGCGCAGCTCCTTGACCGAGTGCTGGGTAGGCTTGGTCTTGATCTCCGACGAAGACGAGATGTAGGGCACGAGCGTCAGGTGGACGTAGACGCAATTCTGCGGGCCGAGGTCGACGCCCAGCTGGCGGATCGCCTCCAGGAACGGCAGCGACTCGATGTCGCCCACCGTGCCACCGATCTCGACGAGGCAGACATCGGCATCACCCGCGCCGAGGCGGATGCAGCGCTTGATCTCGTCGGTGACGTGCGGGATGACCTGCACCGTGGCGCCCAGGTAGTCGCCCCGGCGCTCCTTGGCGATCACGCTGCCGTAGATCCGGCCGGTCGTGAAATTGCTGTTGCGGCCCGTGGTGGTCCGCACGAAGCGCTCGTAATGGCCAAGATCGAGGTCGGTTTCCGTGCCGTCACGGGTCACGAATACCTCGCCATGCTGGAACGGGCTCATCGTGCCCGGGTCCACGTTCAGGTAGGGGTCGAGCTTGATCATCGACACCTTGAGCCCGCGCGCTTCGAGGATCGCGCCGAGGGAGGCGGCCGTGATGCCCTTGCCGAGCGAGGACACGACGCCACCAGTAATGAAAATATAGCGGGGCATGGCTCCCATCTCCGCCGACAGGGTCGGCTGCTGAACAAGCCCGTGCATGGCGGGGTTCCCTGGCCGGCGATCAGGCACGGGCAGGGTGGCGCAACGTTCGGGCAGGACTCTCCATCGAGGACGCAGATGGGTAGTAGAAGTTACCAGATCGACCGGACTGGAACAATGTCATTGCAGGGAAGCATGACCCTGCCAGACGATCTCCAGCGCTTCATGCGTGGCATCCGCCGCTGCCCACGATGCAATCCAGAGATCACCCACGGCCGCCAGCCTGCCGTCAACGCTGATCA
>CAZMVP010000146.1:3971-5296 GCA_964569355.1 uncultured Chromatiaceae bacterium | reverse complement strand
ATGGAGGCCTTCACGTCCGGCAGCTTGCGCGGATCGGCCTGGCCCTTGCCGGTGGCCGGATCGGTTTCGGTGAGCCAGAGCCGCTTCAGGTCGAGCACGATCGGTGCGTGCTCGCCGCCGGCGACCGGCACCGTGACGACGCCAGCCGCCGAAGGCCCGCGAACCGCAACGAGCCAGTTGCCCGCGGTCCGCCGGCCGTCGATCTGCACGTCGCGGAACAGCTGGCCGAAGATCGCGAAGCGGTCGGCTTCGATGTCCAGTTCCCGCAGGATGCTGTCGGTCCCGACCGCCGCGTCGCCTTCGTCGCTGCCCGTGAACCAGTCCTCGAAACGCAGGCTGGCGAAGGTGCCACCGATCACGAGGCCGGGATCCCGCGGCAATTGCGCGACCACGGGGCCGCTGCGCAGGCTGCCTCGGGACAGCCGCCAGCCCTGCTTCGACACAGCCGCCATGCCGGCCTTGGGTGGCGCGACGAGGCGCAGCCCGGACAGGAATTCCAGCGCCCAGCTCACGCCACGCTGGACGCGCCCGCTCACCTCCACATGGCCGCGCTCGGGCAGGCGGATCTCCATGTCCAGGGGTTCGACCGTGCCGGCCGCCTTGTTGAGGGGCGTGGCCAGCTTCACCGCCAGGTCCTTGAGGTCCGACGCGACCTCGATCGAGAGCGGCTTGTGGGCCTCGCGCGCCGGCACCTGCACCGTGGCGGACCAGCCGACATCGCCCGAGAGCTTCGTCGCGTACGGCAGGGAGAACGCGGCCGCCAGCTTGTCCACCGGTGTCTCGCCCCTGACCTCGGCCACCTGCGTCAGCTGGGGCTCATCGGCCCGCGCGGGGCGCAAGGTGATCGCCACGGGTTCGTCGAGGAACCGCCCGGTGAGCTTGCGCGTGGCGAGGCGGTTGTCCTCGAGCTGCACCGTGCCTTCGAGCCCGTCCAGGCCCAGCTCGACGTTCTTCAACCCGAGGGCCGCCCCCGACAGGCCGAAGGCGCCTGTCAGGCGGTAGTCCTTCGGCGTCGCGATCGGCAACCCGAGGTCCACCGTGGCCCGCACCGTGCCGCTGCCGGTGACCGAATCCAGCGTCGGGCCCAGCAACTGCGCGACGGGCGTCTGGCGCAGGAAGCCTAACAGGCGGCCGAACTGAACGTCATCGGCCGCCGTGACTTCCAGTTCGGCGTCGTGACCAAGATGGGCGATGCGGACGCCGGCATCCTCGAACGGCACGCCGCCCACGGTGCCGCGGTTGTCGACGGAGGCCAGGCTTGCGCGATCGAAGACCACGGTGCCGGAGGCATCCTGCACGCGGGGCCAGTCCGGCGCATAGTTCAG
>CAZMVP010000146.1:465-3871 GCA_964569355.1 uncultured Chromatiaceae bacterium | reverse complement strand
AGTTCCAGCCCGCGCGTCGAGGACTTCCAGGTGAAATGGCCGGTGGCCGAGGTCGGCAGGATGGCCGTGCGGAACAGAGTGGGCAGGTGCACCATGCCGCCCTGCGAGCGCAGCGTGGCCTGGCCGCCGGCCTGGTTGCCGTTGAACGTGCCGGTGACGCCGGTGATTGCCCAGCCCGGATCCGGCATGACGACGCCGAGATCGCGGACCTTGCCCTCGGCCTGCCAGGTCGGCGCCTGCCCGGCCGGCAGCGTGGCAACGAGATGCAGGTTGTCGATCGTGCCCTGCACCTCGGCGGGCAGCAATTCCTGCTGGAGCCCCGAGCCCGCGAATGACCACAGCACCGGCCAGAGGTCGGCCAGCTTGAGCGCACTCAGCGATGCATCCACGGTGGTGGCGTTCGTCGATCCACCAGCGCGGGTGTAGTGCAACTTGCCGCTCGCCGCCGGACCGGCCTTGCCGCCACGTTCAGCAACGAAGCGGCCCAGCGTCGCCTCCCAGCCGCCGGCCACGCGCGCCCAGCGGCCCTGCAGGCCCAGGCCCTGGTAGTTGTTCCGATCATCCGGCAGGCCCGCCCACTTCGACGGTCCCAGCTGGAGGTTCACGTCGATGCCGGTCGGCACGCTGCCGGTGAAGCCCAGCTTGAGGTCCAGCGCGCCCCGGCCGGAGAGCAGCGGCACCGGTTGATCGGCCACGATGCGCAGCCAGCGCGCGACATCGAGGTTGCCGGCCACGACATCCAGGTTCCACTCCACCGGCTCGGCGCCGGTGGCCGGGGCCTGCGCCGTGCCGGCCGGACGGCTGAACTGGCGGCGCAGCATCGCAATCGGCAATTCGCCCTTCACCTCGATGTTGTCGCCAAGGCCATCGGCGCCATCGAAGTCGGCGTTGATCCGGCCACGCTCGGGCGTGAGGTCCAGCTCCAGCTGGTTGATTCGCAGGCCCACCGATTTCTCGAACCGGGCGGGATCCATGGCGACCACCGAAATATCCTTCAGGCGCAGGTCCAGCCGTGGCAGCTCCTGCTCGCGGCGCGGCCGGATGAGCTCATCGAGTGGCACGCCGTTCAACTGCCATGTGCCGGACGGCAGGTGCTCGATGCGCGCGCTGGCATCACTGATGGCAATCAGCCCCGGGCGGATCCGCTGGCCGAAGAGCAGCTGGCGCAGGCTCAGGCCCACGTCCAGCTGGCCGGCCGCCAGCACCGGGCGTCCATCGTCCGTGGCGATGTGGACATCGTAGAGCTGGATTTCCGGGCCACCGAGTGGCCACCGCGCGCTCAGCCGCCCGAAACGGACGTCAAGGCCGGTGGCGTCGCTGGCAAATCGCCGGATCTCGTCCTGGTATTCGGGAACCATCGGCAACAGCAGGCGCGCCACGCCGACCGCGATGGCCAGCACGATCACGATGCCGGCGACGATCCCCATGATCCATCGCATGCCCAGGCGACGGCCCCGCCGGAATGCCGCGCCCTCGTCCATCGCCATCCGCCTACACCAGCACCACGTCGAACTGGTCCTGGGCATAGAGGCCCTCGGTCTGCAGCCGGATGGGCTTGCCGGTCAGCTCCTCGAGCTCGGCGATGCCCGAGGCCTCTTCGTCGAGCAGCAGTTCGATGACCTCCTGGTGCGCGAGGATGACCCACTCCTTGAACGTGAACTGGCCATGCTGGCGGAGGATCTCGCGGAAGATCTCGTAGCAGACGGTTTCCGGCGACTTGATGTGGCCACGCCCCTCGCAGACCGGGCACGGCTCGCAGAGCACGTGCTCGAGGCTCTCGCGGGTCCGCTTGCGCGTCATCTGCACGAGGCCGAGCGGCGAGACTTCCGCGACCTGGGCACGCGCGTGGTCACCCTTCAACGCCGTGGTCAGCGCCTCGAGGACCTGGGAGCGATGCGCGGGCTCGGCCATGTCGATGAAGTCGATGATGATGATCCCGCCGAGGTTGCGCAGGCGCAGCTGGCGCGCGATGGCCACGGCCGCTTCCAGGTTGGTCCTGAAGATCGTGTCCTCCAGGTTGCGGTGCCCGACGAAGCCGCCGGTGTTCACGTCGATGCTGGTCAGGGCCTCGGTCTGGTCGATGACGAGGTAACCGCCGGATTTCAGCTCCACCTTGCGGGCCAGCGCCTTCTCGATCTCGTCCTCGATGCCGTACATGTCGAAGATCGGCCGCGGGCCGGCATAGAGTTCGATGCGGTCCGTCAGTTCCGGCATCACGCTCCGGGCAAATTCACGCAGCTCCGCGCACACCGCCGCGTTGTCGATGCGCACGCGCCGGGTTTCCCCGTTGACGAGATCCCGCAGCACGCGGATGGCCAGCGGCAGGTCCTGGTGCACGAGCGACGGCGTGGCCGCATTGCGGGCCTGCCTGTCCACCACCTCCCAGAGCCGGTGCAGGAACTCGACGTCGGCCTTGATGGCCTCCGGCGCCACGCCCTCGGCGGCCGTACGGACGATGTAGCCATAGCGCGGCGGGTCGCCGGTGGCATCGAGCAGCGCCTGCTTCAGCCGGGCGCGTTCCGCCTCGTTGTGGATGCGCCCGGAGATGCCCAGGATCGGATCCCCCGGCAGGCACACGAGCAGGCGCGATGGCATCGCGAGGTAGGTGGTCAGGCGGGCGCCCTTGCTGCCGAGCTGGTCCTTGGCGACCTGGACCAGCACCGACTCGCCCTCGTGCAGCAGCTCGCGGATGTTGGGCTCGGCGCTGGCCGCCATGCCCGGCTTCGGCAGCACGTCGGACGCATGCAGGAAGCCGGTGCGGGACAGGCCGATGTCCACGAAGGCCGCCTGCATGCCGGGCAGCACGCGCACGACGCGCCCCTTGTAGATGTTCCCGGTGAGCCCGCGCCGGGCCGTGCGCTCGATCAGGACTTCCTGGAGCACGCCGTTCTCGACGACCGCGGCCCTGGCCTCGCGGGCGCTGACGTTGATCAGCAGTTCCTCGCTCATCGCCTGGTCCCGGCTTCGGCCACCGCGTGGCCGGCCTTGTCTTCGGTGGACAGGATGGAATGCCCGAAGGCGGCAAGCAAACGCGCCGTCTCGTACAGCGGCAGCCCCATGACGCCCGAGTAGCTGCCCTGAAGGCCGCTGATGAATTGCGCCGCGAGTCCCTGGATCGCGTAGGCACCGGCCTTGTCGGCCGGTTCGCCGGTGCGCACGTAGTCGGCGATCTCGCCAGGATCGAGGGCACGGAACGTGACCCGGCTGCGACTCAAGTCCACGCGCTCGTCCTGCCCGTCGGTCACGGCCACGGCCGTCCAGACATCATGCGTGCGGCCTGACAGGCGGCCGAGCATGCGCCGGGCATCGGCCGCATCGGCCGGCTTGCCGAACAGCTCTTCCGGCGAGCCGTCGCCGGGTCGATCGCCGCCTGCCTCGCCAGCCTTCTTGCCGGCCTCCGCGGCAC
>CAZMVP010000146.1:0-455 GCA_964569355.1 uncultured Chromatiaceae bacterium | reverse complement strand
CCGCATCGGCCGGCTTGCCGAACAGCTCATCCGGCTGTCCGGCGGCCTGGTCGCCAACGAGCGCCACCGCCGTGTCGGCCGCCAGCACGAGCGAGGGCCGGATCGGCCGGCAGGCCGCGCCGGCCCGCGCCTTGGCCACCGCCAGGCGCCGCACCATGTCCGCGGCGCTTTCTCCCGGCAGCCGGGTTTCATCGACGCAGACGCGCAGGGCTTCGTGGGCGACCTTCAGCTGGCCGAGCAATTCCCGGCGACGAGGCGAGGCGGATGCCAGGTAGATTGTCGGCATGGTCGCGGGAGACTCCGGCCATTCAGGCCTTGTGGTAGGGGTGACCCTGCAGGATGGTCCACGCCCGGTACAGTTGCTCGACGACCATCACCCTGGCCAACCCGTGCGGCAAGGTCATCCGCGACAGCGACCATGACTTGTTGGCGCGCGCCTTGACGCCGTCGGACAA
>CAZMVP010000145.1:3555-5310 GCA_964569355.1 uncultured Chromatiaceae bacterium | reverse complement strand
ACGCTGATCCTGCTGATCTTCGTGATCCCGCAGTTCGAATCGCTGTTCAAGGGCTTTGGGGCGGACCTGCCGGCCTTCACGCGGATGGTCATCGACATCTCGAACTTCGTGCAGAGCAAGGGCTGGATGGTGGCCCTGGTCGTGGGCGGTGGCATCGCTTTCTACATCTACACCCGCAAGCGCTCACACAAGCTTCGGGAGTACGAAGACAAGGTCATGCTGAAGATGCCGATCGTCGGCAACATCCTCGAGAAGGCCGCCGTCGCGCGCTTTGCCCGCACGCTGTCGACGATGTTCAGCGCCGGCGTGCCGCTCGTCGAGGCCCTGCAGTCCGTGGCGGGCGCAACCGGCAACGTGGTGTACGAGAAGGCCGTGCTCGCCATGCGCGACGAGGTGGCCACGGGCCAGCGGCTGCAGCGGGCGATGGAGAACACCGGGCTCTTCCCGAATATGGTGATCCAGATGATCGCCGTCGGCGAGGAGTCGGGCTCGCTCGACGAGATGTCCGGCAAGGTGGCCGATTTCTTCGAGGCGGACGTCGACAACGCCGTGGACAGCATGAGCAGCCTGCTCGAGCCGTTGATCATGGCGATCCTGGGCGTGCTGGTGGGCGGCCTCGTGATCGCGATGTACCTGCCGATCTTCAAGCTCGGCGCGGTCGTCTGATCCATTCGGCAGGGCTGGTGACGGTGCTGGCGGCGATGCCCCTGCTGCTGCCCGGCCTGGGTGTCCTGCTCGGCCTCATGGTCGGCAGTTTCCTCAACGTGGTGATCTACCGTCTGCCGCTCATGATGGAGCGCGAGTGGCGACAGCAGTGCGTGGCGCTCTCGCCTGCCGGCACGGCAGCCGCTGCAGATGAGCCAGCGGCGACGGACGAGCCCTTCAACCTGATGCGACCCCGTTCGGCCTGCCCGAAGTGCGGCACGCCCATCAAGGCCCGGCACAATGTGCCGGTCTTCGGCTGGCTGTGGCTGCGCGGACGCTGCGCCCACTGCCAGGCACCGATTTCCGTGCGCTACCCGCTGGTCGAGGCCGCCACCGGCCTTCTCTCCGGTTTCGTGGCCTGGCATTTCGGCGCCACGCCGGATGCACTTGCAGCGCTGCTGCTCACCTGGGCCCTGATCGCGCTCGCGATGATCGACCTGGACCATCACCTGCTGCCGGATGCAATCACGCTGCCGCTGCTCTGGGCCGGGCTGCTGTACCATCTGGTCGATGCACCCCACTCTGCCGGCAGCCCGTTCACGAACCTGAGCGATGGCGTGATCGGCGCGCTGGCCGGTTACTTGAGCCTGTGGCTCGTCTATCACGGCTTCCGGCTCGTCACCGGCAAGGAAGGCATGGGCTTCGGCGACTTCAAGTTGTTTGCCGCGCTGGGCGCCTGGCTTGGCTGGCAGATGTTGCCGCTCATCATCCTGCTCTCGGCTTTCACTGGCGCCGTGATCGGCATCGCGATGATCGCGCTTGGCCGGCACGGGCGGCAGGTGCCGATCCCGTTCGGACCCTACCTTGCGGCGGCGGGCTTCGTCGCACTCCTGTGGGGCCCGGCGCTGATGAGTGCCTACTTCCGCACCGCGGGCCTGCCGGTTCCATCGTAGGGCCGGCGATGAGCTCCACCCGTACCAGGCACTGGGCGATCTATCGGGTGGCACTGACTGGTGGCATCGCCAGCGGCAAGACCACGGTCGCGAACCTGTTTGCCGCGCATGGCGTGCCGGTGATCGACAGCGATGTCCTTGCCCGCGAGGTCGTGCA
>CAZMVP010000145.1:2319-3455 GCA_964569355.1 uncultured Chromatiaceae bacterium | reverse complement strand
GTGCTGGTGGTGGACTGTTCAGAGGAGGTTCAGCGCCGCCGCCTCATGGTCCGCGATGGGGAAACGGCGGCCGGCGTCGAACGGCTGCTGGCGGCTCAGGTGGATCGGCAAACCCGCCTCGCGCAGGCGGACGATATCCTCGTGAACGAGGGCAACCTGCGGGAACTCGAGAGTCGCGTGGCCGGGCTGCACGCGCGCTATTTGCAATTGGCCGCGCAATGGGGTCTCTTGGGGAGTCCCCTGGGACATGCTTAAGGCACTGGCAAAAGGGAGGCGTGAATCGATCCAATCCGGTTGAGGCTCTGTTCCGGCCATTTGCCCTTGCCTCGACGGCTGGCGCAGAATACCGGGAAAACAAAGCCTTCGGCCTGAAAACGGTCATTCATGGTCAGCATTCCTACCGTCGACTTGTTCACGCAGGCTGCAGCATCCAGCATCTCGGGGCTCTACGAGCAGCCGTTGAGCGAGCGGATGCGCACCTTCCTGCGCCTCGAGTTCCTCTACCAGCAGCTGTGCTTCAACATGGAGCAGAACTCCGAATGGGGCAGTCGCGGCGCCATCACGAGCATGCTCGACATCGTCGCGATCCTCGGCCGTGGCGACGTCCGCGGTGACGTGCTGAAGGAGCTGGAGCGCCAGGTCGGCATCTATGACCGCTACCAGCACGTTGCCGGGATCGACCAGGCGCGGTTGAAGCGCGTGTTGCACAACCTGCAGGACCTCCGGCAGCGCCTGTTCGCCGTCGGGCCGCAGTTCATGCAGCCGATCCGCGACAGCGAGTTCCTGGCTGCCGTCAAGCATCGCAGTGCCATACCCGGCGGTACCTGCGAGTTCGACCTGCCGGACTACACCTACTGGCTCAACCATGACTACGAACGGCGCGTTGCCGACATCGAGAGCTGGATGAAAAACCTGCGGCCGCTCTGCGACAGCATCGCCGAATTGCTCTGGCTGCTCCGCGAGGGTGGACAATTCTCCGACCAGGTGGCCGTGCAGGGCAGTTTCCAGCACGGCATGATCGGGGAAGGCGTCGTTGGCCTGCTGCGGGTGTCGCTGCCGGCCGGCAGCGACCTCTATCCGGAGATCAGCGGCAGCCACCATCGCTTCACGATCCGCTTCATGGAATGGCCGGATGC
>CAZMVP010000145.1:0-2219 GCA_964569355.1 uncultured Chromatiaceae bacterium | reverse complement strand
GCCCCGGGGCTCGCCTGAATAACGATCGACGACAAAGACATGCAGCTCGACCAGCCGCTCGGGATAGGCATGCTGGTAATGCATGAAGGGCCTGGCCTCTTCGACGGTAATCCCGAGCTCTTCCTCGAGTTCACGTCGCAGGGCTGCCGAGGCACTCTCCCCGACCTTGAGCTTGCCGCCCGGAAACTCCCAGAAGCCCCCGGCATGCCCGTCGGCCGGCCGCTTCGCGATCAGCACACGACCGGCATGGTCCCCGAGGATGCCGGCCGCGACGACCACCAGCGGAACCGTGCCTTGGCCCGTACCCTGGATCGTGTTCAGGCCAGGCGGCCGTGGCACTGCTTGTACTTCTTGCCCGAGCCGCAGGGACAGGGATCGTTGCGGCCGACCTTCGGAGTACTGCGGACCACGGGGGCCACCGGCGCCGCGGGTGCCGCTGGCGCCCGGGCCGGCCTTGCCTGCAGCGGCTTGCGACCATCGGCCGGGGCTTCGCCGGCTTCCGGGCCGACTGCGGCATCGGGATTCATGGCCGAAGGCGCCTCGTCGTGGCGATACTGCAGCTGCTGGGCCATCCGGCGCTGGGCTTCTTCGGCAGCCACTTCATCGGGTGTCCGGATCCTGGCCCGCGCCATGATCGTAATCACCTCATGCTTCACCTGGTCCAGCATGTCGCCGAACATGCCGAAGGCCTCGCGCTTGTATTCCTGCTTCGGGTTCTGCTGGGCATAGCCACGCAGGTGGATGCCCTGGCGCAGGTAGTCCATCGCGGCCAGGTGCTCCTTCCAGTGCAGGTCCACCTGCTGCAGCATGAGCTGCTTCTCGAGCTGGTGCAGCTCGGTGGTATCGAGCGCCTGGAATTTCCGCTGGTAGTCCTCTGCCACCAGCCCGAGGATCCGGCTCCTGATGCCGGCTTCGTCCAGCGTCGGCTCGTCGTCCACCAGCTTCCTGATATCGAGCGTGAGGCCAAACTCCTTCGCGAGGGCGGCCGTCAGGCCGTCCACGTCCCACTGCTCCTCGACGCTCTCTGGCGCGATGTGCCGGCTGATGACGTTGTTCACCACCTCGGCGCGGATGTCCACCAGCGCATCGGAGATGTTGTCGGCGCGCATCAACTGGTTGCGCTGCTGGTAGATCACGCGGCGCTGGTCATTGGCCACGTCGTCGTACTCCAGCAGCGACTTGCGGGCATCGAAGTTCTGCGCCTCGACCTTGCGCTGCGCGCGCTCGATCTGCCGGGAGAGGAGATTGCTCTCGATCGCCTCGCCCTCCTTCATGCCGACCCCGCGCAACATGCCCTTGGTGCGCTCCGGATTGCCGAAGATCCGCATCAGGTTGTCTTCGACGGCCAGGTAGAAGCGGCTGGATCCCGGGTCGCCCTGGCGGCCGGCACGGCCGCGCAGCTGGTTGTCGATGCGCCGGGACTCATGGCGCTCGGTGCCGATGATCCGCAGGCCGCCGAGTGCCAGCACGCGATCATGGCGCTGCTGCCAGTCGCGACGAAGCTCGTCTCGCATCTCTTCGGTGGCCTCCGGCCCGAGGTCCCGCTGCTCCACCTCGAGATTGCCGCCCAGCACGATGTCGGTGCCGCGACCGGCCATGTTGGTGGCAATCGTCACGGCGCCGGGCCGTCCCGCCTCGGCCACCACGCTCGCTTCGCGTTCATGCTGTTTGGCATTCAGCACCTGGTGCTGGACACCGTCTTTTTGCAGCAGGTCGGCAAGGTATTCCGAGGTCTCGATCGAGGTGGTGCCCACCAGTACCGGCTGCTCGCGTTTCCGGCAATCCTTGATGTCCTCGATGATCGCCGCGAACTTGTCCTTCTGCGTGAGGTAGACGAGGTCGGCCTGGTCGTCGCGGACCATCGGCTTGTGGGTCGGGATCACGACCACCTCGAGCCCGTAGATCTCCTGGAACTCGAAGGCCTCCGTGTCGGCCGTGCCGGTCATGCCGGAGAGCTTCTCGTAGAGCCTGAAGTAGTTCTGGAAGGTGATCGACGCGACGGTCTGGTTTTCCTCGCGGATCCGCACCTTCTCCTTGGCCTCCACCGCCTGGTGCAGGCCGTCGGACCAGCGCCGACCCGGCATCGTGCGGCCGGTGAACTCGTCGACGATGATGATCTCGCCATCGCGCACGATGTACTCCACGTCGCGATGGAACAGCGCATGGGCGCGCAGCGCCGCGGTAAGGTGGTGCATCAGCCGGATGTTCGCGGCGTCGTA
>CAZMVP010000144.1:0-5367 GCA_964569355.1 uncultured Chromatiaceae bacterium | reverse complement strand
CGCGGGCCACGCGGTAGCGCCGCTCCGGCTTGTCGCCGAGCGTGAACAGCGCCTCGTGGCAGCCCATCGCCTGGCCAGCCCGGCCGATGCCCAGTACCTGTTCGGGCGCGAGGTAGGCGGTGGCGAGTCGCCGCGGGGTCTTGGCGTAGGTGCAGTAGTGGCAGACGTCCCGGCAGAGTTCGGTCAACGGCACGAACACCTTGCGCGAGTAGGTCACGACATCGCCGAAACCGGCATCACGCAGCCGGGCAGCTTCCGCCAGCAGTTCGTCGAGCGGGGTGGCGCCCAGCCGGCGCGCGGCGCCGAGATCGGGGTGGCCGTCGGCGTGGTTGGCGGGATGGCGCGGTGTGTTCAGTGCCTTTACCTCGGTGCGTGTGATCGCTCTCGGAGTCGTTCGCGGATGCCGCTCGCCTTGAGCCAGGCGAGCGTCGCGCAGGCCACTCGCTGCTCGAGCAGCCACTTCATATCATCCGGCGTGTCCACGTCGCGCGCAAATGCTGTCAGGTGGCACTCGCGGGCTGCCACGCCAGCCGCCCGTGCGGCCTCGAGGTGGCGGTCGGCGCTCTGCGGCCCGTAAAGCAGCGGGATCACGGTCGGCGGGCTCAGCAGAAGCGCATTGGTACCGCCATCCGGGGTGGCCCGGCAGACCGTGATGCCGGTGCCGTGGCCATGCTCCGTGAGCAGGGCCCCGATGTCCGCCGACGACAAGGTCGGCAGGTCGGTCGGCAGCACCAGCAGGTGCCGCACCCCGTGCGCGGCGAGATCAGCCGCGACCCGGGCCAGTCCGTGGCGGAAATCCTCATCCGGCAGCTCCGGGTACAGGCGCGTCGTTCCACCGTATCCGGCCGTGCCATCGTTGATGAGCCGCGCGGCGTCCGGTTCGCGGGACAGGAGCGCGATGCCGCTGATGTCCGGCGTTGCCGCCAGCGCGCGCAGCACGTCACGCGCCATCTCCGCGGCCAGGCGCGTGCACTCCGCGCGGGACAGCAAACCGGACAGGCGCGACTTGGCGTCGGCAAATGGCTTGATCGGCACCAGTGCCCAGGCGGCCGGCATGGCTCAGCCGCCTTCCGCCGGATCCGGCGCGAGGAAGACTTGTTCGGAAAGGCCCCGCTCGGCAAAGCCCCGCTCGGCAAAGCCGAGGGCGAACTCGGCGAGCTGGATGCGATCCTCGAGCGAGTCCATCACCGTGTGTGCCACGGCCACCACAATCCCGGCATCGACCAGTGCCGCCGCGTCGTTGCCATCGATGTGGTCGAGGATGTAGCCGTCGAGCAGGTTGCCGTAGTGGCGGGCAACGGTCCCGGCCGTGACCGGCAGGCCGAGCTCGGCCATGAGCTTGGCGGTGGGGCCCTTCAGCGCGCGGCCGCCGACCACCGGCGAGATCGCGATGACTGGCGCCGCGGTGGAACGCAGCGCGGCCTTGAGCGACGGAATGGCCAGCATGGGATCGATGCTGAGCCACGGGTTCGACGGCGCGATGAAGATCGCGGCAAGTTCCGGATCGGTCAGCAGGCTCGCGAGCGCGGCGGCCGGTGGGGCCTCGGTGGCACCGGCATAACGGATGGCCGATACCCGCGGCTCGGCCCGGCGCCGGACGAAGTAGTCCTGGAACTCCAGCGTGCCGGCGTCGGTGTCGAGGATCGTGCGGATCGAGGCGTCGGACATCGGCATCAGGTTGACCGCGACGCCGAGCCGCGCGCAGAGCTGCCGCGTGACCGCCGTCAGCGAGTCGCCGGCGGCCAGCCATTGCGTGCGCAGGAGATGGGTGGCGAGGTCGCGGTCACCGAGTCGGAACCAGGCCTCGCCGCCGAGTTCGCCGAGCGCTGCCAGGCAGTTCCACGATTCGTCCCGTCGTCCCCAGCCGGTTTCGCCATTCACGACGCCCGCCAGCGTGTACATCAGGGTGTCGAGGTCCGGCGAGATGGCAAGGCCCAGGTGCCGGAAGTCGTCGCCGGTGTTGGCGATCACCGTGAGCTGCGCGGGATCCAGCACCCGCGACAGGCCCAGCGCGAACTTGGCACCGCCGACGCCGCCCGACAACAGGACGTAGCGCTTCACCGGAACAGATCCTCGTCCGCCGGGCGCAGCGCGTTGCGCGCGGTCTGTCGTCCATGCTCGTGCCGGGCAAAGCCGCCCCGGACCAGCACGAGCGGCGTGCCTTCCGCCGCCTCGCCCATGGCGAGCACCGCGGCGGCCGCCAGGCTGTCGGCGACCGCGACTTCGCTGACCTGCAGGGTGCGGCCGAAGAGATCCGTGGTGCCGCGCAGGTCGTTCAGGGCCATCACGCCGGCGGCGCCGATCGCGGTGCCGACCGTGCCGAGCCGCCAGGGCCGGCCGATGCTGTCGGTGATGATCACGCCGAGGAACACGCCGAACGCCCGCGACAGGTGCTCCTGCAGCCGGGCGGCGGAGGCATCCGGGTCCACGGGCAGCAGCAGGGCGTGGTCGTCGCTGCCCTCGAGGTTCGAGCGGTCGATGCCGGCATTGGCCAGGATCACGCCGGTGTTGTGTTCGGTGATGATGACGCCGGGCGTCACGCGGAGGATCGAGCGGGATTCGCGCAGGATCAGTTCCACGACGCGCGGATCCTTGTCGGCGCGCGCGGCGATGTCGCGGGCACGGTCCGACGGCGAGACCGTGTCGAGCGCCACGCGCCGGCCCTCGGCCTTCGACACGATCTTCTGGGCAATCGCGACCACGTCACCCTCGGCAGGAATGGCCGCGGCCGAGCGCAACGCCCCGGCGATCAGGGCCGCAAAGCCAGCCGGGTCCATCGGCCCGACGAGTGGCAGGCCCGGGATGGTGACCAGTCGGATCTCGCGCACCGCGATGCCGGCGGCAGGTTCAGCTGGCGTCGGCCGGCACGCCGGTGATCCGCAGGCCGGTATGGATGCCGCCGTAACGCTTGTTCATGAAGATCAGCACGGAGGTCAGTGCCTCGGCCGCCGCGGAATTCTCCAGTGAGCCGGCATGCCAGGCCCGCAGGCCGGCGGCCCGCGCCAGCTGCACGACCGCTTCGCGCGCTTCGGCCTTGTTGCCGGTCACGAGCACGTCGCAATCGAGCTCTTCGTCGGTGTGCAGCGAGTCGGCTGCCACGTTGTGGAAGGCGGACACGACGGCAACGCCATCGCCGGCAATCTGCTGCGCGATCAAGGCGGCACAGCCCTGCTCGGGCAGTTGCACGCGGGCGACGCGGGGCGGCACCAGCGGCACCGTGGTGTCGATGAGGATCTTGCCGGCGAGCGCCGGCTGGATTTCGGTGAGCGTGGGCCGCTGGTGGGCGTAGGGCACGGTCAGCACCACGATCGAGCCCGCCCGGGCGGCGTCCAGGTTGCCTGCGCCCCGGACGTTGGCCGAGGTGATGGCGCCGCGCAGCTCATCGGCGGCCGCGATGGCCTTGGCCGGATCCCGTGAACCGATCACGACCGGCAGGCCGGCCCTCGCCCAGCGACGCGCGAGACCGCCACCCAGGGCGCCCGTGCCGCCGATGATGCTGATCGTTCCGGTCGCATTGCTTGCGGTCATGTGGGGGTGTTCTCCGGCGGGGCAGGTGCAAACCGGGGGATGTTACTGACCACCCGCCGGGCGCACAAATGCCATGACTGGCCACCTCCGGAAGGGTAGTGCAGAATGCCGGTCCGCTCCCACAGTTTCAGCAAAAGTACAAGCCCCGTCCGGCATCCCGGTTTTGCGCAACGGGTTGATGCGGCAGGCGGCGACACGGCAGGTCCATGGAAATCTTCAAGGAGTTCGTCTTCGAGGCAGCCCATCGGCTGCCCAATGTGCCGCCGGGGCACAAGTGCAGCCGCCTGCACGGTCATTCCTGGCGGGGCGTGATCTATGTCGACGGGCCGATCGACGACCGCACCGGCTGGATCATGGACTTCGCCGAGATCAAGGCGCGCTTCTCGCCGATCTACGAGGTGCTCGACCACCACTACCTGAACGAGATCCCCGGGCTCGAGAATCCGACCAGCGAGATCGTCGCCCGGTGGATCTGGCAGCAGCTGAAGCCCTCCCTGCCGGCACTGTCGAAGGTCATCATCCATGAAACCTGCACCAGTGGCGCCATCTACGCGGGGGACGACGGGGAGGCGCGGTGAGTCCCGGCGCAGGCGGCCCGGCTGCGGCCATGCATCAGGCGCTTGCCGCCGCCCGACGAGGTGTTCTGGCCGGGGAACCGCCGGTCGGTGCCTGCATCGTGCACGACGGTGACGTGCTGGTCGTGGCGCATACGGGCGTGGTCGCCGGCCCCGATGCCACTGCCCATGCCGAGATCCTCGCGTTGCGCGATGCCTGCCGGCAGCTGCGCACGACCCGTCTCGCCGGTTGCGAGCTTTATGTCACCGTCGAGCCGTGCGCGATGTGCCTCACGGCAGCCCATTACGCCGGCATCACGCGGATCCACTTCGGCGCCCCGCTCGGGAGCCTTGCCCGGATCACCGGCAGCGAACTGCGCGGCGTGGTGCCGGCCGGACTGACGCTGTCCGGCGGCCTGCTGGTGGATGAGTGCGAGGCGCTGCTGCGGGAGTGGGCCGCCACCAGGGTGCCGCATGGTTGAGGCCGCCTACGACGCGATTGCCCGCAACTACCAGCTCACCAAGGCCTCGCCGGTGCGCGCGGCGGTGGAAAACTGGTCGCTCGATCAACTGCTGGGAGACTGCGCCGGGCTCGCGATCCTCGATGCGGGTTGCGGCGAGGGACATCATGCGCGGCGGCTGCGCCGGGCCGGTGCAGCCCGCGTTGCCGGCGTTGACTTGTCGCCGGCGATGATCGCCTTGGCGCGCGAGGCGGAGCAGGCGGAGCCGCTCGGCATCAATTACGCCTGCGTTGCCGTCGAGGACCTGCCGGACCTGTACTGCGAAGCCGGTTTCGACGTGGCGCTGGCGTCGTACCTGCTGCACTACGCGTCAACCGGCGACCGCCTCGACCGGATGGCCGAGCGTCTCGCCCATGCGCTCAAGCCCGGTGGCCGGCTGGTCGGACTCGTCGAAAACCCGGATCAGCAACCGGTCGACTACGCCGGCTATGCGCCCTACGGCTTCGACAAGCAGGCGCTGGAGCCGCGGCGCGAAGGCAGCCGGATCCGCTACAGCCTGGTGTCCGGTCGCCAGCTGATCCACTTCGACACCTTCTGGTACAGCCGAGACCGATACGCCGTGGCGCTCGAGGCAGCCGGCTTCGAGGCGATCCACTGGCACCCGCTGGAACTCGATCCGGCGGCGGAAAATCCCGATTACTACGCTGCCTATCTGGCCAATCCGCCCGTGCTCGGGTTGACCGCGGTGAAGCGCGGCCGGTGATCCTGCCCGGGCACAGGCGAGCCCTCGAGGCCGACCCGGCGGCCCCGCTGCCGTTGCGTTT
>CAZMVP010000143.1:0-5377 GCA_964569355.1 uncultured Chromatiaceae bacterium | reverse complement strand
ACACGCGTCAGTGGTGGCGGCGGGTCGAACTCAACATCACCGAGTTCATCCACAACGCCTACCACTACGCCGAGGGCCTGGCGCGCTTCGAGTCCCGCATCCCGGTCGTGCCGGAAGCTGCCGACGGCCTCAAGGCCGTGGCACGGGACCGCCTGCGCTGGCTCGACGGGATGATGGACAGCGGCCCGTACCTTTGCGGAGACCGCTTCAGCGCTGCCGACATCTGGCTCTACGTCTGGCTGGATTTTGCTGCAGGCGTCAACCAGCCCTTCGACCGCACGCTGCTGCGCATCGGCCCCTGGTTCGAGCGCGTCGCGGTACGCCCGAGCGCCTCGGCCAGCCGGCAGCTGCTGGTACCGGCAGCTTAGCCGGCGCTTTCCCGGGCCTTTGCCATGGCCTGCGCACCCGCCTCGATCAGCGGCTTCACGAGGTCCAGCGGCAACGGAAACACGATCGTCGAGGCCTTGCCGCTGTTGGACATGTCGGCCATGGTCTGGAGGTAGCGCAACTGCATGGCCTGCGGCTGCTGGGCCAGCATCGCGGCGGCATCGCGCAGCTTCTCGGCGGCCTGCATCTCGCCCTCGGCATGGATCACCTTGGCCCGCCGCTCGCGCTCGGCTTCGGCTTGGCGCGCGATGGCCCTGACCATGGTCTCGTTGATGTCCACGTCCTTGATCTCGACATTGGAGATCTTGATGCCCCAGGCATCGGTGGCCTCGTCGAGGATCGTCTGCAGCGTGTGGTTGATCGAGTCCCGCTCGGCGAGGATCTCGTCCAGCTCATGCTGGCCGAGCACGGACCGGAGCCGCGTCTGCGCCAGCTGGCTCGTGGCCGAGTAGAAGTCGGCGACCTGCAGCATCGACTTGTCGGAGTCCACGACCCGGAAGTAGACCACCGCGTTGACCCGCACCGAGACGTTGTCGCGCGAGATCACGTCCTGCGGCGGCACGTCCATCACGTTGACCCGGAGATCCACGCGCATCATCCGCTGGACGAATGGCACGAGAATGATCAGCCCCGGTCCCTTGGTGCCGGTGTAGCGGCCGAGCGTGAGGATCACGCCGCGCTCGTACTCCGGCAGGATCTTGATCGTCGAGAACAACAGCATGACGATGACAACGACAATGACGCCTGTGAATCCGAACATGATCTACTCCCCGCAATGAATCCTTGATCCGGCAAGCCGGTGGGCTATTGCCCGGCGGCCCCGTCGGCCGCCACTTCCAGCAGCAAACCGTCCCGGCGGATGACATGCACCCGGGTACCGGCCGGCAACGCCACGGCGCTCTTCACCTGCCACAGCTCGCCGTAGACCAGCGCCTGCGCCTGGCCACCTGCCGCGACGGGTCCGAGCAACGTGCCGTGTGCGTCCAGCATCAGCTGGTCGCCGCTGACCACATGGCTGCGCCGCGAGCGCATGACAAGCCACAGGATGGTGGCCAGCAGCCCGATGGCGCACACCGCAATCGCGGCGATCACGCCGACATTCACCGAATAGCCCGGCACGCTCGTGTCGAGCAGCATGATGGAGCCGACGACGAAGGCCACGATGCCGCCCACGCCGAGCGCGCCGTAAGTCGGCGTGAAGGCCTCGCCGATCAGAAGACCGACGCCGAGCACCATCAACGCAAGGCCCGCGTAGTTGACCGGCAACATCTGCAGCGCGTAGAGGCCGATCAGGAGGCAGATGCCGCCGGCGATGCCGGGCAGCATCGCGCCCGGGTGGAAGGCCTCCAGCACCAGCCCGTAGATGCCCGCGAGCAGCAGCAGGTACGCCATGGTCGGGTTGGTGATGATCCCGAGGAAGCGGCTGCGCCAGTTCGGCGCATAGTCGCGGATCGCCGCGCCCGCGAGATCGAGGGTCACCATCCGGTCCCCGACCCGCACCTGCCGGCCGTCGGCCAGCGCCAGCAGTTCGCCGACGTTGGCCGCCACGAAATCGATGACATGCTTTTCAGCCGCCTCGCGCGCCGTCAGCGTCGCGGCCCCGCGCACGGCCTGTTCGGCCCATTCGGCATTGCGGCCGCGCAGTTGGGCGAGCGAGCGGATGTAGGCAATCGCATCGTTCAGCACCTTGCGCGATTCGGCGTCGCCTGGTGGCTGGTCATCCTTCTCCGGCGGCGACGCCTCCGGAGCCTCCTTCGACGGCTCTGGTGTCGACGACGGTGGCGCCGACGACGGCGGCGTCGGCAACGGCATCGGCGTGGCACCGCCGATGCTCACGGGCGTGGCAGCGCCCAGGTGCGTGGCCGGCGCCATCGCGGCGACCTGGCTCGCATACAGGATGTAGGTTCCGGCGGACGCCGCCCGTGCACCGTCCGGGGCCACGTAGGCAAGCACCGGGATCGGTGCGGCCAGCATCGCGCTGATGATCTGGCGCATCGACTCGGACAGGCCGCCCGGCGTATCCAGCCGCAGGATGATCGCGGTCGCGCCGTCGGCGATTGCATGCTTCGATGCCGTGTCGAAATACTCCGCCGCGGCCGGGCCGATCGGGCCGTCGAGACCGATCTCGGCCACGAAGCCCGGGCCACCGGCAGGCCCGGCGCCACCGCCCGCCCCGAAGGCGATCGCTGCCAGCAGCAGGCTCGCAATGGCCAGCGAACCTGCCCGCCACCGGACCATCACGACCCCTTCTTGGCCGCCATCTGGTTCATGGTGTCGAGCGCCAGGTTGGAATGCGCATAAGCTCCGCCGGCGCGCATTTCAGCGGCCACCCAGATGGCCTCCATCACCTCCTGTTGCGTCGCGCCGCGACGGATGGCGCTGGCGGTGTGGCCCCGGATGCAGTACGGACACTGGGTCACGTGCGCGACCGCCACGGCGATCAGGTCCTTCATCTTGCTCGACAGCGCTCCTTCGGCAAACACGCTTTCGCTGAAGGCCTTGAATGCCGCCGCGGGGCCCGGCGCCAGCTCCTGGCGCTGGTGATGCAGCTCCCGCGAGACTTCCGGGTACATGTGCTTGTCCACGATCCGCTCCTTGTCCGGTGATCCAACGCTGGCAATGGTGGATTTCCACCCTTGCCAGCCTACCGCCAATCCACCGGCGCGTCGCGCCGTGTTACAGCGTTGTGCGACAATGCCGGCTGGCAGTTTCCGGCTTGATGACAGGATTGCGGTGAAGTCTCCACCACTCGGCGCCACCGCCGCCCCACCCCCCGCGCCAGACAGCCCTCCCGGCCCGGAATTCACCATGGATGGCTCCGTGCGCGTGATTTTCGGCGCCTTGATGCTGGTCATGCTGCTCGCCACCCTCGACCAGACCATCGTCTCCACGGCCCTGCCGACCATCGTCTCCGATTTCGGCGGCCTCGATCACCTGTCGTGGATCGTCACGGCCTACATCCTGGCAACCACCATCGTCACGCCCCTGTACGGCAAGCTGGGCGATCTCTTCGGCCGCAAGGTCGTGCTGCAGGCGGCCATCGTGCTGTTCCTGGTCGGCTCGGCGCTTTGCGGCCTGAGCCGGTCGATGGGCGAGCTGATCGTGTTCCGCGCAATCCAGGGCCTGGGTGGTGGCGGCCTGATCGTCACGACGATGGCCGTGGTCGGCGACATCATCCCGCCTCGCGAACGTGGCCGTTACCAGGGGATCTTCGGCGCGGTATTCGGCTTCTCCACCGTGCTCGGGCCGTTGATCGGCGGCTTCTTCGTCGACCACCTGAGCTGGCGCTGGATCTTCTACGTGAACCTGCCGCTTGGCATCGTCGCGCTCGGCGTGATCGGCCTCGTGTTCACCGCCAGGAGCGCACACCATCGCCAGGTGATCGACATCCCCGGCGCGGCGCTGCTCGCCATCACGCTGACCGCATTGATCCTGTTCACGAGCCTCGGCGGCCATACCTTTGCCTGGGATTCGCCGCGGATGATCGGACTGATGGCCGTCACGGTTGTCGGCCTCGCGGCCTTCATCGTGGCCGAATCACGGGCCATCGAGCCGATCCTGCCGCTGGGACTTTTCACCAATCGGACCTTTGCCGTGGCCTGCGCCACCGGTTTCATCGTCGGCATGGCGATGTTCGGCTCGGTCACCTTCATGCCGGTCTACCTGCAGGTTGTCAGGGGTGAAACCCCGTCCGCGGCCGGGATGCTCCTGACGCCGATGATGGCCGGCGTGCTGGTCACCTCGATCGCCAGCGGTCAGGTCATCAGCCGGATCGGCCGCTACCGGATGTTCCCGATCATGGGCACCGCGATCATGACGCTCGGCCTCGGGCTGTTGTCGACGCTCGGCACGGATACCGGTGTCTTCCTGGTGTCCGGCTACATGCTGGTGCTCGGCCTTGGCCTTGGCATGGTGATGCAGGTGCTGGTGCTGGCGGTGCAGAACTCCGTCGACTACCGGAACCTCGGCGTGGCCACGTCCGGCACCACCATGTTCCGCTCCATCGGCGGGTCCATCGGGGTGTCGGTCTTCGGTGCGATCTTCGCGGCGGGCCTCGCCGCGGACCTGGCGGGCAAGCTGCCGAATGGCGTCGCGCTGCCGGCCTCGGTCGATCCGATGGCCGTGCAGGCCATGCCGGCCGCAATCCGCGACCTGTACCTGGCCGCCTATACGGACGCCATCCACCCGATCTTCCTCTTCGCGGCCGTGATCGCCGCTTTCGGCTTCGTGCTCTGCTGGTTCCTCGAGGAAGTGCCGCTGCGGGGCGCCGACCGCACCGAGACCGTGGGCGAGAGCTTTGCCATCCCCCGCGATGCCACCTCGCTCGAAGAGCTGGAATCCATCGTCCTCAGGCTGGAACGGCCGGAGAACCAGTGGGCTGCCTATCGCCGGGTTGCCGACCGGATGGGCCTGCCGCTGGCACCGGATGAGATCTGGCTGCTGGTCCACCTGTGCCGGGCCGGGCGGCCGCTGGCCCCGGACGCCATCGCCGGCCGGTTCGCGGTGTCCGTGGCCCGCGTCGAAGACATCGCCCGCCGGCTGGCCGGCCACGACATGGCCCGTTGTCAATCCGACAACATGCTGTCGGCGTCTGCCTCCGGGCAACAGGTATTCGACCGGATGTCAGCCGAATACCGTGCCAAGCTGTCACGGCTCATCGACCGCTGGTCGCCTGATGAACATGCCGAGGTGCGCGAGATGCTCAACCGCCTCTCGCGCTCGATGATTGCCACGTTGCCAGCCGATCCCTGAAGTCACAACCGCCACTGAGAGCCCAGTACCATGTCTGAAATCATCGATGAAAGAATCCGCGTCCTGTACCAGGACGTCGTCCGCCGCAACCCTGGTGAGGTGGAATTCCACCAGGCCGTCCGGGAAGTCGTCGAATCACTCGGACCGGTGCTGGTGAAATATCCGGAGTTCGGCGAACACAAGATCATCGAGCGCATCTGCGAGCCGGAACGGCAGATCATCTTCCGCGTGCCGTGGC
>CAZMVP010000142.1:2793-5386 GCA_964569355.1 uncultured Chromatiaceae bacterium | reverse complement strand
CCGCCGCAGAGAACCAGCCAGCGACGGGCGGCCGGCCAGCGCAGCAACGCGACACGACAGACCTCCGCGGCGGCCCGCTGCATCAGTTCGCTGCCCGGGATGCCGAATGCATCGATCGCCGTGCGATCAAGCTGCCGCACGGCTTCGGGCGTCCATACATCGCGGGCTGCTGCCGACATGCCGGGGATTATGCCGCCCGCGATGATGGGGCGTCCAAAACCCCGCATAATGACCCGCCAGGCACTCCTGCGTTTCCTCCGATGTCCACGCCCACCGGCGATCCCGAACAACTGGCTTTGCAGATCAAGGACTGGGGCCGCGAACTCGGCTTCCAGCAGGTCGGCATCGCGGGCATCGACCTGACGGAGGCCGGGCGGCGGCTGGATGACTGGGTGGCGCGCGGCTTCCACGGCGACATGGCCTACATGACCGCCCACGGCACCAAGCGCACGCGACCCGACGAACTGCTGCCGGGCACGGCCCGCGTGATCTCCGCCCGCATGGACTACACGACGGCCGGCATCACGCCTGCCGCAGACGTGCTCGCCGATCGCAACCTGGCCTATATCGCCCGCTATGCGCTCGGCCGCGACTACCACAAGATGCTGCGCGTCCGGTTGCGGAAACTGGCAGACCGCGTCACGGCCGCCGGCATCACGCACGGCTTCCGCGCCTTCGTCGACAGCGCCCCGGTGCTGGAGAAACCGCTGGCTGCTGCAGCCGGCCTCGGCTGGCAGGGCAAGCACACCAACCTGATCAACCGCCATGCCGGTTCGTGGTTCCTGCTCGGCGAGATCTACACCGACCTGCCGTTGCCGGTGGATGCGCCGGTCGGCAACCATTGCGGCAGTTGCCATGCCTGCCTCGACGCCTGCCCCACCGGCGCCATCGTCGCCCCGTACGTGGTCGATGCCCGGCGCTGCATCTCGTATTTCACGATCGAATCGCACGAGGCAATCCCGCTCGAGCATCGCGTGCAGATGGGCAACCGGATCTTCGGCTGCGATGACTGCCAGCTCGTGTGCCCATGGAACCGATACGCGCAGCCGGGCACGGAACCGGATTTCGCGCCCCGGCACGGCCTGGATGCGGCAGAGCTCACCAGGCTCTTCGCCTGGACCGAGGAGGAATGGGCCCGGCGCACGGAAGGCAGCGCGCTGCGCCGGCCGGGCTACACGGGCTGGTTGCGCAACATCGCCGTGGCGCTCGGCAATGCACCCACGTCGGAGGTCGTGGTCGACGCCCTGCGTGCCCGCGCCGATGATCCGTCGGCACTGGTCCGCGAGCATGTTGCCTGGGCACTCGGTCGGCACGGCCGGTGACATCCACCACTGCGTCGATTGCCACCGAGGGCCATCGACGGGACCGTTACACCCTGGCCCGCACGTTGTCGATCAGCCGCGTGCGCCCCAGGCGCGCCGCCGCCAGCACGACGAGCTCGCGGCTCCCTTTGCCGGGCCGCGCGAGATCCGCGGCATTGCGGATCACGAAGTAGTCCGGACGGAAGCCGGCAGCCGTCAACCGGGCCAGCCCCTGCTTCTCCAGCGCGGCAAGGCTCCGGGTGCGACGCTGCAATTGCCCCGCGCAATCGACGAGTGCCCGGTGGAGTTCCGGGGCGCGCTGCAATTCAGCCGCGCTCAGGTACTGGTTGCGCGAGCTCAAGGCCAGGCCGTCGACATTGCGCTGCGTCGGCACGCCGACGATCCGGATCGGCAAGTGCAGGTCGGCCTGCAGGCGACGGATGACCAGCAGCTGCTGGTAGTCCTTCTCGCCGAACACGGCCACGTCGGGCTGCACGATGTTGAACAGGCGCGTGACCACCGAAGCCACGCCGGCGAAATGCCCCGGGCGGCTCGCGCCACACAGGATGGTCGAGAGCCGCGGCACGCAGACCACGGTGCCATCGGTGCTGCCATCGGGATAGATCTCCTCGACGGGCGGCGCGAAGAGCAGGTCCGCACCGGCCGCTGCCAGTTGCCGGCGGTCACGCTCCAGCGTCCGCGGGTAGGTGGCGAAGTCCTCGCCCGGGCCGAACTGCGTCGGGTTGACGAAGATCGAGGCCACGACATGGTCAGCCAGGGCCCGTGCCTCGGCCACCAGTGCCAGGTGGCCGGCATGCAGGTTGCCCATCGTCGGCACGAGCGCGATGCGCCCGCCGCGCACGCGCAGGTCCGCGAGTTCCGTCTTGAGCTTCTTCACCGTGCGGATGGTCTTCAAGCGCGGAAGTCCCGGTGGCCGCGATGGTTCAGGAGAAACAGTGTTCCGGCGCGGGATAGCTGCGGTCCTTGACCGCGGCGACGTAGGCCTTGAGCGCCGCGAGTTGCGAGTCATGGCCTTGCATGAAGTTCCGGACGAAACGTGGCAGCCGGCCCTGGGTGATGCCGAGCACGTCGTAGAGCACGAGGATCTGCCCGTCGACGCCGGGGCCCGCGCCGATGCCGATGACCGGCACCTGCACCGCATCGCGCACGGCCTGCCCGAGTTCCTTCGGCACGCATTCCAGCAGCAGGATGTCCGCCCCTGCCTGCTCGAGCGCCACGGCATCCTCCAGCATCTTCTCGGCCTGGGCCTGGCCCCGGCCCTGCACCTTGAA
>CAZMVP010000142.1:0-2693 GCA_964569355.1 uncultured Chromatiaceae bacterium | reverse complement strand
GATGTCCCCGACCGTCACCGGCACCGTGGTGTCGTGGCCCTGGATGACCATGCCGAGCGAGTCCCCGACCAGCACCACGTCGGTGCCCGCATCGTCGACCAGCAACGCGAGGCTCGCGTCGTAGGCCGTCAGGCAGGCGATCGGTTCACCGGCTGCCTTCATCTCCCGCAGGGTGGAAATGCTGACCGGCGCCTCCGGGCGATCGCGTTGCTCGAGCTGCTTGTACATGTGCCTACCCGAATGCCGATGCGACGGGATTGAAGAAATGCCGGCCGCTGCGGACCCGTTCGATCTGTTCCAGCAGCAGGCTGAAGTGGGCGTCATTATGGACCGGGTCGAGGATCGCCGCATTCACGATCAGGAGCGGCGCCGCCGCGTAATCGTGGAAAAACCGCGCATAGGCTTCCGCCAGGCGCTCCAGGTACCGCCGCCCGATCCGCTGCTCGAAATCGATGCCGCGGCGGGCAATGCGGAACAGCAGGGTATCGACCGGCGCCTGCAGGTAGACCACGAGGTCGGGCGGCGGGGCCTCGACCCGGATCGACGCGGCAACCCTGTCGTAGAGCTCCAGCTCCGCCGGATCGAGATTGATCTCGGCGAACAGCCGGTCCTTGTCGAACAGGAAATCGGAGATCCGGGTCTCGGCGAAGATGTCGCTCTGCCTGAGCTGCTCGATCTGCTGGACCCGCTGGAACAGGAAGAACAGCTGGGTCGGCAGCGATGCGCCGCGCGGATCGCGATAGAACCGCTCGAGGAAGGGATTGGTTTCCGGCTGCTCGAGCAGCAGCTCGGCGCCCAGCACGTCGGCCAGCCGGCGGGCAAGGCTCGTCTTGCCCACGCCGATCGGTCCTTCAATCGCGATGTATCGGGGATTGCCCATCTGGTCTTGTTGTTCGGTCGAGCAGCGCTGCCAGTTGCCGCACCCGCCCCAGTCCGGGAATCCACAGGTCCGGGGCCAGCTCCAGCAGCGGCAACAATACAAAATTCCGGTGGGCGATGCCCGGGTGCGGCACGGTGAGGCGATCGGTCGCCAGGATCTCGTTGCCGTACACGAGCAGGTCGAGGTCGATCCGGCGCGGCCCCCAGCGCAGGCCGGTGCTGCGATCCCGCCCCTGGCGGCGCTCGATGGCCAGCAGCTCATCGAGCAACGCCAGAGGTTCGAGTTGCGTGACGAGGCCGGCCACCGCGTTCAAGTAGTCAGGTTGGGCCACGGGACCCATCGGCGGCGTGGCCATGGTCGGCGAATGACTCACCAGCCGTGACGCCGGAAGCGCGCCAAGTGCATCGAGCGCAGCGCTGATCTGGTCCGCCGGTTCGTCGAGGTTGCTGCCCAGGCCCACCCAGGCGGGAATCCACGGCCGGCCCGGCATGGCGGTGGACTTAAGGGGCCGGTGCCGCGGGCCGGGGTCGATGGGCGCTCCGGCCGCCGTGGTGGCTGCCATGGAAAGCCTGCCGCTGCTCGTCCGGCGACATCTGCTGGACCCGCGTCCAGAAGTCCGCCAGCTCCAGCGGCACATCGCCGAGCTCGGTGCGCAGGCACAGGAGATCGTAGGCGGCGCGGAAGCGTCGATGCTGGAGCAGCCCGGCCGCGCGACGGCCCTGCCGCCGGCTGAACCGGGGTTGCAGCTGGAGCATCTCCCGCATCGGCACGGAGTAACGCCGCGGCAGCGTGATGCGCTCGATCTGCCCGGTGGTGATCTCGAGCCCCGCGTCGATCAGGGCCTGGACTTCGGACAATCGCCCGGTGCGCCGGAGTTCGGCAGCGCGCGCCTCGACCGGCCCCCAGAGGAATACCCCGAAGAGAAACATCGGCGTGACCGGCTGGCCCTCCGCGATGCGCTGGTCGGTGTTGGCCAGCGCCCGCTCGATGAAGCGATTGCGCGCATTGCCCGGATCGGCGGCATCGGGCGCCGCGGCCAGCCAGGCCGCCGTGGCCGGGAACAGGTGCTCGAACAGCCCGTGCTCGCGCAGCCGCCGGTAACTCTCGAGCGCATGGCCTGCCTGGAAGACCTTGAGGAACTCGTCGAAGAGCCGGGCCGGCGGCACGCTGTCGACCAGGTTGCCGAGCCGTGCCATCGGCGCCGCGGTGTCCGGATGGATCCTCAAGTCGAGCTTGGCGGCCAGCCGCGCCGCGCGGATCATGCGTACCGGGTCCTCGCGGTAGCGGGTCTCCGGGTCGCCGATCAGGCGGATGTTGCCCTCCTCGATGTCGGCCATGCCACCGACGAAATCGCGGATCGCGAAATCCGCGGCACTGTAATAGAGCGCATTGATCGTGAAATCCCGCCGCCAGGCATCCTCCTCGATCGAACCGAAGGAGTTGTCCTTGAGGATGCGGCCCGCTTCGTCGAGGATCTGGCGATCCCCGCTTTCCAGGTCCTCATTGCCGTTGCCGCGGAAGGTTGCCACCTCGACCACCTCGTCGCGGAACCGCACGTGGACCAGCCGGAAGCGCCGGCCGATCAGCCGGGCATTGCTGAACAGCGCGCGCACTTCCTCGGGGCTGGCGTCGGTGGCGACGTCGAAGTCCTTCGGGGTGCGGTTGAGCAGCAGGTCCCGGACGCCGCCGCCCACGATAAAGGCCTGGTAGCCGCCGTCCCTCAGGCGGTAGAGCACCTTGAGCGCGTTGCGGGAGATGTTGGCGCGGCTGACGTTGTGTTCGGCGCGGGGAATGATCCGGGGCAGGTCCGCGG
>CAZMVP010000141.1:0-5407 GCA_964569355.1 uncultured Chromatiaceae bacterium | reverse complement strand
CACCGATCCATGGCGTGCTGAAGGAGATTCGCATCCAGGGTGGTGCCACGGTGACGAGCGGCCAGGTGCTGGCCGTACTCGAGGAAGCCGGTGCGGAAGCCGCAGCGCCTGCCACCACGCCGCCTGCCACGACACCTGCCAGTGCCGCAAGGCCGGCCGCAACACCGGTCGCCGCAGCGGCGCCGACGGCTGCCACCGTGGGCATGGGCCGCAGCGCCGGCAAGACCGGGCCGGCCGCGCGACGCGCGATGCAGGAAAAAGGCGTGGACCTGGCCATTGTCCAGGGCACCGGCCCCGAGGGCCGGATCCTGAAGTCCGATGTCCTCAAGGCGGCCGGAACGTCAGCTCCGGCTCCGGCACCAGCGCCGGCGACAACTCCGGCCCAGGCGTCAACCGCACCCGGGACGCCGGCACCCGCGCGGCCGGCTGCAGGCCCGCTTGTGGCCCGCGTGGCCGGCGAGCGCCGCGAACGGCGCGTGCCGATGACGCGCCTGCGCGCCCGGATCGCCGAGCGCATGGTCGAGGCGCAGCAGAACGCAGCAATGCTGACCACCTTCAACGAGGTGGACCTCTCGGCCGTGCTGGAGCTTCGCAGCCGTTACAAGGATGCGTTTGAAAAGCAGCATGGCGTGCGGCTCGGCTTCATGGGTTTCTTCGTCAAGGCGGCCATCGAGGCACTGCGCCGCTTCCCTGCCGTCAATGCTTCGATCGAAGGCAACGAGATCGTCTACCACGACTACTACGATATCGGCATCGCGGTATCGACCGAGCGCGGCCTGGTCGTGCCCGTCGTGCGTGATGCCGATGCGCTGGGCTTCCCGGGTATCGAGTCGGCGATCAACGACTACGGCCGCAAGGCCCGCGAGGGCGCGCTCAGCATGGAGGACCTGACCGGTGGCACCTTCACGATCACCAACGGCGGGGTGTTCGGCTCACTCCTGTCCACCCCGATCCTGAATCCGCCCCAGAGCGGCATCCTCGGCATGCACAAGATCCAGGAGCGCGCGGTCGTGGTGGATGGCCAGGTGGTGGCGCGGCCGGTGATGAATGTTGCGCTGACCTACGACCATCGGATCATCGACGGGCGCGAGGCGGTGCAGTTCCTGGTGGCGATGAAGGAAACACTCGAGGATCCTGCCCGCCTGATTCTGGGGGTTTGAGCCATGGCCCCTGCCGCACCTGCAACAGTCAACAAGTATGACGTCGTCGTCATTGGCGGCGGCCCGGCCGGCTATGTCTGCGCCATCCGCGCTGCGCAAAATGGTCTTCGCGTGGCCTGCATCGATGCTTGGCGCAACCCGGATGGCAGCGCCGCCTTCGGTGGCACCTGCCTCAACGCCGGCTGCATCCCGTCCAAGGCGCTGCTCGAATCGTCGGAACTGTTCCACCGGGCGGCGACGGAGTTTGCCGGCCACGGCATCCGCATCAATGCCCCGGAGCTGGATCTCGCGGCCATGCAGGCCCGCAAGGCGGCGATCGTCAAGCAGTTCACCAGCGGCATCCTGGGGCTGTTCAAGGCCAACGGCGTGACCGGACTGTTCGGCACGGGACACCTGCTGCCCGGCAACAAGGTGCGCTTCACGCCCCACGACGGCAAGCCGGAACTGCTGGAGGCCCACCATGTGGTGCTGGCCAGCGGTTCCGCGCCGATTGAATTGCCGTTCGCGAAGTTCGACGGCAAGAACATCCTGGATTCCGCGGGCGCCTTAGACCTTACCGCCGTTCCCGCCCGGCTCGGCGTGATCGGCGGCGGCGTGATCGGCCTGGAACTCGGCAGCGTCTGGAGCCGGCTTGGCGCGAAGGTGACGGTGCTCGAGGCCCTCGACCGGTTCCTCGCAATGGCCGACGGGCAGATAGCCAAGGATGCGCAGCGCCAGTTCAAGAAGCAGGGGCTCGACATCCGGCTGGGCGCGAAGGTCACGGCGGTCGAGCAGGACAAGGGTGCACTCACGCTCACCTACGATGATGGGCGCGGCCACCATTCCCTGGAGGTCGACAAGCTCGTGGTGGCCGTTGGCCGACGGCCCAACACCCGCGACCTGCTCGATCCGCTGGCCGGCGTCACGCTGGACCCGCGTGGCTTCATCGATGTCGATGCGGACTGCCGGACTGCGGCGCCGAATGTCTGGGCCGTGGGCGACGTGGTGCGCGGGCCGATGCTGGCCCACAAGGGTTCCGAGGAGGGCGTGATGGTCGCCGACCTGATCGCCGGCCGGCCAGGCCACATGAATTACGACATCATTCCCAGCGTGATCTACACCACCCCCGAGATCGCGTGGGTGGGCCGGACCGAGGAGGAATTGAAGGAAGCCCGGGTCGAATACAAGAGTGGCACCTTCAACTTCGCGGCCAGCGGACGGGCGAAGGCGATGGAACAGGCCGCCGGCCTCGTGAAGATCCTGGCTGATGCCGCCACCGACCGGATCCTCGGCGTGCACGTGGTCGGCCCGATGGCCGGCGAGCTGATCGGCGAGGCCGTGGTCGCGATGGAGTTCGAGGCGAGCGCCGAGGACCTGCAGCGGACCATCCATGCCCATCCGACGCTGACCGAAGCCATCCACGAAGCGGCACTCGCCGTTGATCGACGCGCCCTGCACGCGATCAATCGCTGATACCAATTCGGTTATGATGCGCCCGTTGTTGCGGGAGTGCGTTATGCGGAAGCTTTCCATGGCCGGCCTCGTCGCCGGCGCCTTGGCTGCGTGGTCGATGCCGGCCCCGGCCCACGAACTGGACTTGAGCCTGAACGATTCCGCCCTGCGACTGGGCTATGCCACCATGCTCGGCAGCGAGATCGGCGATGGCCTGCGGGTGGATGGCGGCTGGTTGCACGACTCCGACGAAGGCCAGGTCATCCATGCCGGGTTCCAGGTGGTGGGTGATGCCGCTCCCAATCAGCAGAAGCTCACGATCGGCATCGGCGGCCGGCTGGCATGGCTCGATGGCGATGGCTCGAGGCGTAACGGCTACGCGCTCGGCATTGGCGGCTCGTTGCGTTGGGTGGTTCCTGCCTATGACCGGTTCACCGTGTCCGGCGACTATTACTGGGCGCCGGACCTCCTGAGTGGCGGCGATGCCGAGAAATACGTGGATGCGACGATCCGGGTCGGCTACAGCGTGACTCGCCAGGCGGAGGTCTACGTGGGGGCCCGCTACACGGGTGCCGACTACGAGGATCGTCCGTCCATCCGCTTCGACACCGGCCTGCACGCGGGTTTCAACCTCCGGTTCTGATGGGGACCGGGTGAATTGACCACCACCACCCGTATTCTGGGCATCGATCCCGGGTCGCGGATCACGGGTTTCGGCATCATTGATTCCGACGGTCGCCGCTCGGTACACGTGGCAAGTGGCTGCATCCGGACGGGTGCCGGCCCGCTGGCCAGCCGACTCAAGGCGATCTTTGCCGGCGTGCAGGCCCTGATGGCCGAGCATCGCCCGGCCGTGGTCGCAGTCGAGCAGGTCTTCATGGCGCGCAATGCGGATTCGGCACTCAAGCTCGGGCAGGCGCGGTCGGCCGCCATCTGCGCCACCTTCGCCGGCGGGGCCGAGCTCCACGAGTATGCGGCGCGGGCCATCAAGCAGGCGATCGTCGGCATCGGCCATGCGGACAAGGCCCAGGTCAGCCACATGGTGTCCGTCCTGCTGAACCATCGCAAACCGCTGCAGGCCGACGCGGCGGATGCATTGGCCGTGGCCCTGTGCCATGCCCATGCCCGCCCGCTGGCGACGCGCCTGGCGGTGCTCGCGGCCGCGCCGCGCCGGGGCCGCCTGCGCGAGGCCGGCCGGGGATTGCGCCGATGATCGGCTCGCTGCGCGGCGTGTTGCTCGACAAGGAGCCCCCCTTCCTGCTGCTGGAAGTCGGCGGCGTCGGCTATGAGGTGGAGGCACCGCTGTCGACCTGCTTCAAGCTGCCGGACGTCGGGGCACAGGTGTGCCTGAAGACGCACCTGCTGGTGCGCGAGGACCAGCACACGCTGTTCGGCTTCTCCACCGACAGCGAGCGGCGGCTGTTCCGCGACCTGCTGAAGGTCAGCGGGATCGGCGCGAAGATCGCGCTGGGCGTGCTGTCGGGCATGACCGTCGAGGCCTTCGTGCGCGCCGTGGAAACGGAGGATGTCGCTGCGCTGGTCCGGCTGCCGGGCATCGGCCGGAAGACCGCCGAACGGTTGGTCATCGAAATGCGCGACCGCGTGCGGCACCCGATGCTGGCGGGCAGCCTGGCAGGTGGCGGCAAGCCGGCGTCCGAGCCGCGCGCCGAGGCGCTGGACGCGCTGGTCGCGCTCGGCTACAAGGCCCCGGAGGCGCGCCGCATGCTCGATCGCGTGCCGGAGTCGGTGACGTCCACCGAAGACCTGTTGCGGACCGTGCTGCGTTCGGCGGCCGCGCCCCGTGGCTGATCCGGTCCAGCCGATGATGCACATGCCATGAACGGAGAGGACCGGCTGATCACCACCCGCGCGTTGCCCGACGACGAACTCGACCGCTCGATCCGGCCGCGGCAGCTGGCCGACTACGTGGGCCAGGCCGCGGTGAAGCGCCAGATGCAGGTGTTCATCGCGGCGGCGCGCCAGCGTGGCGAGGCACTGGACCACAGCCTGATCTTCGGGCCACCCGGACTTGGCAAGACCACGCTCGCGAACATCATCGCGAACGAGCTTGGCGTGAACTTGCGGCATACCTCGGGGCCGGTGCTCGAGCGGCCGGGCGACCTCGCGGCACTCCTGACCAACCTCGAGGCCCGCGACGTCCTCTTCGTCGACGAGATCCACCGGCTGAGCCCGGTGGTCGAGGAAGTGCTGTATCCGGCGATGGAGGATTTCCAGCTCGACATCATGATCGGCGAGGGGCCGGCGGCGCGGTCGATCAAGCTGGACCTGCCGCCGTTCACGCTGATCGGCGCCACCACGCGTGCCGGCCTGCTCACCTCGCCGCTGCGTGACCGCTTCGGCATCGTGCAGCGGCTCGAGTTCTACGGTCGCGAGGAACTGCACCAGATCCTGCTGCGCTCGGCGCGGATCCTCGGCGTGCCGCTCGATGATGCCGGTGCCTGGCAACTGGCGGACCGGTCGCGGGGCACGCCGCGGATCGCGAACCGCCTGCTGCGGCGCGTCCGGGACTTTGCCCAGGTCGAAAGCGACGGCCGGATCGACGAGGCCACGGCGCGTTCGGCCATGGACATGCTCGACGTGGACCCGAATGGCTTCGACCTGCTGGACCGGCGGCTCCTGCTGCTGATCATCGAGCGTTTCGACGGCGGTCCGGTCGGCGTCGAGTCGCTGGCCGCGGCACTGGGCGAGGAACGCGGCACGATCGAGGATGTACTCGAACCCTACCTGATCCAGCAGGGCTATCTCAGCCGCACCGCGCGCGGCCGCATGGCGACCCGGCTGGCCTACCAGCACTT
>CAZMVP010000140.1:0-5408 GCA_964569355.1 uncultured Chromatiaceae bacterium | reverse complement strand
AAGGTGTGGTCGACGAAACTGTAGGTTGTACTCATGGCAGCGTACCGATGGCGATCATGATCACGGCGTAGATTCCGGCGACGGCGAGCGCGACATGCACAAGGCGCACGAGCACCTGCAGCACGATCCGGGGGCCGGGCTGGTGGACGTAGTCCTCCACCACCACCTGCAGGCCGAGGTTGGAGTGGAACGTCACGGCGATCACCAGCAGCGCCAGGCAGATCGCATGCAGCGGCTCGGCGGCCCACGCCAGCATCGTGTAGTAGTCCAGCACCGGCTGCGTCAGCAGCGACCAGGCGAACCAGAGCGTCAATGGCACCAGCGCGATCGCCGTCAACCGCTGCGCCATCCAGTGCTCGGTGCCGGAGCCGGCGGAACCATTGCCGAGTGCCTGCCCCAGTGGTGACTTGATGCGGGGGGCCTTCAGGTGGTGCGCCTTCGAGGCTCCCGTACTCATGACCCCACCTGCATCAGCACGAGAACCCAGAACAGCACGGACAGGATCGCGGAAACCACGACCACCACCATGCCGGTGTGGCGGGCGCGGACCTTGTCGAACCCGTAGTCGGCATCCCACGCGAGGTGCCGGATGCCATTGCACAGGTGGAAGAAGAAACAGAAGGTCCAGGCCACCATGAGCAACTGGCCGATCGGCCCGGAAAAGATCCAGCCAAATTGCGCATAGGGTGCCTGGCCCGCCGCCAGGCTGAGCAACCAGGCCACCAGCACGAGGGCGGCGGCCGACAGGGCGACGCCCGTCATGCGGTGGATGATCGACAGCGTGTTGCTGACCGCCCAGCGATAGATCGACAGGTGCGGCGACAGCGGCCGGACTACCGGTCGTGCATCCATTGCCGCGCGCACGAACGAAGGTGATTCCGGCGCAGGCCCGGACGATCCCGGGGGCCGTGACTCTGGTGACATTCAGCTCTCCACGCGTTCTTCGGCAAGTCGCCAATCACAAATCGGAAGTCGCAAGTCAGAAATCGATGCAGCGTCCGCCACGCTCCCAGTCGCCGAAGCGCACCGGATCGAGACCCTTGGGTCCGCCAATTTCGCGCGGATTGCCGGCCTGGCCTGCAGCGGCGGGAAGCGGCTTGCCAGATTCCGGGGCGACTCCGGCCTCGGCGACATCGACCGCGGCTCCCTGGGCAGGCTCTTCTTTCGGCATTCAATTAGTGTGCCAGAATGCGCGCTTCTACTCCAGACCAGTGCGGCTCCCGCAAAGTTTTTGCACTGGATGCATGAAACTTCTGCGCGGCCACGCCGGCATCGACTTCGAAACACCCGCATGACGACTCGCACGATCCTTTCAAGCCAGCGCGTGATCACGATTTCCGGCGTGGATCGCGCCACCTTCCTGCAGGGCCAGCTCACGCAGGACATCACCACGCTCGCACCTGGCCGCGCGGTGCTGGCCGGCGCCGCCGATGCCCGGGGCCGCCTGCAGTTTGCCGGTTACCTCTTCGCCTGGCGCAGTGCGGATATCGACGCCATCGCGCTCGTCGTGCCAGCCGAACTGGTCGTGGACCTGATGGCACGCCTCAGGATGCATGTCCTGCGTGCCAGGGTGCAGATCGGCCTGCTCGATGGCGATCTCATCGCGATCGCGGATGCATCGGCGGCAGATGATCCCTCCCCAGCCATCCAGCTGCCCGGGTCGGGCAACCGCCGCCTCCTGATCGGCGACGGAGCCCAAGCCACTGCCCAATCACCGGCCGCCACCAATGAGTGGGAGCTCGCCGAGATCCGCGCCGGCATCCCGATGATCGTCAAGGCGACGGTCGGCGAGTTCGTGCCGCAGATGGTCAACCTCGACCTGCTCGGCGGCATCAGCTTCACCAAGGGTTGCTACACGGGACAGGAGATCGTCGCGCGGACAAAATACCTTGGCCGCATCAAGCGGCGCATGCTGCGTTACTCGGCCTCCGGGCCGCCCCCGCCGGCCGGCACCGCGCTCAACGCCATGCGCGGGACCGGCAATCCGGGCGTGGTGGGCCAGGTGGTGCGATCGGCCGCGGTCCCTGCGGGTTGCGAATTCCTGGCCGTCGTCAGCCTCGATGGGCTGCCGGATCCGGTATTCCCCGACGAGGCCATGGCAAGGCCGGCCCGGCGGCTGGACCTGCCGTACGACATTCCCCGTGATACGCCTTCATGAAGCGCTGTCCCGCAGGTGCGGGAACAGCAGCACGTCGCGGATCGATGCCTGGTTCGCGATGAACATGACCAGCCGGTCCACGCCAATCCCCAGGCCTGCCGTCGGCGGCATGCCGTACTCCAGCGCCGTGATGTAGTCGCTGTCGTAGAACATCGCCTCGAGGTCACCCGCGTCCTTCTGCGCCACCTGCGCGCGGAACCGTTCGGCCTGGTCCTCGGCATCGTTCAGCTCGGAAAAGCCGTTGGCGAGTTCCCGGCCGTGCACGAAGAACTCGAAGCGGTCCGTCAGGAAGGGATCCGCATCGTTGCGCCGGGCCAGCGGCGAGACCTCGGCCGGATAAGCCGTGATGAAGGTCGGCTCCATCAAGCGGTGCTCGGCGGTCTTCTCGAAGATCTCGATCAGGAGCTTGCCGGCGCCATGGCCCGGCTGCACCGCCACGCCCAGTGCCGCGCAGCGTTCGCGGAGATAACCCACGTCGCGCAATCGCGCCGGATCGATATCCGGGTTGTAATGGCGCACGGCCTCCTCGACCGAGAGTTGCCGGAACGGCGCGCCAAGCTCGTAGCTTCTGCCCTGGTACTCGACCGTGGTCGTGCCCAGCACGTGCACGGCGAGGCTCCGCAGCAGGTTCTCGAGCAGCTCGATGAGGACGCGGTAGTCGGCATAGGCCATGTACAGCTCCAGCATCGTGAACTCCGGGTTGTGCTGGGTCGACACGCCTTCGTTGCGGAAATTCCGGTTCAGCTCGTAGACGCGCTCGAAGCCGCCAACGACCAGTCGTTTCAGGTACAGCTCCGGCGCCACGCGCAGGTAGAGCTGCCGGTCGAGCGCGTTGTGGTGCGTGATGAAGGGCCGGGCCACGGCACCACCGGGGATGGCCTGCATCATCGGTGTCTCGACCTCCATGAAATCGAGGCTGCCGAGATAGCCGCGCAGGAACTGCACGATGCGGGTGCGGGTCTCGAACACGCGGCGCGTGTCCTCGTTGACGATCAGGTCCACGTAGCGCTGGCGGTAGCGGGTTTCCTGGTCGGACAGGCCATGGAACTTCTCGGGCAGCGGCTGCAGGGCCTTGGTCAGGAGTCTGAGTTCGACAGCCTTGACGCTCAATTCGCCGGTCTTGGTCCGGAAGACATGGCCGCGGACGCCGATGATGTCGCCGAGATCCAGGCCCTTGAAATCCGCATAGGCCTCGTCGCCAACGACATCGCGCTGCACGAATACCTGGATCCGGCCCGAGCGATCCTGCAATGTCGCAAACGCCGCCTTGCCCATCAGCCGACGGGTCAGCATCCGTCCGCCGACCAGCACCTCGATGGGTGCTGCCTCGAGCGTTTCGTTGCTGTAAGCCTCGTAGGTGGCATGCAGCTGGCCGGCAAGCGCACTGCGCCGGAAATCGTTCGGGAACTTGAAGCCCGCGCCGCGCAAGGCCGCGAGCTTGCGCCGGCGCTCGGCGACGAGCTTGTTGTCTTCCTGTGTCATGCCTACAGGCCCTGCTTCAGGCTTGCCGCCAGAAATCTGGTGAGGTCGCCGTCCAGGATCTTGTCCGGGCTGCCCGACTCGACGCCGGTGCGCAGGTCCTTCACCCGCGACTGGTCGAGCACGTAGGACCGGATCTGCTGGCCCCAGCCGACATCCGTCTTGCTGTCTTCGAGCACCTGGGCCTCGGCCCTGCGCTTCTGCTCCTCGAGTTCGTAGAGCTTGGCCCGCAGCTGCTTCATGGCGGTGGCCCGGTTCTTGTGCTGGGAGCGTTCGTTCTGGCACTGCACGACCGTGTTGGTCGGCAGGTGCGTGATGCGCACGGCTGATTCGGTCTTGTTCACGTGCTGTCCGCCGGCGCCGCTCGCGCGGTAGACATCCACGCGCAGGTCGGATGGATCGATCTCGACCTCGATGTCGTCGTCGATCTCGGGCGACACGAACACGGCGGCGAATGAAGTATGGCGGCGGTTTCCCGAATCGAACGGACTCTTGCGCACCAGCCGGTGGACGCCGGTCTCGGTCCGCAGCCAGCCGTAGGCATGGGGCCCGGTCAGGTGGATCGTCGCGCTCTTGATCCCGGCCACCTCCCCCGCGGATGCCTCGATGAGCTCCGAGGAGAAGCCGTTGGACTCGGCGTACTTCAGGTACATGCGCAGCAGCATCGCGGCCCAGTCCTGCGCCTCGGTGCCGCCCGCTCCCGCCTGGATGTCGAGGAAGGCATTGTCCTGGTCGTGCTTGCCGGCGAACATCCGCGAGAACTCGAGCTGCTCGACCTCCGCGGCGACCTTCTTCAGGTCCCGGACGACCTCTTCCAGCGTGCCGGCATCGTCTTCTTCCTCGGCGAGCTCGAGCAGTCCGCTCGAATCCTCGAGGGAGCGGTCGATCCGGCCGATCCGGTCGACCACGAGTTCGAGGTCGGACTGTTCCTTGCCCAGCTGCTGGGCACGCGCCTGGTCGCTCCAGACGGCGGGATCCTGCAGGGCCTCGCGAACCTCGCTCAGCCGGCGTTCCTTGGCCTCGAGGTCAAAGGTACCCCCTCAGAGCGCCACTGCGCTCGCGAAGGTCACGAATGTTGAGTTTGATCTGGGCTGTTTCCATGGGCCTTGCCGGAGTGTCCGCGTCGCGTCGAACCGCGAATGCTAGACGGATTCCACATGCTCAACAACCAGCTGGACACTGCGACTGCCCCGGTAGTCATTGATGTCGAGACGGTAGAGGAGACGCACCGGATGCCCCGGCGTGCGGCCCAGTGGCTCGCGGTTGAACGCAATGCCGTCAAGCACCGGCCCGCCGGATTCCGGCTGCACCTTGAGCTTCAGGTGCCGGCTGCCAACCACGCGCTGGTCGCGGATCATGAAACGGTTGTCGAACAGTGGCTCCGGGAACCCCTGGCCCCAGGGTCCGTGATCGTGCAGCGTCGCGGCCAGCTCGAGCCCGAAGTCTGCGGGAGCCAGGCTGCCGTCGATCCAGACGACATTGACGCCTGCCTCGATGCCATCGACCGTGGCCGCGCCGAGCGCGCTGGCCACGGCCTCGACCCAGGCCTTGCGGAAGGCCGCGGCATCCTCCTCCGGGATCGACAGGCCGGCTGCCATTGCATGGCCGCCGAAGCGGACCCGGGCCGCGGCGGCCGCCGGCAAGGTCGCCACGGCGGTGGCGATCGCATCACGCACATGCACGCCCGGCACCGAACGTGCGGATCCGCGCAACCAGCCGGCCTCCTCCGCCCGGGCCATGGCGATGGCCGGCAGGCCCGTGTGTTCGCGCA
>CAZMVP010000139.1:0-5479 GCA_964569355.1 uncultured Chromatiaceae bacterium | reverse complement strand
GGTGGCACGGGTCTTGCTTCAAGACCTCCGGGACGTTCACGGACAAAGACTCATGGCCACAGAAGATACCGAAGCCGGCCCCTCGGCCGAGGCCGCTTCCGCCACCGCGAAAAGCGGCAGCCTGCTGAAGGCGGTCGGTACCGTCATCGGCTTGTTCCTGCTGCTGATGACCACCCAGCTCGCCGCGCCGATCATCGGCTGCAAGCTGCTCAACTCGATCACGCCGAATTGCCCGGCGCCCGAGGTCGTGGTCGATGCCTCGGGCAAGAAGGTGGAGAAGCCCGCGGGGCCGCCACTCTATCTGGCGCTGGATCCGCCGCTGGTCGTCAGCCTCGAAGACAAGGGCACGATCCGCTTCCTGCAGGTAACGGTCGAGATCCTGTCACGCGACGAGAAGGTCATCACCGACTTGAAGACCAACATGCCCGTCATCCGCAACAACCTCCTGATGCTGATGGGCAGCCAGTCCATCCAGTCGCTGACCAACCGCGACGACAAGGAACAGCTCAGGGCCCAGTCGCTGGCGGAAGTGCGCAAGATCCTGAAAGCGAATCCGACCGGCGAAGCAACACCCGGCACGGTCGAAGACCTCTACTTCACGAGCTTCGTCGTCCAGTAGGCCGCCCCGAGTCCCCTCTGCGCCCCATGGGTACCGAAGCATGAGCACCGAAGGCATCCTGTCGGAAGAGGAATCCCAGGCGCTGCGCGAACCGGCCGCGGCGACCGATCCGCTGGCCCGCGCCCCGGAGGGCCAGGTCGTGGAACTGCATGCCGACCACTGGGAGCGCATCGCCTCGGACAAGATCCCGGCGCTGGAGTCGATCTCCGAGCGCATGACGAGCCTCCTGAAACTCACGACGCGGCGCTTTTTCCGCCAGGCTGTCGATGTCACCGCACAACCGTGGCGCGATGACCGCTGGGGGCTGTATGCCCGGCGGCTGCCGGTGCCCTCGAGCCTCAATGTCATCGAGATCCGGGCGCAGAAGGCCAAGGGCGTGCTGACGCTGGATGCCGAGTTCGTGTTCACGCTGGTCGACATCTTCTTCGGCGGCGATGGCAAGGCCCGGCGCCCGGAAGCCACCACCGAGTTCACCGCGATGGAAACCCGGCTGGTGCGCAAATTCGTGACCGCGGTGCTGCAGGACATGAAGGAGGCCTGGAAGCCGTTCGTCGCGCTGGATTTCCAGCTTGGCAATTCCGAGGTCAATCCGCTGTTCGCGGCCGTGGGTGCCAGCACCGACATCATGTGCGTCACCGGTTTCACGCTGTTGCTGGCCGGCCGGGAATTCGGTTTCGAGATCGTGCTGCCGGACTCCCTCGTGGAGCCCGTCCGGCACCTGCGCGACGTGGCGGAACCCGGCCAGGCCGAGGCCGATTCGCGTCGCTGGAACACGCGGCTGAAGGCCGATGTCCAGGACGCGCAGGTGTCGCTGCGCGCGGTCATCGCGCGCACCGAGATCAGCCTGCGCGACATCACCCAGGCGAGGCCGGGCGACATCATCCCCACCGACCTGCTGCCGGCGGTCATCCTGCTCGCGGGCGACACGCCGCTCGTGGAAGGCACGTTCGGCGCATTCCAGGGGCAGAACGCCGTGCGCATCACCAAGCCGGCCAACCACATCACGGTAGGAGAAAAGTATGGACGAGGCGAAAACAGCTGAAGTCGCGCCAGCGGGCCAGGCGCAACCGTTCAAGGCACCGGCACTGGACAACCAGGTGAGCGCCGGCGCCGGTGGCGCCAGCGACGTGCGGCCGAACATCGAGGTCATCCTCGACGTGCCGGTCACGCTGTCGCTGGAAGTGGGCCGGGCGCAGATGAGCGTCGGCAAGCTGCTGCGGCTGACCCAGGGCTCGGTCGTCGAACTGGATCGCCATGCCGGCGAACCGCTCGACGTGCTTGTCAACGGCGCGCTGGTCGCCCACGGCGAGATCGTGATCGTCAACGACAAGTTCGGCATCCGGTTGACCGACGTGCTGCCGCCGGCCAAGCGGGCCGGCAACGTGGCCTGATCGACGCGCATGACCCGGGGAACAACCGTGCGGCAACCGGCAAACCTGTGGCGCAGCCTGCCGACGCGGGCCGCGGCCGCCACCATGGCCATGACACTGGCCATGACACTGGCCAGCCTGCCCGGCATCGCGGCAGCCGCGCCGAAGAGCGTGGCCACTGGCAGCCTGCCGACCGGCGACCTCGCCTCGGCTGCGATCCGCATGGGTCTCGGCCTCGCGGTGGTGCTCGGCCTGCTCGGCGCGACGGCCTGGGTTTCGCGGCGTTTCCGCTCGAGCGCGCTCGGCCGTGGCGGCCAGATCGAGGTCGTCAGCGGCATGTCGCTTGGCGCCCGCGAGCGCGTCGTGCTGCTCAAGGTCGGCGGCGACCGCGTACTGGTGGGCGTCAGCCCGTCGGGCCTGCGGACCCTGCATGTGCTCGCATCCGGGCCGTCCGCACCCGGTCACTCCACGGCCGGTCCGCCGGCATCCGGCCACTCCGCCGAATTTGCCCATTACCTGGAATCACAGTCATGAATACCTCGCGTCGGCAGGGCTTGAAGTCCCCGATGTTCGTCATCCCGGTGCTGCTGCCGTGGCTGCTGCTGCTCGGACTGATACTGCCCGGACTGGCCCATGCCGATGCCGCCATCCCCGCGCTGTCACTGGTCGCCAGCCCCGACGGCGGCAAGACCTGGTCGGTCAGCATCCAGATCCTGATGCTGATGACGGCACTGACGCTGCTGCCGGCGTTGCTGCTTGCGATGACCTCGTTCACGCGCATCGTGATCGTGCTCGCGATCCTCCGCCAGGCACTCGGCATGCCGCAGACACCGCCCAACCAGGTCCTCGTGGGCCTGGCGCTGTTCCTGACGTTCTTCATCATGGGACCGGTCCTCAACCGCGTGAACACCGATGCGCTGCAGCCGTACCTCGCCGGCACGCTGACGCTGCCGGCGGCGGCCGACAAGGCGCAGGGGCCGATCCGCGAGTTCATGTTGAGCCAGACCCGCGAGCCGGACCTGGCGCTGTTTGCCGGCCTCTCCGGCAAGGAAGGCTTCGACAAGCCCGAGGACGTGCCGCTCACCGTGCTGCTGCCGAGCTTCCTCACGAGCGAACTGAAGACGGCCTTCCAGATCGGCTTCCTGACCTTCGTGCCGTTCCTCGTGATCGATCTCGTCGTGTCCAGCGTGCTGATGTCGATGGGCATGATGATGCTCTCGCCGATGATCATCTCGCTGCCGTTCAAGATCATGCTGTTCGTGCTGGTCGACGGCTGGGGCCTGATCGTCGGCACGCTCGCCACCAGTTTTGCGCCGCATGCCTGAGCCCATGCACCCGGCCGAGAGGAGCCCGACGTGACACCCGAAACCGTCCTGACCATCGCCAGCGAATCACTGACCGTGACCGCGCTCCTGTCCGCGCCGCTGCTGCTGGTCACGCTGGTCACCGGCGTGCTGGTCGGCGTGCTGCAGGCCGCGACCCAGATCAACGAGATGACGCTGTCGTTCATCCCCAAGCTGATCGCGCTCGCACTGACGCTGCTCGTGATGGGACCGTGGATGCTGCAGGTGATCACCGGTTACACCCGGACGCTGTTCACCAACATCCCGGGGATGCTCGGCTGAGCGCCCATGCACACCACGGCACAGATCGCGGACGCACTCTTTGCGCTCGTCTGGACGGCCTTGCGCGTCGGTGGCGTGGTCATGCTGGCGCCGCTGCTTGGCGCGGTGTTCGTGCCACGGCGGATGCGCCTGGCCATCGCGCTCGTGCTGTCGCTGGCCCTGCTGCCCTCGGCGAAGGCCCCGGTCTCGCTCGATCCATTGAGCAGCGCCGGGCTGCTCGCCATCGTCGACGAACTGGTCATGGGGCTTGCCATCGGCTTCGTGCTGCGGCTCGCGACCGAGGCCGCGCTGCTCGCCGGGCAGCTCATCTCCACCGGCATGGGGCTGAGCTTTGCGACCGTCGTCGACCCGCAGAACGGTGGCATGCCGCTGCTGGGCCGTTTCTACATCGTGGTGTCCTCGTTGCTGCTGCTGGCGACCAATGCCCACCTGTCGCTGATCGCACTGCTGGCCCAGAGCTACACGGTGGTGCCGATCGCTTCCGGCGGCATCGGTCCGACGGAAGCACGGGTGATCGTGGACTTTGCCGGGATCATGTTCGCCGGGGCCGTGCAGCTGGCGCTGCCGTCGGTGGTTGCGATCCTGATGGTCAACGTGGCCTTCGGCGTGATCAGCCGGGCCGCGCCGACGCTCAACCTGTTCGCGGTGGGCTTCCCGATCACGATCCTGCTCGGCCTGTTCGTGCTGGTGCTGTCGATCCGCACCCAGGGACCAGTGTGGGAAGCCCAGATGAACGAGGCGTTCACGCTGCTGGCCAGGGTACTGGGGAGCTGACCGGCGATGGCTGACACGCAGCAGCAGGACCGGACGGAACAAGCCACACCGAAGCGCCTCGAGGAGGCGCGGCGCAAGGGCCAGATCCCGCGTTCCCGCGAACTCGGCATGGCGGCCGTGATGATGACCGGCGCACTCGTGCTGTACTCCGATGGCGTCAACCTCGCCGGCAGCCTCGAGCGGATGTTCGCCCGGTCGTTGACCATCGACCGGGAGTCCCTGTTCAACGACGGCTTCCTCATCGAGGCGCTGTCCCAGGCCGTGATGGCCGGGCTCATGGCCTGCGCGCCGCTCTTCGCCGCGCTGGCCGCGGCCGCGATCCTGGGTTCACTCGCGATCGGCGGCTGGATCTTCACGCCCGAACCGATCGCCTTCAAGTTCGAACGGCTCGATCCGGTGGCCGGCCTCGGGCGGATCTTCAGCCTGAATGGCTTCGTCGAGGTCCTGAAGGCACTGGCCAAGGCAGGCCTCATCGTCGCGGCGGCCGTCGGCGTGCTCTACGCCACGATGGACTCGCTGCTCGGCATGAGCGACCAGCCGCTGAAGGCCGCGATCGCCAATGCCGGTACGCTGACGCTGCTGGCGCTCGCCATCTGCAGCGCCGCGCTGCTGCTGATCGCGGCCGCCGATGCGCCGTACCAGCTCTGGGCACATGCCCGCCGGCTGAAGATGACGCGCCAGGAAATCGAGGACGAGCTCAAGGAATCCGAGGGCCGCCCCGAGGTGCGCAACCGGATCCGCCAGCTGCAGCAGGAAGTGGCCCGTCGGCGGATGCTCGAAGCGGTGCCGACCGCCGACGTGGTGATCACCAACCCGACGCATTTCGCCGTTGCCCTGCGTTACGACGACGGCCGGATGCGCGCGCCGGTGGTGCTGGCCAAGGGCACCGACGAGACCGCGGCCCGCATCCGGGCCATCGCCGCGGAGAACAAGATCACGCTGTTCGAGGCGCCGCTGCTCGCGCGCGCTCTGTACTGGACCACCGACCTCGGACAGGACATCCCGGCGCAGCTCTACCTCGCCGTCGCGCAGGTGCTCACCTACGTGTACCGGCTGAAGGTGGTCCGCGAACGGGGTGGCGAGTGGCCGGA
>CAZMVP010000138.1:0-5479 GCA_964569355.1 uncultured Chromatiaceae bacterium | reverse complement strand
GCATTCAGCTGCCGCTCGACGACCATCTGCGTGGCGATGCCGGCGTGGTCGGTGCCCGGCTGCCACAGCGTGTTGTCGCCGCGCATCCGGTGGTAGCGCGTCAGCGCGTCCTGGATGGTGTACTGGAACGCATGGCCCATGTGCAGCGTGCCCGTGACGTTGGGCGGCGGGATCATGATGCAGTACGCCGGTCCGCGGCCGGACGGCGCGAAATACCCGCCCTTCTCCCAGCGGGCGTACCACTTCTGTTCGATGTCGGCGGGCTGGTAGGTCTTGTCGAGCGGCGAGGCAGCGTTGTCGGCGGATTCGTCCGTCACTCATTCACCCTTGATGTCATTCTCGAAATGTTCGCGCAGGACCTGGTCGATCAGCTCGGGCAGCTCATGGCGCAGGCGGCTGACGACCTCGTCGAAGAGCGTCGCTTCCATTTCCTTGTACGCATGCTGCAGCAGCCGCTCGACCAGCACGAAGCTGCCGGTGGAGATCCGCAACTGCAGCTCCGCCAGTTCCGACTCCGTCAGGGCCGGGCGGGCCACTTCGTCCACGGCGCTGCGGCGCGGGCGTGCCACGGCGTCGGTCAGCACGGGGATCCGGGTGCGGTCGATCATCAGGCCGTCTCGTGGGTGTCCGGTTCGAGGCCCTGCGCCCGGTACCAGCGATGGCGGGCGCGACCCGCCTCGCGGCCATCGGGGCTTGCGTCGACGATCTCCGCGATCCGGCCATAGCGGGCGTGGAATCCGGGGACTGCCTCGTCGAGGTTGATCAGCAGGTCGGCATCCGGCGCATCGTTGTCGTCACCACTGCCGATCGTGATCGGCGCCACGGGCTGCCTGCCTGCCACCAGCAACTCGTGCGGCACGAAGCTGCCCTGCCTGAAGGTCCAGAGCAGGGTATCCAGCTGTCGCGCCATGTCCGGATCGGCGGCGTGGGCGTGGATGCGGTGGTCGAGCTTCCAGGCCTTTTCGGCCAGCCGGCAGGCAAAACCCAGCCGGGCCGCCGGGCCACTGCCGCTCAAGACATAGAAGGAAACACGTGCTGGCATGCCTGGCCCGGTGTGGTGGACTTGCTTGCGGCTGATCAGGGCTGCCGGTTGAGCAGGAATTCCATGAGCAGCGGGATGGGGCGACCGGTGCCGCCCTTCTTGCTGCCCACGTTCCAGGCGGTGCCGGCGATGTCGAGGTGGGCCCACTCCGTCTTGCCGACGAAGCGCGACAGGAATTTTGCCGCGGTGATCGTGCCGGCATCCCGGCCGCCGATGTTGGCGACGTCGGCAAACGGGCTCTTGAGGAGTTCGGCATAGTCGTCGTCCAGCGGCAGGCGCCAGGCGCGGTCATCGGCCGCCTCGCCGGCTGCCAGCAGGCGGTTCGCGAGCTTGTCGGAATTGCCGAGCAGGCCGGAGCGCACGCGGCCCAGCGCCACGAGGCAGGCACCGGTCAGCGTGGCCATGTCGATCAGCGCGGCGGGCTTGAAGCGCAGCGCATAGTTCAACGCATCGCAGAGGATCAGCCGGCCCTCGGCATCGGTGTTCAGGATCTCGACCGTCTGGCCCGACATCGTGCGCACGATGTCGCCGGGGCGGGTCGCCGTGCCGCTCGGCAGGTTCTCGCAGGTCGGCACGATGCCGACGACGTTCATCGGCAGCTTCAGTTCCGCGACCGCCTGCATCAGGCCGAGCACGGTCGCGGCGCCGCACATGTCGTATTTCATCTCGTCCATCGCGCCGGCCGGCTTGATGGAGATGCCGCCGGCGTCGAAGGTGATGCCCTTGCCGACGAACACCACGGGCTGGTCACCGGCCCGGCCGCCTTTGTACTGGAGCACGATGAAGCGGGGCGGTTCCGCGGAACCGCTCGTGACGGCGAGGAAGGCGCCCATGCCGAGCTTGCGGATCGTGGCCAGCGACAGCGACTCCATCTGCAGTTTCTTGTTGCCCTTGGCGATGGCCCGGGCCCGGTCGGCGAGGTAGGTCGGCGTGCAGACGTTGGGCGGCAGGTTGCCGAGGTCCTTCGCCAGCGCCACCGCGCGACCGATGGCCCCGCCGTGCGCAATGCCACGGCGCATGGCCGCGTCGTCGCGGCCGCTGCCGGCCAGGGCCAGTTTCTCGAGGCGTGCCCCGGCCTCGCCCGGTTCGGATTTCATGGCCGTGAACCGGTAGCTGACCGACTGCCAGGTCTCGACCGCCAGGCGTGCCCGGCGGTAGGCATCGGCATCCCGCACGGTTTCGGCGGTCAGGTGCAGGACGACGTTGCGGTACTGCGAACGTGCCACGGCGGCGAGTGCGTTGCGCAGGGCCTTGGTCCAGGTGCGGCGATCGAGCTTGTCGCGGTTGCCGAGGCCGACCAGCAGGATGCGGCGGGCGGGGAGCTTGCCGGTTTCGGTCAGGAGCAGCAGCTCGCCGGCCTCATCCTTGATGTCGTGGTTGCCGATCGCCCGGCTGATGAGGCCGCCGGCGGCGGCATCCAGGGCCTTGGCCGCGGCCGACAGCTTCCCGCCGCCGTAGACGGCCACGATGGCGCAGTCCGTCTGCTGCCTGTCGGCCGCGCTGTTCGAGATCTGGATTTGCATGTTCACCTTTCTTGCTGACTGGTCGTGCTGACTGGTCGCAGACCCGCCGAATCCCGGGCGCTTGACTCGGTGCGGCGGCTAAACCAAGGTGTAGCCACCCTTGGGTGGTCGACTGAATGCGCCGAATGAAATGCCCGGCCCGGAACGCTCTGCAGTGTACCCGATTCGTCCGGGAGCGGGCCAAGCCCGCGCGCTGACATGCCCCGGATACTCCATCGCTACGTGCTGCGGGAGACGATGCTGACCTGGCTCGTGGTCACGGTCGTGCTGCTGCTGGTGCTGATGACCAACCAGTTTGCCTCGGTGGTCGGCGATGCCGCGGCCAACAAGCTGCCCCGCGCCGCCATCCTGCAGGTCATGGGCCTGACGACCGTGCAGTACCTGACGATCCTCGTCCCGGTCGGCTTTTTCCTTGCCGTCATGCTGGCGCTGGCCCGGATGTACCACGACAGCGAGATGGCCGCGATGATGGCCTGTGGCGTGGGCCCTGCGCAGTTGTACCGCGCCATCCTGATCCCGGCCGTGGCCCTGGCGATGCTGGTGGGCGTGCTCTCGCTCGTGGTCTCGCCGGCGGCACTGCGCCAGGTGCAGGCCCTGGCCAACATTGCCAAGCGCGAGGCGAGCCTCGGCCTGCTGGAGCCGGGGCGCTTCGTCAGCTTCGGCGGCGGCACCGCGGCGCTGTATGCCGGATCGATCACGCCGGACAAGCACCTGCACCAGGTCTTCGTCCAGCGCCGCCAGGGCGGCAAGGTCGAAGTCATCGTCGCGGACGAGGCCTGGCAGGTGGACGCGGGCAACGGCGTGCGCGTGCTGACCTTCGCCCGTGGCAAGCGCTACGACGGCGAGCCGGGCGATCCCCGGTTCCGCATCCTCGAGTTTGCCGAGCACGGCATCCCGATCGAGTTGCCGGCGGCTGGCGCGGGCAAGGTGAAGCCGGCCTCGCGTCCGGTGGGCGAGTTGCTGGCGTCCGGCGCCCCGGCCGATCGCGCGGAACTGCAGTGGCGCATCGGCGTGCCGATCACGTTGCTCGTGCTCACGATCCTGGCCGTGCCGCTGGCGCGTACCGAGCCGCGCAGTGGGCGGTTTGCCGGGCTGGCATCGGCCGTCCTCGTCTACCTCATCTACGCCAACCTGCTGGCCGCCGGGCGTGGCTGGCTCGAGCGCGGGCAGATCCCGGAGGCACTGGGCCTGTGGTGGGTGCACGCTCTGTTCCTCGTCATGGCGCTCGGCATGCTGGCCGGCCAGCAGGGGTTCTGGCGATCATGGTTCCGGTCGCGGACCGCGGTGCCGGCCACATGAGGGCGGTCCGATGAGAATCGTCCGGCGCTACCTGATGCGCACGATCCTCGGCACCACGGGCCTCGTGCTGGCGGTGTTCCTGAGCCTTGGCGCGTTCATCGAGTTCGTCGGCCAGCTGAACGACATCGGCGTCGGCAGCTATGGCCTGTTCAATGCGCTGGGCTGGGTGGCCATGCAGATGCCGACGGTGCTGGCCGAATTGCTGCCGATGGCAACCTTGCTCGGCGCCCTGCTGGGGCTCGGCATGCTGGCGAGCCGCAGCGAGCTCGCCGTGTTGCAGACAGCCGGCGTCTCGCCGAACGGCCTGGCACGCGCGGTGCTGGCCACCGGCCTCGTGCTGGCCGGCATCGGTTTCCTGGTGAGCCTGTACCTGGCCCCGCCGCTCGAGCGCTACTCGCGCCAGCAGCGCGAGGTGGCCAAGTTCGGCCAGGCCGGCGTCAGTGCCAGCGACGGCACGTGGATCCGCGACAAGTCGACGATCCTCAATGTCGTGCCGCCAAGTGAAGAGCATCCGGCCGGACAGGTGTTCGTTTTCCGCTTCGACGCAGCCGGTGGGCTCGAGGCCGTCGGCGAGGCGGAATCGGTGCAGGCCGGCAAGGACCAGAACTGGTTCCTGAGGGATTACGCGGAAAGCCGCTTCACGCCGACGGCGGTCGTCGCCACGCATGAAGCGCGATCGCTGGCCTTGAAGGGAGTCAGCCCGGACCTGCTGAGCCTGACCGTGTTGCGCTCGGAAACCATGAGCGGCGCCGCGCTCTGGCGGTATGTGCAATACCTGAAGCACAGCGGGCTCGACGCCCGCGCCTACGAGGTGGCGTTCTGGAGCCGGATCGCCTCGGTGCTGGCCATTCCGCTGATGTGCGTGCTCGCCTTGCCGTTCGTGCTCGGGCCATTGCGGTCGGGTGGCGCCGGCGGACGCCTGCTGGCCGGGCTTGGAATCGGCATTGGCTGGTTCCTCGTCAGCCGCACGCTGGCCGATGGCGGCGAAGTCTGGAACCTCGATCCGCTGATCGTGGCCTGGCTGCCGACCGTGCTGCTCGCAGCGGTCACGGCGATGGCCCTGCAGCGCATCCGCTAGGGCAGGGCCGGTTACTGTTTCGGCAGCACGATCACGCGAGTGCCGGCGATGCGGTCGTGCCAGGTGAGGTGGTCGCGGTCGATCCACAGCCAGAAGATCCCGAGGCCACAGGCCAGCAACGACAGGATGCCGGCAGCGAAGCGCAGGCTGGCGGTGCGCAGGTCGAGCGGGGCACCTGACTGGCGTTCCACCTTGAGGCGCCAGGCGCGCATGCCGAGCGTCTGGCCTCCGCGCAGCCAGGAACTCATGAAGAGCAGGGCAGCCAGGGCCAGCAGCAGCAACTGGAAAGCCAGGTTGCCGGCCGGCACGGCCTCGCCGCCGTGGAGCACGACGATGATGAGCGTGATGACCATCCAGATGCCCACGAGCAGCAGGCCGTCATAGACGGCGGCTGCCAGTCGGCGGAAGACGCCGGCAGTCGGGCTCATGGGCAATGGAAAGCTGTCATTGGGGGATGGCGCTCCCTACGAGAATCGAACTCGTGTTTCAGCCTTGAGAGGGCCGCGTCCTAACCGCTAGACGAAGGGAGCCGTGGGA
>CAZMVP010000137.1:0-5485 GCA_964569355.1 uncultured Chromatiaceae bacterium | reverse complement strand
GTGCCGTCGTCGGTGCGCATGCCGTAGCTGCCTTCCATCGTGCCGACCGGGGTCTCGATCACGGCGCCGCTGGAGTAGCGGTGCTGCTCGCCGGGCAGGATGTGCGGCTGCTCGCCGACCACGCCGTCGCCCTGGACTTCCTGCACCTTGCCGTTGGCGTCGGTGATGATCCAGTGGCGGTCGACGAGGCGGGCTGGCATGGAGCCCGTGTTGCGGATGGTCACGGTGTAGGCGAACACATAGCGCTCGCCGTCGGGCTCGGACTGATCGGGGAGATACAGCGTCTCGACGGTGATCTGGATCCGGGCGTGGGTGACGGGCTTGTTCATGCTATGCGCTCATTCTGGGAGTGGGCTCATCGGGTTGGCAAGCGCGGCGAGCTTGAGCCAGTCACCGGGCGAGAGCTGCTCGGGCCGGGCACCGTCGTCGAGGCCGACCGAGCGGATGTCTTCGGGGCGCAGCAGGCCCTTCAGGCCGTTGCTCAGGCGCTTGCGGCGCATCGTGAAGGCCTGGGCCACGAGCTGGTCCGCGCGTTTGAGCGTGCGTTCGTCGGCCAGCGGTACCGCATGGGGTCTCAGCCGCAACATCACGGAATCCACCTGCGGCGGCGGCCGGAAGCTGCCGGGCGGGATGCCGAACAGCCGTTCCACGCTACACCGCAGCGCAATGGCAATCGTGAGCCGGCCGTAGCTCTTGCTGCCGGGCGGGCTCGCCATGCGCTCGCCCACTTCCTTCTGCAGCATCACGTGCAGGTCCGAGAACGCGGCGCCCTGGTCGAGCAGGTGGAACAGGATCGGCGTGGAGATGTTGTAGGGGAGGTTGGACGCCAGCCGCAGCGTGCCGCCGGCCGCGAGCCGGCGGAAGTCGAAGTGCAGCGCATTGGCCTCATGGATCGTGCAGCGCGTGGCAGCGTCTGTCGCGCCCTGGCCGGTGGCAAGGCGCACCGGCAGTTCACGGGCCAGGTCGGCATCCACCTCGACCACGTCCAGCATCACGCCGGCCTCGAGCAGCGGCAGCGTCAGCGCGCCACGACCCGGCCCGATCTCGACGAAGTGCTGGCCCGGTTGCGGGGCGATCGCCGCGATGATCTTCCGGATGATGTTGCCGTCGACGAGAAAATGCTGGCCGAGATGCTTGCGGGCCTGCATGCCGGCGCCGCTCCGTGCCGGCCTCATGCGGTCGCGTGCACCATGCTGATCGCGAGCTCGACCGCGGTGCGCAGGCTGCCGGCGTCGGCGCGGCCGGTGCCGGCGAGGTCCAGCGCCGTGCCGTGGTCCACCGAGGTGCGGATGATCGGCAGGCCGAGCGTGACATTCACCGCGTGGCCGAAGCCGCGGTGCTTCAGCACCGGCAGGCCCTGGTCGTGGTACATCGCGAGCACCGCATCGACCTGCATCAGGCTGGATTCGATGAACGCAGTGTCGGCCGGCAGCGGGCCGGTTACTGCCACGCCACTCGCCCGCAGTGCGCGGATCGCCGGACTGATCTCGCGGATCTCCTCATCGCCCAGGTGCCCCGACTCGCCGGCGTGCGGGTTGAGTCCGAGCACGGCAATGCGCGGTTGCTTCAGGCCGAAGTGCCGGCGCAGGCCCTCGTCGAGGATCCGGCCCGTGGCTTCCACGCGGCTCCGGGTGATCGCGGCCGGCACTGCGGAGAGCGGCAGGTGCGTGGTGCAGAGCGCCACGCGGAGCGAATCGGCGACGAGCAGCATCACGGGCAGCGGGCTGCCGGTGAGGGTCGCCAGGAATTCGGTATGGCCCGAGAACGGCGTGCCGCTGTCGTTGATCACGGCCTTGTGCACCGGCGCCGTGACCATCGCGTTGAACAGGCCCTGCTGGCAGCCGCGGGTGGCCTTGGTGATCACATCGAGCACCCAAGGCCCGTTGGCCGGGTCGAGCCGCCCGGCCACGACCGGCGCGGCCAGCGGGACATCGGCCACGACCAGCCGGCCGGCCTTGGCGGCACTGGGGGGTTGGTCCGGCTGGAATTCGGCGATGCCCACGCGCCAGCCCATCGCCCGCGCGCGACTCGCCAAGAGCCGGCTGTCGCCGATCACGACCAGCTCCGCGGGCCACGGCTGGCGGGCCAGGTCCAGGATCAGGTCGGGACCGATGCCGGCAGGTTCGCCCGTGGTGATCGCGATGCGGGGGAGGGCCGCGTTGCTACATCCGGTATTCAACGAAGGCTTCGTCGCGCAGCTGTCGGGTCCACCGGTCGACCTCATCGTTAAGCTTGCTGTTGCGGATCGCCATGATGGCTTCCTGGCGCTGCCGGTCGGCCGTCGCGTCATAGGTCCGGCGACCCAGGACCTGCACGATGTGCCAGCCGTACTGCGTGTGGAAGGGTTCGCTGATCTCGTCGGGCTTGAGCCTGGCGAGCTGCGCCTCGAACTCCGGCACGAAGGCCTGGGGTCCGGTCCATCCGAGGTCACCGCCGTCGACCGCCGATTGCGGATCCTCGGACACCGCCTTGGCCACGGCCGCGAAATCCTCGCCGCCGAGGATCCTCGTGCGGATCTCCTCGAGCTTCTGCTTCACGGCGCTGTCATCCATCAGTTCGTTGGTGGTCAGCAGGATGTGGCGGGCATGGACCTGGTCCTCCATGACCGGCGTGTTGCCGCGCTTGTCGAGGAGTTTCACGAGGTGGAAGCCGCTTGAATTGCGGATCGGCTTGCTGATCGCGCCCTTGGTCATCTTCGGCACCACGTCGGCGAAGATGGTTGGCAGCTCGTTACCCTTCAGCCAGTCCATCTTGCCTCCTTCCAGCGCCTGCTGGCCGCTGGAATAGGCCACTGCCAGCTTGGCGAAGTCCTCGCCGTTCTCGAGGCGCTGATGGAGTTCATCGGCCTGTTTTTCGGCCGTCTCGACCTGGGCCGGGGTGGCGTTGGCGGGAATGCTGACGAGGATGTGGGAGAGCAGGTACTCCTCGCGCTGGCCCGCCTTGCCCTTCTGCCTCGCGAGGTACGACTCGAGCTCGCTCGGCGACACGTTTATCCGCTGCAGCACGTCGCGCTGACGCAGCTGGTCGATCGTGATCTGGTCGCGCAGCTCGCGCCGGTAGCTCGCGTAGTTCTCGCCTTCGCGGGCCAGCATGTTCGGCAGGTCGGACAGGGAAATGTTGTTGCGCTGGGCGATCGTGCCGAGGGCCTGGTTCAGCGTCTCGTCCGACACCTTGATGCCGACCTTGGCGGCCCGCTGCAGCTGCAGCTGCTGGATGATGAGGCGATCCAGCACCTGGTGCTGCAGCGTCTGGAAGGGCGGCAGCTGCGTGCCCTGCTTTTCCAGGCGGCTGACGATCCGGCTGGTCTCGTCATGCAGCTCGCTCTTCAGCACGACGCCGTCGTTGACGAGCGCGGCAATGCCGTCGAGGAACTCGCCCGAGCTGCTGAGCTCGCGGGTCTGTGCCGTGACGAGCGGCGCCGCCGCCATGAGCGAAAGGCCAACGAGGCCGGGCAGGATGAACCGGGCCAGAATGGCCCTGGACAGGGGGCGATGGGTGATCGGTTGCAGCATCGGGTGTGGTTGTCAGTAGCGATCAAATCCCAGAGTATCACGGTCGAGCATGGACTCCGCAGCACTGCCCCGGCTGCCGAAGCCCTTCAACAGCAGCTGCAGCGAGAGCGAGGTGTCCGATTCGCCATCGCGGTTGGTCAGGCCGCGGCGGGCGACCAGCCGGATGCCCCAGCAGCAGGTCGAATAGTCCAGGCCGATGAGCCGCTCCAGCGGCTGGTTGTCCAGCAGGGAATAGTCGTAGCGGCCGACGATGCTCCAGCCGCGCCCCAGCGGCCAGGCCCCGGCCAGGTCGATCTCGCGCACCGCATCGCGTCGATAGCGGTACGAGACGTTCACGATCCGGTCGGCATCCGGCTGGTAGAGGACTCGCGCCTCGGCGAGGCGGGTCTGCCTGGCATCGGAATCCCACTGGTAGCCGAGGTCGACCTTCCACTGGTCGTTCAGGTTCATGCCGAGCTCGGCGATGTAGTCGGAGGCGCTGTCGTCGCTCGGCGTCCCGCCGGGCAGCACGACATCGCGCGAGCTGAAGTACCGGGTTTCGCCGATGGTCGCCGTCAGGAACTGCGAACCGTCGTCGGCACGGATCAGCCGCGTGGTGATGCCGAGGTTGACCTGGTCGGTGTCGCTCAGCCGGTCCAGCCCCACGTAGCGTTTGCGGCGGAACAGCTGGACCAGGTTGAAATCCGGCTCGATGGTGTCGAACACCGGCAGGTCGTCCTGGTCCTCGAACGGGATGTGCACGAACTGCGCGCGCGGCTCGAGGGTCTGCAGCCATTTGCCGCCATCGCCCCAGACCCGCTCGAGCACGGTGCGTAGATCGAGGCTGTAGATCGGCACGCTGCGGCCCGGCCGGTCATCGGCGCCGGGCGCCACGTCCTTCAGGTCGTAACTCGTGACATCGAAGCCCACGTAGGGTTCGATCCCGATCGGCCCCCACTGCATCGGCAGCGAGAGCTCCGGGAGCACGTGGGCGCGCAGGCCCGTGACGCCGGTCTTGCGGTCGAACCAGGTGAACTCCGACTCGACGCCGGCGCTGAAGCCCAGCGGTGCATTGGGCCAATGGCCGTTGATCGTGAGCTGCGGCAGGCGGCGGTAGGGCTCGTCGTCGGGCGTGATGGCGTCGTCCAGCGTCTCGTAGTCCTCGAAGCGCAGCATCGCGAACCAGGTCTCGTTGAACAGCTCGAAGTCGACGTGGCGGCGGACGTGGGTCTGGCTGGTGTTCGACAGGCCGCTGTACAGGTCCTCGAAATACCGTGAATCGGTGACATCGGTGATGTCGACGGTGTTCCGCCAGTCGCCGGGCAGCAACGACTGGTTGTACCAGTGGATGAGGCTGCGGTTCTCGTTGGTGACGTCATCATCGGGCAGGAATTCGCCGGCCAGGATCCCCCGGGTATCGCCCGCGAGGTAGCGGAATTCTCCCTTGGCCTGGATGCCGCGCCGGGACATGTAGTGCGGCGTCAGCGTGGCATCGTAGTTCGGCGCCAGGTTGAAATACCAGGGCTGCGCGTATTCGACGCCGCGCTGGCCGCTGCTGCCCACGTCCGGCAGCAACAGGCCGGACTTCCGGCGGCCGTCGACCGGATAGGTGAGGTATGGCGAGTACAGGATCGGCACACCCTTGAACTCCAGGCGCGCGTTGCGGGCCGTGGCGGTGCCGGACTCGCGGTCGACCTTGAGCGAGCTGGCGCGGAGCAGCCAGCCGTTGTCGCCCTCGGCGCAGGTCGTGTAGGTCACGTCCGACAGCACGACCTGCTCGTTGGCCTTGAGTTCGATGTGCCCGGCGGCACCCCGGGCCGGCAACGAGTAGAGGTCGTAGCGGGCCCCGTCGATGCTGAAGAGCTTGCTCGTGGTGTTGTACCGGGCGTTGTCGCCGCGCACCCGCGTGGCGGGATCGCGATACTCGATGTTGCCGGTGATGGACATGTCGCCCGAGGCGCGATCGAAGCGGGCTCCGTCCGCCGCGATCTCCC
>CAZMVP010000136.1:1549-5508 GCA_964569355.1 uncultured Chromatiaceae bacterium | reverse complement strand
GCAGAACAGCTTGAAGCCGCCACCGGTCCCGGTGGATTCGATCTTGGGCGTCTTGAACCGGGTGGTCCTGCCGAACTGCTCGGCGACAACGGTCGCAAACGGGTAGACCGTGGATGACCCGACGATACTGATGTAGTCACGGGCGGATTGCGCCCGGGCCGGGCCGCCACCGGCCAGGACCAGGCAAGCGACCATCAGGAAACCGGGAAAAAGCCTCCGGAAGGCGTTCCGACGATTCATGCCGGGCTCCGGCGAAAAAACCTGTTGAACTTCACCCGAGGCAGCATACGGAGTGAATGTTAAGGTTTTGTTTCAGCCGGTGATCGGCCGGTCGCCCCTGGCGGCCTGGAGTTCCTGTCGTATGGCGTCGTGTTCCGTATGGCGTATGTCCCTGCCATGCACCATGTAGACGACGTATTCGGCAATGTTGGTCGCGTGGTCGCCGATGCGTTCCAGTGCCCGCGCCACCCAGCTTATATCCATGAACCGGCGGATGGTCCGCGAATCCTCCATCATCAGCGAGATGCACTGCCGAAGGATCTGGTCGTATTCCTCATCCACCAGCTTGTCTTCCTCGATGACCGCCAGGGCATCGTCCACATCCATCCGGGAGAACGAGTCGAGGGCGTCATGCAGCATCTCCTGGACATGCTCGCCGAGCGCGTTCAACTCGCTGTAGGCTGAATACCGGTCGCGGTCGGTCGCCAGGTGCGATGCCAGGTAACCGATCTTCGAGGCTTCGTCCCCGACCCGCTCGAGGTCGGTGATGGTCTTGATGACCATGACGATCAGCCGCAGGTCGCCGGCCGCCGGCATGCGGGTGGCCAGCAGCTTCCGGCATTCCTCGTCGATGGACACTTCGAGCTGGTTGATCTTGAAGTCGTCGTTGGCCGCCCGGAGCCCGAGCTCGCTGTCGCCCGACACGATGGCGTCGACGGCAAAGCCCAGGTGCTGCTCCACGAGCCCACCCATGCGCAGCACCTCGCTGCGCAGGTTCTCGAGCTCGGTGTTGAAGCGTCGCGAGATGTGGTGACTGAAGCCTTCGGATTCCATTGGATTGCTCCTTGCCCTCCAGCGTATCAGGACTCGGAAAGCCGGTCCCGCGGGAAGCGGCAGCAGAAGGTGCTGCCGTGCCCCGGCCGACTGCGGATTTCCAGCTCCGCATTGTGCCGTCGCAAGGCGTGCTTGACGATGGCGAGTCCGAGGCCGGTACCGCCCTGCTGCCGGGCACGCCCGGCATCGGTTCGGTAGAACCTCTCGGTAACGCGCGGAATGTCTCCTTCGGCCATGCCGATCCCCGTGTCCTGGACGCACAGGTGGCCACCCTCGGCATCCACCTTCCAGCTGATGGTGATGCGGCCATCATCCGGGGTATATCGGGCTGCGTTCAGCACCAGGTTCGACACCACGGAGCGAAGTTCCGACTCTTCGCCGAGGAGGTTGGCGGTGCTGTGCAACGCCACTTCAATGGTGGCCGGATGCTCGGGCAACGCCAGGGCCTCCAGCCGGGCCGCGGCCACGATGGCCGCGACGTCAACGACCCGGCCGCGGGGCACCGGCTCGCTGGATTCCAGCCTGGACAATTGCAGGAGGTCATCCACGAGGCGTCGCATCCGCTCTGCCTGCTCGTGCATGACCTGGATCGGTTCCTGCCATGCCGGCGCCAGCCCGGGGTCATCACCCAGGGCATCGAGGTACCCCATGATGACGGTCAGCGGGGTGCGCAGTTCGTGCGATGCGTTGGCCACGAAATCCCGCCGGATCTTCTCGATCTTCATCCGCTGGCTGATGTCGCGGATCATCAGCAGGTTCTGGTCGGGACCATAGGGAATCAGGCGGCAAGACAGCCAGCCGTCCCCGTTGATCGGCGAAGAAATTTCCACGGATTCACGCCCGGCCGGGTCGTGCAGGTATTCCACGAAGGCCGGTTGGCGGATCAGGTTCTCGATGCGCTGCCCCCGATCGCGCCGCGACTTCAGTCCCAGCAGCACTCGCGCAGCCTGGTTGTAATTGACGATCTCGTGGCGGGAATTCAGGATCACGCCACCATCAGGAAATGCCTCCGTGGATGCCCGCAAGTCCTTGATCAACCTGCGAAAACGCTTGCCGCGCCGCTTTGCCTTGCTCTTGATGAACTGGATCCTGGCAAATACCGGCGGCCAGATGCCATCGCCATCGGGAATCTCGGTGATGCGTCCCGTGGCCAGCCACCGTTCCAGCAGGTACAGGTTGTAGAGCTGCCAAGCCAGCAATCCGAGCGCGACCAGCAAGGCACCGACCACCGGATGGCCGTAGAACAGGCCGATGGCGGCACCGGCCAGCAATGCCACCGAGTAGCGGATCAGGGTCCAGGTCCATGCCTTGGGCATCGGGGCGATCAGGCTGGATTCAGCCGACTGGCGAACCGGTAGCCGGCTCCCCTGACGGTCTGGATATGGCCATCGGCATTGAATGCCTCGAGCGGCATCCGAAGCCGTCGGATGTGGACATCAACCGTTCGTTCCTCGACGTAGGCGTTCTGCCCCCACACGGCATCCAGCAGTTGGGCCCGGCTGTAGACCCGATCGGCATGATCCATCAGGAATTTCAGCAGCCGGAATTCGGTGGGCCCCACCGCAATCTCCTGCCCGCCCACGAACACCTGGTGGCTGACCGGGTCCAGCCGCAGGTTACCGGCAACCCGGGGCTCGTCGGTCGGCGGCGCTGCGCGCCGCAGGATCGCGTTGATGCGCGACAGCAGTTCGCGGGGCGAGAACGGCTTGGTGATGTAATCGTCGGCTCCGCCGTCCAGGCCGGTGATCTTGTCCCGCTCGTCGGCGCGGGCCGTCAGCATGATGATCGGGATCTGCCGGCTGGCCTCTTCGCGCCGGAGCAGCCGGATCAACTCGAGGCCGCTCGAACCGGGCAACATCCAGTCCACCAGCAGCAGGTCCGGGCGCTGGTTGGCGATCTGTACGCGGGCCGATTGGCTGTCGCCGACCTCATCCACCAGGAAACCGGCGCGCTTCAGGTTGAAGGCGATCATCTGCCGGATCGGCACCTCGTCCTCGACGACCAGAATTCTGTGTACCGCCATGACCATCCGTCGGGTTGCTGAACTGGAGTATTGCAACAGGCTGATGTTACGGAACTGTTACCGGCATGGCCTCCCGGCGATGATGCCAAGTCAAGCATCACGATCCAACTGCCTGATTATTCGTTATGCTTTTCACCATGACCAAGCAAAAGAAGCGCGGACTGCCCCGCCTGCGGGCTGCCTTCGGCTATTCCATGGCGGGATTCGTGGCCGCCTGGCGTGGCGAAGAAGCCTTCCGCCAGGAGGTCCTGCTGGCCATCGTGCTTTTGCCGCTCGCGTTCTGGCTGGGCCAGAGCCCGCTGGAACGGCTGGTGCTGGTCGGCTCCTGGCTCGTCGTGATGATCGTGGAAATCCTCAATTCCGCGATCGAAGCCACCGTGGATCGCATCAGCGAGGAACACCACCCGCTGGCGGGCCGGGCCAAGGACCTCGCCTCCGCGGCGGTGTTCCTGGCCCTCGTGCTGGCCTTCCTCAGTTGGGCGACGGTGGCGTGGCAGCGCTTTGCGTAGCGCCGGTGCCGGCCACATCGCCACCCGCGGCCTGCTCGAGATAGGCAATCAGGTTGGCGCGGTCCTGCGCGTTGTGGATGCCGACGAACACCATGCGATTGCCGGGAACGAGCTCGCTGGGACGCTCCAGCCAGTGGTCCAGCGTGTCGACTGACCAGACGACGTTTGAATTCTTGAGCTCATCCGAATAGTTGAAGCCCGGTGTCAGGCCGGCCTTGCGGCCGAAGATGCCGTGCAGGTTGGGGCCGACCTTGTTCGCGCCGCCGGCTTCCACGCTATGGCAGGCCCGGCACTGCAGGAACTGGGTCTTGCCCTTGTCTGGATCGGCCTTGGCCATCAGCGCCTTGAAATCGGCCGGGGCCCCGCTGGCCGAC
>CAZMVP010000136.1:0-1449 GCA_964569355.1 uncultured Chromatiaceae bacterium | reverse complement strand
CGGCCCGTGCCGTGCGGCTGGCGTGACGTGGTTGGTGTTTCCCCAACTCTGCCACAATCGCCGGGCACGCAGCAGTGGTATATCCATGGCTGCGATGCGTCCGGCAATGGTGCCGGGAGGAGGGCCGGATCATGAATCGGGTACTCGTGCTGGGCGCCGGGAAGATCGGCGCGTTGATTGCCGGACTGCTCGCTGAATCCGGTGACTACGACATTTTCCTGGGAGACGCGCGGCCAGGCGTCGCGGCGGATGTCGCGACCGCCCACCGGCAGCAGGCGGGCCCGCGGCAAGGCAAGGCAGGCATCGTCGAGGCTCTCGACCTCGATGCGACCGACGGCACTGCGCTCGCGGCCGCACTCCGTGCACACGCGATCACCGCCGTCGTGTCCAGCCTGCCCTACTACTGCAACGAAGCCGTTGCCAAGATCGCCCGCTCCGCGGGCACCCACTATTTCGACCTGACCGAAGACGTGCGCTCGGCCGGCGCCGTGCTGCGGATTGCCGATGGCGCCGACACGGCCTTCGCGCCCCAGTGCGGGCTGGCGCCAGGGTTCATCAGCATCGTCGCCGCCGAACTGATCCGGCATTTCGACACCGTGCGCACCGTGAAGCTGCGGGTTGGCGCGCTCCCGCAGCATCCGAACAACGTGCTCAAGTATTCGTTGACCTGGTCCACCGAGGGGCTCATCAATGAATACGGCAACCTCTGCCACTGCGTCGTCAACGGCGAAGTCCGCGAGGTCCTGCCACTCGAAGGGCTGGAAGAGATCGCGATTGACGGAACCTCCTACGAGGCCTTCAATACTTCCGGCGGACTCGGTTCGCTGGCAGAAAGTTTCGGCCGGGACGTCGAAACCATGGACTACAAGACCATCCGCTATCCCGGCCACTGCGAGCAGATGCAACTGCTGATGAATGGCCTGAAGCTGAACCAGGATCGCGACACCTTGAAGCGGATCCTCGAGAACTCGGTGCCGCAGACGCTGCAGGACGTGATCATCGTCTATGCGGCCGTCACCGGCCTGCAGGAAGGCGAGTTGCGCGAGGAGAACTACGTTAACAAGGTGTACCCGCAGGTCATCGGCGGCCGGCTGTGGTCGGCCATCCAGATCACGACGGCCGCGGGGATCTGCGCGGTACTCGATACCGTGCTGCGCGATCCGGCACGCTATCGCGGCTTCGTGCGCCAGGAGCAGTTCGCGCTGGCCGACATCCTGGCAAACCGCTTCGGCCAGTACTACGCCAATGGCGCCGGCAAGGAAGTGTCCGCCCGGGTGATCGCCGCCGGCGACCGCGGCCGGCAACGGAGCCATGACCATGCGTAAGGTGCTGGAAGCCCTGGGCCTGTCGGAATTGAACCCGGGCTGCTGGTCCGCGTCCGGCTGGCACCCGACCGGAAATCGCGAGCAGATCGCCTCGGAGAACCCGACCACGGCCACCGCGCTTGCG
>CAZMVP010000135.1:0-5513 GCA_964569355.1 uncultured Chromatiaceae bacterium | reverse complement strand
AGAGATTGCGGGTGATCTGGCGCAGCCAGGGCAGGAAGCTGGCGCGGTTGCGCAGCCGCGGCAGATGGGTCCAGGCGTTGAGGAAGGCCTCCTGCGCGATGTCCTCGCTGGCCGGCACGTCGCGGGTGATGGCCAGCGCGATGGCGGTGATGCCGTTCTGGCAGCCGCTGACGATGCGCCCGTAGGCGCCGGAATCTCCCGCCTGTGCGGCCGGCAGGTGTTCGTCGATCAGGAGATTGAGGGCTTCGGCGCGGTTCATGGAGGACGGTGCGGATGCAAGGATCAGTCCAGGGACAGATCGACGGGCACGATGTGACTTTCGGGCGCGGGTTTGGGCTGCGGCGCGTCCGGAACCGCTTCGTGGCGACAGCCGCGCGAGACGCTGAGCAGGAGCACGATCACGATCGTCGCCAGCAGGAAGACGCGCACCCGCGCCACGTTCTGCGCGGCGCTGCGCCGCCGGGCGGCGGGCAGGGTCGATTCGGGCAGGTAGCTGTCGCGGGTGGAATCCATCAGTCCGGCCTCGCGCAGCAGCGCGCGCGCTTGCGGCTGGTCGTCCGGGTGCACCACCCAGACCGCGGCTTCCGGCATTTCCTGCTGCGAGCCTTCCCGATACGAGAAGCCGCGCCGGCGGCTGCCCTTGTAGGAGCGTCCGTTGGTGATGCGGGTCTGGATGCCCTGCGCGTTCAGCAGCGCGGCGACGCCCTCGGCGTTTTCCAGCCGGACCGAGCTGAAGACCTTGCGCACGTCAGCCGCCGCTGCCGGTCACGCGCACCAGCCCTTCCTGCGCGCTGGAAGCCACCAGCCTGCCGTCGCGGGTGTAGATGCTGCCACGCGCAAGGCCGCGGCTGTCCTGCATCGAAGGGCTGTCGCAGGCATACAGCAGCCATTCGTCCACCCGCAGCGGCCGGTGGAACCACAGTGCGTGGTCGAGGCTGGCCATGCGCACATTGGGCTGCAGGTAGGAAACGGCGTGCGGCAGGGTGCTGGTGCCGATCAGGTGGAAGTCCGAGGCGTAGGCGAGTAGCGCATGGTGCAGGGCCGGATCGTCGTCGATGCGGTCGGCGAGGCGGAACCAGATCTGCTGGTAGGGCGGCTGCTTGGTCGGATTGAGCTCGTTGCGCGGATAGACGTGGCGGAACTCGAAGGCGTCGCGCTTGGTCAGCCAGCGCTGCACCTTGGCCGGCAGGCGGGCCAGTTCCTCGGCGGAAAGATTGGGGCCTTCGGGCAGGTCCTCGGGCATCGGCACCTCGGGCGGCGAGAGCTGGTGTTCGGGACCGGCCTCGGGAATGTGGAAACTGGCCGAAGCCACGAAGATCGGCTGGCCGTGCTGCACCGCCGTGACCCGGCGCGCCGAGAAGCTGCCGCCGTCGCGGGTCTGGTCGACGAGGTAGACGATGGGCTGCTCGATGTCGCCGGCGCGCAGGAAGTAGGCGTGCATCGAATGCACCTGGCGCGCCGGATCGACGGTGCGCTGGGCCGCGCTCAGCGCCTGGCCCAGCACCTGTCCGCCGAACACGAACCGGGTGCCGATGTCGCGGCTCTGGCCGCGGAAGATCGTGTCCTCGATGCGCTCCAGGCGCAGCAGGTCCAGCAGTTCGGCGACTTTCTCGTGCAAGGCGGCGGATTCCGAAAGGTCAGAAGGGGAATTATACGGAAAGCGCGGAAGCGGCCCGGTCGGGCGCGCATGGCTGACATGTCGTCATCCCAGCGAAGGCCGGGATCCATGTTGCTGTTCAAGAATGGATTCAGCCTGCGCTGGAACGACGGAGGAGTCTTGATCAGACCTTCCCTAGGGGAATCCCCTAAGGAAACCAAGGGTTTCTCCCAATTGCATGAAATCCATGGGAAAACTAGGGTTCAGTCTGCCGTCGGCGGAGGCCGTTCCGGCGGTCCTTCAACCTTTCAGGAGTCTTCATGGGCGGGTTCGCGTGGTGCAAGCGGCTGTCTGCAGTGGCAGCCATGGTGTTGATGATGGTGCCGATCGCCGGGGCGAACGCGCCTGCGGGTCGGCAGAACCTGGTGCAGCTGATCGCCAGTTCCCAGAGCATCGTGGCCGGCACGGTGCGCAAGGTGAGCGACGGCGTGGATGCCAACGGCATGCCCTACACCGAAGTCACGATCGCCGTGGGCGTCAGCCCGAAGGGCGGCGTCGGCCCGGGCGACTACACCTTCCGCCAGTTCGGTCTGATCAAGCCGCGCACTCTGCCCAACGGCCAGCGCCTGCTGATGGTGACGCCGGCGGAATTCCCGCTGTGGCGCGAGAACGAATACGTCGTGGCCTTCCTCTACCACCCGGCGGCCAAGACCGGGCTGCAGACGACTTCCGGTCTGGCCCAGGGCAAGCTGACGCGGGTCAATGACCGCCTGTCCAACGTCTACGACAACGCCTGACTGTTCGAAAACATCACCGTTTCGCCCAACGCGCTCAGCGCGGACGAGCAGGCGCTGCTCCAGTCGCACGGCCCGGTCGGAACCGCCGCCCTGCTCGGGCTGATCGGCCGCATCGTGAAGGAACAGATGATCGAGCGGGGGGTGATCCGATGAGCCGCCTGATCCTTCGCCGCGCCGCGTTCGCCTGCGCGCTGGCCACCGCCTTCACCGCGCAGGCGGCCGGGCCGCTGATTGTTTCCGACGAAACCGGAACCCTCAAGCCGGTGGTGTGGAACATGGCCAACGGCCCGATTCCGGTCTACGCCGACGGCGGCGGCGCCTTCAGTTTCGATTTCGATGAAGTCACGCCCTTCGTCACGCTGGAGCGCGGGAACGAGCTGACCGCCGCCGCCTTCGAGCAGTGGTCGAACGTGCCGACGGCCACCTTCGCCGCGACCATCCAGGGCACCATCGAATCCATGACCGGCGTGAGCGATGTGACCGGCGCCAACGCGGGTGACTTCATCGGCGCGCAGAACGGCCGGGGATTCTGGGTGATCTATGACACCGACGGCAGCATCATGGAGGACTACTTCGGGGTGAGCCGCAACTGGGTGCTGGGCATTTCCTCGCCGGAATTCGGCGACGGCCAGGACCACATCACCGAGTCGTTCACCGTGCTCAACGGCTATGCGGTGAACGCGCTGGATCAGGGCGACGACTGGTACGACGAGCCCGATTCGCTGTTCCGCGGCGGCTTCGAGGCCGACACGCGCGGCGAACGCTACGCGGGCGTGTTCACCCACGAGATCGGCCACGCCATCAACCTGTCGCACTCGCAGGTCAACGGCGTCATGGCTTACCAGAGCACCCCTTCGATGCCGTGGTATCCGGGCGTTCCCGGCTGCGTGGCGCCGCTCTACAGCTACACCGACCAGGGCTCCGACCCGTCGCAGCGCATCGGTGCGGATTCCATCGAGACCATGTACCCGTTCATCGATTCGGCCGGGCCGGGCGGCGAGGCGCAGGCCAGCGTCGACCTGCCCGACGACGTCAGCGGCATTTCCAACCTCTATCCGACCGCGCAGTACCTGGCGCAAACCGGAACCATCAGCGGCGTGCTGCGGCTCAAGGACGGCGTCACGCAGTATTCGGGCATCAACGTGATCGCGCGCAACGTGGCCGATCCCGTCGGCGATGCCGTGTCGGACATGACCGGCAGCGCCACCCAGGCAATGCTCGGGCCGGACGGCCGCTTCACCCTGCGCGGTCTGACGCCGGGCCAGAGCTATGCGCTCTACATCGAGCCGATCGCGGAAGGCGGCTATCCGACCGAGCCGCAGTCGATGGCTTCGCAGGGCGAATACTGGAACACCGCGGAAAGCGCCAATCCGATCAGCGACGCCGCCTGCACCCTGACGCCCATCGCGGCGGTCGCAGGGCAGGTCGCCACGGCCGACATCACCTACAACGGTTTCGACGACGGCGTGCAGTTCACGCCGCTGGTGGCGGCCTATCTGTCGTCCCTGTCCACCGACGGCAACCGCGCCGGCGGTACCGTCGGCAGCGGCGAGCAGACCCTGCTGTGGGATCGAACTGCCGGCATCACCGTGCTGCCCGACGGCGTGGCCTCCTACGCAGGTTCCATCGACGGGCCGGGAACGCACCTTGCGGTGCAGGTCGACCCCGACGGCAACGGCATCCGCGAGCCGGGCATCTGGGCCGAGGGCGGCAGCATCCAGGCGCTGGGCGACCTCAACGGCAACAGCTGCGGCGGCGACAGCAACGCAGGTTCCGACAGCGCGGTGGCGATGGGCATCACCGATGATGCGAGTACCGTCGTGGGGCTGGCCTACGTGGACCGGGACGGCAACGGGAGCTGCCAGGGCAGCAACGACGAGATCGTGCCGATGATCCGCGACGCGGCGGGAATGCGCGAGCTGGTGCACGATCCGAACCAGCCCTGGACGCGCGCCAACACGGTGTCCGGGAACGGTCGCGTGGTGCTGGGCAATTCCAACTTCGAGAAGGCCTGGGCCTGGGTGGACGAAGGTCCGCAGATCGATCTGACGGCGCTGACCGGTGCCTACGACGCCAATGCGGTCAACCACGACGGCAGCGTGGTGGCCCTCAGCGGCATGGACGAGGACTATCGCGTTACCGGCATCCTGCTGTGGAACGCGCTGCAGGGCACTTCGCCCGCGGCCTTCACCAACATCGACAGCCTGCGCTACTGCACCCACATCCCGTACCTGGACTTCTTCGGCAGCAATCTCTGCGAGCAGTAAACGCCCGAGGAGGTCTACGACATGGCCGGCTCGGTGCCGATCGACGTGTTCGGCAGCAACGATGCGGGAACCGTGCTGGTGGGCCGCGCCGGCAGCTTCATGACCGGCACCTACGGCGCGATCTGGGTGCAGGACCTGGGCTGGATGCTGATGAGCGAGTTCCTGCACCGCAAGGGCGTGGTCGAGGCGCAGGACTTGCCGATCGACAATCCCACCGCCATCAGCGGCGTCGGCGACACGATCATCGGCGGCCTGGCGGGCGTGCAGTTCTCCTGGCTCATCGACCTGCGCGAGGTGTATGTGTGCGAGGCCGGGCAGTCGGTGGCCACGACTGCCCGGCGGCCTGCGGAGCAAGCTCCAGGCCGGGGCGGAGTTCGGGCGCTGCGAGTTCAACGACTGACCCGGTGGCCGCCGTCGCCCGGCGGCGGCCCCGATTCCGGACGGCGCGCGGGGTTTCCGCGCGCCGTCCTCATTTGCGCAGGGATCAGTACAGCACGCGGGTGCGCAAGGTTCCGGGGATGGCCGCGAGCGCCTCGCGCAGCGCCGAGGCCCGTGCTTCCGAGGTGCCGACGTCGATGACGACGTAGCCGATGGAAGGGTCGGTTTGCAGGTACTGGCCGTTGACGTTGACCTGCTCGCGCGAGAACACCTCGTTGATCTGCGAGAGCATGCCGGGCACGTTGCGGTGGATGTGCAGGATGCGGCGGCTGCCGGGGTGTTCGGGCAGGGAGACTTCCGGGAAATTGACCGCGGAAAGCGTGGAACCGTTGTCGCTGTAGCGCACCAGCTTGGCGGCAACTTCGATGCCGATGTTGCTCTGGGCTTCCTGCGTGCTGCCGCCCACGTGCGGGG
>CAZMVP010000134.1:0-5537 GCA_964569355.1 uncultured Chromatiaceae bacterium | reverse complement strand
TGGCGATGTTGGTGTCCACCGACACGTAGCCGATATTCACGCTGACAAACGGCGTCAGCGGGCCTGCCAGGAAGTGCCAGGTGGCGTTGGCCGTGATGCTGCCCACGTCGAACTGCCCGGAAATGGCGGTGCGGTCACCCGGCGTGTCGGCCGACTGCACCATGCCGTCGTAGTCCACGCTGGCAAACGAGAAATCCCCGCTGACCAGCAGGTGCGGGCTGAAGTTGTAACCGAAGCCGAAACCGAAGCCGGGTTCGCCATCGGTGTCGATCGCGGATCCGCCCTGGAAATCGACGGAGTCGCTGAAGAGGTAGCGGAGGCCCGCATAGCCCTCCCAGTTGCCGGTGCGGTCGTTGTTGCGCGGGAAACCCCACGACTGGGCGATGACGGCCGGTGCCGTTGCCATCATCGCGAGGGCGACAACCGCCAGCCTGGGCAATGTTTTCATTTCCGGTGCTCCTGCAGGCAGGAATGATGGATGCCTGCACACCATGTTAATCGATCACGGTGTGCAGGCCCCATCCGGAGGCCGGTGCGGCAACGGGCCGCTAGAAACGGTAGGTCAGGTTTGCGCCCACCTCGCGACCGCGGTCCATGACCACGGCCAGGCATCGCTGGGCGGCAGCATAGTTGGGCTGGCCGGTGGGCGGCGCCAGGTTCAGGCAGACGTTGGTGGCGTTGGTCAGGCCTGCCACCGGATCATCGTTGGAGAACAGGTCCTGGACGAAGGCTGCCACTTCCCAGTGCTTCGTGTTGAGCGAGGTCCGCAGGTTGACGCGCGTGATCTCCGGCACCGTGGCAAGGTTCGCCTGGTCGGCGTAGGAATCGCCGCGGTAGGTCACGCTGCCATCGAACACGAGCTCCATTCCCGCCTTGATCGGCTGCACGTACTGGGATGACACATAGCCGGTCCACTCCGGCAGGCTCATCGCGGACTTGCCCTTGAAGGTCTCGCCGTTGAACAGGTTGACGAGATTGGTGTCGGTCGGGACGAAGTTGTTGGTGTACTCCTGCGACGAGTAGGCGATGCCGGCCGATGCCGACCAGTTGTCGGTGATGACCAGCCGGCCATCCAGCTCGAAGCCCTCCGCATCCGACTTGCCGATGCCCTGGTAGGCGGTTTGCGGAACACCGTTGATCAGCGCGACCGTCGAGAACTGCTGGTCCTTGACGCGGATCAGGAAAGCCGCGGCATTCACGACCAGGCGGCCATCGAGCCATTCGGTCTTGGCGCCGATCTCGTAGTTGTCGAGTTGTTCCGGCTCCACATACAGGAAGTTGGTGGCCTGATTGGTGTTGTAGCGGCCCGTCTTGGTGCCCTGCGAGAAGAGTGCATAGAGCATCATGTCCTTGTCGGGCCGGTAGGTGAGGGTCAGGCGCGGCAGGAAGTCGTTATCCCGCTCCGTCGTCCAGTTCGTGCGCACGTTCGCCGCCGAACACTCGCCCGACAGGCAGGGACCCAGCTTGTTGTCTTCCCGCTGCCAGCGCGCCTCGCCTTCGACGGACCACTGGTCGGTAATCGCGTAAGTGAGGCCGCCGAACACCGCATAGTTCTCCACCTCCTGCTTGCCACGGAAGGTGCCATCCGGGTTGGTCGGAGACTTGAGCGAGGCCACGCCGAAGCGCTCGCTCTCGGAGAAGTAATAGAGGCCGGCGCGCCAGGTCACCTTCTCGCCGACCGGCGAGAGCAGCCGCAGCTCGTGGCTCTGGTTCTTGTAGTCCTCGTGCTGGGCGCTGAAATACGGCGCTGCCTTGCTGTCGAGGAAGGTGCCGCCAGGACCCGGGCGGCTGTAGGTGGCCCCGAAGAACGGATCAGGGCTCGCGCCGCGCAGGTACAGGTCGGTGTTGCTCCAGCGTTCATCGCTGGCCCAACCGCCGAGGTAGCTCAACTCGTAGTCGCCGAGCTTGTAGTTGACGATGGACGAGAAGAAATGGCGGTTGCGGTCCACGCCGCAGTCGAGTGGACGGCCGGCGGCGGAGTCGCAGCTGACGGCCGAATACGACGGCGCGAAAAGGTCACCCGTGGGCCAGACCACGCCATTGGCGCGCACGGCCGTCGACACGCCATTGGCCGCCCACTCCTGCGGATGGGTGGCCACGGCAAGCGGCGGGCCATCGCGGTCCTTGCTCAGGATTGCGCGCAGCTTGATCGACAGGTTCTCCATCGGCTCGATCAACAGCGCGCCGTTGAAGGCCTCGGTGGTTTCCCGCCCCGCGCGAATCTCGCGGTCCACCTCGCTGGGGGTGTTGCGGGCCACGCGGGAGCCGTTCGTGCTCATCTCGCCGAGCACCTTCTTCGTGCCGCCGAGCTCGACCCACAGCAGGTTTTGGACGAGCGGCATCCGGAAGTTGCCGGTCAGCTGCCAGTTGTCCTCGTCCGACCCGCGATTGCTGGAGTAGCTGGACTTGACCACGCCGGTGAGTTCATCGGTGCGCGGGGACTTCGTCACGTAGTTCATCGCGCCGGCATAGGTCTGGCGCCCGAACGTCGTGGCCTGCGGGCCGCGGAGGACCTCGACGCGCTCGAGCTGCGTCAGGTCCAGGCTCTGCACGGCACCGCCGAGGTAGACGCCGTCAAGGAACATGCTGACGCCCTGCAGCCGGATGTCGCCGGTGTTGGGCGCGATGCCGCGGATGGCGAGCGTGCTCGGCGACTCGCGGCCGAGACCGGCGGTGAACACGAGGTTGGGCGTGAACTCCGCGAGCGAACGCAATTCGGTGATGTGCGCCCGCTCGAGTTCGGACTCATTCATCACCGCGATCGACAGCGGCACGTCCTGCAGCCGCTGTTCGCGCTGCTTGGCGGTCACGACGATCTCGTCGATGGCCTGTGCCGATACCGGCGCAGTGGCCAGTGCAGCCAGCAGGGCCACGGCCGTGGATACGGTCCCCCGGGAACGGTTTGGCAACGACATCGACATCATCTCCCCCATGTTGAACGCCCCTTCGAAGGGTTTTCGTCCGGCAGGAGATGAGTTCTATGGCAGTGCAGCCACCATCGGCAAGTCAGTAGTTCCCGAAGGCATGCCCGATGTCAGGGTTTCGGTTTCGGCGCATCCGGGGTCACGTCGCTGCTCATCCGGTTGTCTGCCATGGCGCCGATCTGCCAGCCATCGGCCGTGTGCACCATCAGGTAGACCTCGCTGAACTTCGCCTGGCGCTTCGTGCCATCGCGCTCCACCGTGGTGCTGGAAATCATGGCCCAGACGGTGGCGAGCTCGCCGTCCACGCGGGTCTCCGTGACCGTCGCGAGGCGATCGTAGGCCGCCGTGGCGGGCAGCACCACGGAAGTCACCACACGCCAGTGGGTGATGAGATCACCGGTCAGCTTCGTGGCGGCATCACCCATGTCCGGGTGCGAAGACCTGAGCGTGTACTGCACGGAGCCCGGCGCCAGCAACTTCAATGCCTCGTCGACATGTCGCGCGGTGATGGCCTTGTTGAACGCCACGACAACATCAGCCGGAGCCGGGGTAGCGGCAATGGCCGGGACATTGGCCAGGGCGGCCAGCAGGGCGACGACAGTCAGGAGCTTCAAGCGCATGGCTTACCTTTCATGTTGGTCGGCGCGACTGTTTCACAGTCCGGCATCCGGTCGCAGTACGGACAACCCCGTAGCGCTCAGGCCCGCTCGAAGGCCGGTACCACCCGTTCGGCAATCAGCTTCAGCCCGGCCATCGGGTCGTCGAACAGGCGCAGGGCCAGGTCGGTGACACCGGCATCCGCGAACTGCCGGTAGCGCTCAAGCTGCCCGTCGATCTGGCCCGGGTCGCCCGCCGAGGAAAGCTCGGCAATCAGGTGCTCGATGAGCGGTGCCGGCACGCCCTCGATCACGCCCGACCGCGTACGGTAGGCCTTGACGAAGTTCAGCCAGTGCTTCTTCACGAGCTCGATCTCCGCCGCATCGAGCACATGCTCCAACCCGTTGAACGGCGGCACCATCTCGCCGCGGTAGACCAGCTCCCGCCGCGCCTCGTACATCGACTTTTCCCGGTCCTGCTTGATGTGCCAGGCCCAGAAATTGCCGATCCGGAAGTCCGGCGCCGGCGCCTTGCGCCGGGCCAGGCCCTCGCGGACATTGGCCACCGCTTCGGCCGCCATCGACGGAATGATGTCGCTCATCTGCACGGCATCGGCATGCTCACCGCCCATCCGGAGCATCTGCGGACCCGTGGAACAGGCATAGATCACGGGCGGCGTGGCCTTGGCCCAGGTCATCTTGTGCGGACGCGTCACCTGGAAGATCTCGCCCTTGTAGCCCATGCTGAACTGGCCGGTCGTGGCGGATTTCAGGATCTCCAGCGCTTCGCGCACGCCACGCACGATGCGCAGCTTCTTGTGGTTGATCTGCGGGCCGATCGCGCTCAGCACCGCGCCGCCACCGCCCACGGCCAGCATCGCGCGGCCGTTGCTGATCTCGTTCAGGCTCAGGATGGAATTCGCCATCTTCAGCGGATGCAGCTCGTACGGACTCACCGCGAGGATGCCAAGGCGGATCCTGCGGGTGGCGAGCGCGGCCGGCACCAGCGTGACGAAGGGATCCCAGTGGGCGTAGTAATTGGAATGCCACAGCGCGCGGATGCCGCAGCCCTCGGCCACCACGGCGAGCTCGGCGACCTGGGCCGGAGTCAGGTCCGGTTCGAGAATGACTTCGATCTGCATCGGTCGCGGACCCTCCGGTGATGACACACGCAGTGTGGCGGGAGCCTGACCGACACACATGATCCAGGTCAAGCCACGGTATTGCCCAATTCACGGCGAACCCATCTACAATCAGCCCATGTTCCGCGGGACCCGGATCATCGCGTGGCGACTCGCCGCGCTCTGCTCGCTCGCACTGGCGGTGGTCGGCGCGATGCTGCCCGTGTTGCCGACCATTCCCCTGTTGATCACCGCGGCCTGGGCCGGCGGCAAGGGCTGGCCGTCGCTCGAAGAACGGCTGCTGGGGCACCGGACCTACGGCGCGCCGATCCGCGCCTGGCGCGAACGCGGGGCGGTACCGCGACGCGCGAAGCTGGTATCCATCCTCGGCATGACCGGGAGCTCGGTGGCACTGCAATTCCTGCCGCTGCCGATGGCAGTGCGGATCGGCGTTCCGGTGGCGATGCTGGTCATCGCGCTGTGGCTTTGGCGGCGGCCGGAAGCCTGAACACGGCTTGTCCTGCTGCACCCCGTGGCTTGCAGCGTCAGAACCAATTCCTGAGTCGGACGGCAAGCCAGGGCGCCGCGGCCGTGACCACGAGTACCAGCGGCCAAAGATTGCCCGCTTCAAAGGTGTAGGCGTCCAGGATCACGGACCAGGGCTTGCCCTGCCACAGGCCAAGGCAGAATTCGAAGACGACGGTCAGGGCGAGCCAGCCGACGCCGATGCCGAGGAGTTGCGGCTTGCGGTACGCGTTGAGCCACGGCAGGGCCACATAGGCGGCCACGATGATCAGCACTGATAGAAGGATGCCGCTGAGCGCCAGGCCGGCGGGATCGCCCAGCGTGGGCACGAGGATTGCTTCACGCAGGGCGCCGTTGGCGATGGCGAGCAG
>CAZMVP010000133.1:0-5557 GCA_964569355.1 uncultured Chromatiaceae bacterium | reverse complement strand
CGGCCCGCTGTTCGACGCCAACGGACGGATCCAGGCCATCGTGCAGTTCAAGGAAACCGGCACCGCCATCGAGGGAATTGCCTTCGGAGTGCCCGTGTCGGCGATTGTCAGCAGTTTGGCCCTTACTCTGAACTGATTGGTTCGCTCGGCGACGCCAATGCGTCACATGACATAACAATCGCTGGATTGCGTCCATGTCGGTGTAGTGAAAGAATCCGAATTCACCTTTCCACACTGACATGAATTGCGTTGACGGCTACAGATTTCAGCTGCTCCGGAGGCACGTCATGAAAAGATGGAACGTATCAACCACCGTTCTTCGGGCGCTGTCCGCGTTGCTATTTGTAGGGGCCGTGCCTGGCCACGCCGCGAGCGTCACCGTCGTCGCGACCGGCTCATTATCCTACGTCGACGATCGAAGTAGCCTGCTGCCATTTCCCGCGGAACTAGGCAGCCCCGTCGCGATATCGATAACCTACGACAGCGAAAGTCCGGATGAACTGCCGGGTGAGCCGCTTTGGGGCCGCTTTGCGGTGACGAGCATGAGCATACAGATCGGCGCCAGTTCGGTAGCGGGTTTCCCAACTAACGAGATCACGATCGGCAACAACATTGGGGGAGGGCTTGGAGATCTCTGGGAAGCAAGGAGCAGCGATGAAGCTGGCAACCCGATTTCGGCGGTTCCTACGTTCTTTCTGGCATTGCTGACGTCCTGCTACGTTGACTGTGATGCAAGTGGGCCGTTACCGCTGGATTCCGACACGCTCTTGCCTCCTCAGTGGCCGTCGACATGGAACTTCGGAGGAGCGATTGGCTACAGCATCGAGGATCGATCCGACCCGGACCAAGTGCGCGCATTGGCCAGCGCTCAAGCTACGGTGCAATCGCTCAATGTTGTGCCCGGACCAGCCACTGCATGGCTGCTCGGTTCCGGGCTCGGGCTGATTGGCTGCCTGCGTCGAAGAATTACCCGTTGAGGCTCAGCTCCAGACGGGAAACCGCTCCACGCGTCGGCGGACTGAAGGCTTGCGGGATCACGTTGCACGACCAATCTTCCGACTCCTGCACAGAATTCGAGACCTAGTCATGGACGCGACCGGGAACCACCACAATGATGCTTTTCCCCGGCCGTCCCATGACGAGGCGGCCCGCCAGCGTTACGCGATGGGACTGCGCCGGCATCTGTTCGGCCCGTTGCGGGAAGCCGTGGGCAAGGCCTTTCGTGGCGGCATCGCGCCGGATTTCGAGGCCCGCGAGGGCCGGCCACTCGATGCACTGGATGTTGCCCGCCACGAGTTGCTCGGCCTGCCGGCCTACCAGTTCTTCTGTGACCTGCATCGCGTGAGCCAGGACATGATCTGGAACAGCGTGATCGACACGCTCGACCGCACCGGCCCGGAGCTCACGGCTGCCTACCGGCAGGTGCAAGGCAGGGCCAGGGGCTCGCTTGAACTCGATCCCGGCTTGCCGGTGCCCGCCTACCTCGACCTCGTCGACATCCACTGCATGCCCGGCAGCTACCAGCGCTCCACCGGCGACGATGACCTCGTCGCCGGTGCCTTGTATGACCGCGGCGGCTACCTCTACAGCCCGGGCAGCGGTCCGGACGGCAGCGGCCTTGGACACAGCAGCCTCGCCTTCCTCCGGCGTGCATTCCCGGACTTCTCGCCACGGCGGATCCTCGACATGGGCTGCGGCGTGGGGGGTCCCACGCTGGCGTATGCCGATGCATTCCCGCAGGCTGAAGTGCATGCCATCGACATCGGCGCGGCGCTGCTCCGCTATGGGCACCTGCGCGCGGAATCGCTGGGCAAGGTCGTGCATTTCAGCCAGCAGGATGCCGCGCACACCCGCTTCCCGGACGGCCACTTCGACCTCGTGCTGTCCCACATCATGTTCCACGAGACCGCGGCTGATGCCGTACTGCCCATCCTCGCCGAGTCGCGCCGGCTGCTCGCCCCGGGCGGCGTGATGCTGCATGTTGACCTGCCACCGCTCGATCGGTTGCCGGACCCCTTCACGAGAATCATCTTCGACGGTGATGCCTGGTACAACAACGAGCCGTTCTGGATGCGCATGCATGGGCTCGACTGGCCTGCGATGCTGCGCGAGGCCGGCTTTGCACCGGAACACACGCAGGTTGCGCTCACCCCCGTGCAGGTGCTGGCCCCGCCAACCTCCGGAGAAACAGCCCGCTGCTGGGTCAACGGACCGTTTGCACTGACCGCCTTTGCCGCCACGGTGCCGGCATCAGACAGGCCGACACCATGAGCATCGACCGGTCAGTCAAGGGCGAGCGGCCCGTCTTCGCCACCGGCGATGCCGATGGCAACCTGAACCGGCTGCTGGCCATGGTCTCGGCGCTGGCCGCCGAGGTCGCGGTGCTGCGCGACCGGCAACGCACGCTGGAACTGCTGCTGGCGAAGCACGACATCACCGCCCCGCAAGAGGTCGAGGCCTTCGAGGTGACGGGCGACGACCTGGCCGAGCGGATGCGCTGGCAGGCGGATTTCATCCGGCGCGTGTACGCCATCCTGGAGCGTGAGGCCGAGGAGCGCGCCGCGGCCGGCTGACACGCGTCACTGCCACGGCAGGCGCACTCCGGGATCGACCGCCGCGAAGGTGTGGCCGATGGTCCGGTCATCGGCGAGCGCGGCAACGATCAGCCCGGCGAGGTCCGCGCGGCTGATGTAGCCGAAAGCCCTGCGATCCTCGGTCAGGCAGGCGGTGCCCGTCGCGGTCCGTCCCGCCGGCCGCAGGCCACCGGGACGGACGATGGTGTAGTCGAGCCCGCTCGCCTTGAGGTGTTCCTCGGCCATGGTCCGCAGCGGCAGCACCGGACGCAGCACGAGTCGCGTGAGCAGGTTGGTGGCCTTGAGGCTGTCGCCCGCGCCGATCGTGGTGACGAGGATCAACCGGCGGATGCCCGCCGACCTGGCCGCGTCAATGACGTGACGGTTGCCAAGGAAGTCCGGGTGCGGATCAGCCCGCAAGCCACCGATCAGGCTGATGACCGCCTGGTAGTGGTCGGCGGCACATGCCGCGGCCACGGCGCCGGCATCCACTGCATCGGCCACGACGATCCGTGCGCCAAGTTCGGCAAGCGGGACATGGTCCGACGTGGCGCGCACCGCCGCCGTCACCGGCAGGCCACGCAGCCGCAAGAGTCGGGTGACCTCCTTGCCCGTTTTCCCGGAAGCACCGAAGACCAGTACCGGCCGCTTGTCCCGGCTGTCCGCCGCAGTCGCGACGGGATTGAACATGGTGCGTGGCACCCGGGCCAGTGCCGTCAGCACGATGCCCGCCGCGGCGAGGACCAGCAACACGGCGAGCGCCAGCACGATCTTCAGCAACAACGCCAGGATCCCCATGCGGGCGGGATGGTAGCAGCTGCCTTCCGGTTGTGTTTGCCCGCCGCTCGGGCTGGTCTATAGAATCAGTCACGACAGCGAACTCCCGCTGATGTATCCGGATGGCCCGCTGATGCCTGACAACGTCCTGCCAAGCATCGTCCTTGCCCTGCCCTTCGTGGCCGCCGTCGTGCTGGTGCTGATGCGCACGGCGGGACGACGATTCGCCTTGTGGCTCATGATCGGCACGGCACTCGCCGCGCTCGGCCTGACCCTCGCCCTGTATCCGTCGATCACGGGCGGTGGCGTGCTGCGCCACGTGATCCAGTGGGCACCGGGCCTCGGCCTGGATCTTGTCGTGCGGGTGGACGGCTTCAGCTGGCTCTTCATGGTGTTGATCTGCGGCATCGGGGCACTGGTGGGCATCTACGCCCGCTACTACATGCCGGCCGATGACCCGCTGGCGCACTTCTTCGCGCTGCTGCTGGCCTTCATGGGCTCGATGCTCGGCATCGTGCTTTCCGGCAACGTGATCCAGCTCGTGTTCTTCTGGGAGCTGACCAGCCTGTTCTCGTTCCTCCTGATCGGTTACTGGAGCCATGGCGCCCCGGCACGCGATGGCGCACGCATGGCGCTGATCGTGACTTCCGGTGGCGGCCTGTGCCTGTTCGCTGGCGTGCTTCTGCTCGGCCACGTGGCCGGCAGCCATGATCTCGACGCGATCCTTGCCGCCGGTCCGGCCATCCGGGCCAATGGCCTCTACGTGCCGGCGCTCGTGCTGGTCCTGCTCGGTGCCTTCAGCAAGAGCGCCCAGTTCCCGTTCCATTTCTGGTTGCCGCAGGCGATGTCGGCGCCGACACCGGTGTCGGCCTACCTGCATTCCGCGACGATGGTCAAGGCAGGGGTCTTCCTGCTGGTGCGCTTCTCGCCGGTGCTGGGCGGTACCGACCAGTGGCTGTGGATCGTCGGCGGCGCAGGCCTCGTCACGCTGATCCTTGGCGCCTGGTCGGCAATGTTCGAGCAGGACCTGAAGGGCGTGCTGGCGTACTCGACCATCAGCCACCTCGGCCTGATCACGATGCTCACGGGCCTCGGCAGCTCACTCGGCGTGGTGGCCGCGATCTTCCACATCGTCAACCATGCCACGTTCAAGGCTTCGCTCTTCATGGCGGCGGGAGCCGTGGACCATGAGGCCGGCACGCGCGACCTGCGCCAGCTGGGCGGCCTGCGTCGCGTGATGCCGATCACCACGACGCTGGCCGTGGTGGCCACAGCGGCGATGGCCGGCGTGCCGCTCCTGAACGGCTTCCTTTCCAAGGAGATGTTCCTGGCCGAGACGCTGGCGGTGGAGCATGGTCCGTTCCTCGATGTCGCCACCGTGGTGATCGCGGTGGCGGCGAGCGCGTTCGGCGTGACCTACTCGCTGCGCTTCATCCGTGGCGTGTTCTTCGGCACGCCCCGCGCCAGGCTGCCGCGCGAGCCCCATGAGCCACCGCCGTGGATGCGCTTCCCGATCGGCCTTTTGGCGCTGTCCTGCCTGCTGGTCGGCATGTTGCCGGCACGGGTCATCGGGCCGTCGCTCGCGGCCGCGGCGGGTTCGGTGCTGGGCGTGGATGCCGTTCCGGCGTACAGCCTCGCAATATGGCATGGCCTGACCACGCCGTTGGTGATGAGCCTCGTCGCCTTCGCGTTGGGCTGCACGCTGTATTTCAGCGGCTGGCGCCATCTCGCCAGCCGCGACGCCGCGCCACTGACGGGGCTTCTCAGCGGCAAGCGGCTCTTCGAGCGCTGGCTTCGTCTCTGCACCGTGGACTGGCCGGACTGGCTCATGCGCTTCTTCCCGACGCAGCAGCTCCAGCCCCAGCTGTTGCTGATCGTGCTGCTGGCCCTGGTCGCCGGCGTGCTGGCGGCCAGCCATGGATCATTCCGCGTGGTGACGGATGGCACGCCGATCGATCCGGCCTTCGCGCTGCTCTGGGCCCTGGGCGCGGCCTGCGCGATCGGTGCCGCGAACCAGGCCAAGTTCCACCGGCTGGCGGCACTGATCCTGGCTGGCGGCGCGGGGCTGGTGTCCAGCGTGAGCTTCATCTGGTTGTCGGCCCCGGATCTCGGCACCACCCAGCTGCTGGTGGAAGTGGTGGCCACCATCCTGATCCTGCTCGGCCTGCGCTGGCTGCCCAAGCGCGTCGAGGGCCTGTCGCCCGAAC
>CAZMVP010000132.1:3289-5592 GCA_964569355.1 uncultured Chromatiaceae bacterium | reverse complement strand
CCGGTCAGGTTGAAATACGCCGGGATATCCACATCGTTGTAGCCGGTCTTGACGGTATCGTCATCGAAGGCATTGTCCACGTAGGCAACGACATCCCACGCCCCGTTGTTGATGCCGAGACGGAAGTCGGCCAGCCAGTACGACGGGAAGATCAGGCGGTTGTCCGAACTCATGAAGCGCTCGTCCTGATAACGGGCATCCGCCTCGACGAACCACTGCATGTCACCGGCCAGCTGGTGCTGGTAGCGGGTGCCCAGGTTGAGCGCATGGTCGGGCGCACCTTCCATTTCCTTGCCGGCATAGTCGATGACGCACTGGGTGGCACTCGGGCTGGTACCCGTGGCCACCACGCCGATGCAGTTGCCAACCGACGCAGCCGTACCGCCGGTACCGATGATCGTGAAGTCCTTGTACTCGGTATCCAGCCAGGCGTAATTCAGGTTGAAACTCAGGTTCTCGGTGGCAAACCAGGTGACTTCCAGTTCCGCGCCCCAGACCTCGGCCTTGCCCGCATTGCTGGCACGCGACACCAGCATGTTCGGCATGGTTGCCGAGGGCATCGACGTCGACACCTGCTTGTTCTTGAAATCCTCGAAGAACAGGCTGCCGTTCAGGCGCAGGCTGCGGTTCAACCATTCCGTCTTGGCACCGATTTCGTAGTTGTTCAGCTTTTCCTGCTTGAACAGGGAATTCGGCGGATCGAACTGGCCAATACCGGGGTTCAGCAGCGTGTACCCCTTCGGCTTGAAGGCCTGAGCCACCGAGACGTAATACATCTGGTCGTCGGTCGGGCTCCACTGCAGGGTTGCCTTGGGCGCGAAGAACGAATCACTCGTGCTCGCCTTGGCCACGCCGGCCTGGGTCGTTATCCCGCTGCCGTTGGTCCCGGGACCCAGCAGGTCGCCCAGGTACGCGGGCATCGCCAGTCCGCTGAGCCCATTGTTCCGGTCAACGCCGCCGACCTTGTTGTGTTCCCAGGTCTGGCGGGCCTCGAGAATCAGCTTGAAGGTATCATTCAGCTGGAAATCGACCAGGCCGTAGATCGACCAGTGCTCCGTATCGCGGAACCAGCGGTCAGGGTTGAGCGGATAAGGGCCACCCGGCTGGTTGACGCCTCCCGGCGGTACCGGGATGTCCCAGAGTTTGGCCATCAAGGGGGCGCAGGACTGCCCGGCCGATACCGCGCAGCTGAAGGAACCATCCAGCTGGTCGGCGTTCTCGTTCCAGAACAGGCCGCCCACGGTCCAGTTGACTTCCGGCAGCCAGCCCGCCCATCGCACCGGCGCATCGGACTGCAGGCGAAGTTCCTGGCTGAAGAGCTGCGTGTCCGACTTGAAACGACCTTCCGCGGCATAGTTGACGAATGGCGGTGGTGGCGGATTGGTGTAATCCGGCATCATGGCATCCCGGTCCTCGGAACCCTCGACCTGGTTGGTCGAGGCATCGGCGTAATGGGTCAGGGACGTCAGCGTCATGTCGCCGAGCTTCCAGTCGAGCGTCAGCGTCGTCCGCCAGATCGAACGGTCAGTACCCGGGTAATCGAGCCCGGTGCGGGGATCCCGGCCCATCTTTGCCACGATGTCATCGCCGTCGGGAAGCTTGCCGGTTGCCGCGTACACGAACGGATAGCTGGCCGGTGGTGCCAGCGGCCCGGCTCCGTCCGGGTCGGCCAAGGCCAAGGGCGGCACGGGGAGCTGCGCATTGAACTCGGGCCAGGCGGGGTTGGGCGCATTCGCATAAGTCGGCACGCCGAAAGGTGTGATGCCGAATTCGTCGTCTAGGGTTTCCGTACGCAGCGTCACCTTCAGGTCGCTGGTCGCATGCCAGACCACCGTGCCCGAGGCGCTGGTGCCTTCCTGGTCACCCATGTCCTCGCCGCTCCAGGCGTTGCGGTAGAAACCGTCGCGCGTCCAGACCATGCCGGCAACGCCCGCACTGAGGGTATCGGTGACCGGCCCGCTGACGTTGCCCGAGAGCTCGAATTTCCGGTCAGAGCCCACATCGACCCCGACACGTGCCTCGAATATATCGCCGGGCTTCTTCGTGATGTAGTTGATGGCGCCGGCGAAAGCCGAACGGCCGTAGAGTGCGTTCTGCGGACCCTTGACGATCTCCACCCGCTCCAGGTCAAACAGGCGCGGGTTGATCAGGAGCGAGCCGCCGCCCGTACCGATTGCCTCGCTGGATACGTCAATGCCGTCCTGCAGGATGGCGACGTTCTGGCGGCCGCGCGTTGGCGAAAGGCCGCGGATCACGATGCGCTGGTCCTGTGGCGAGAACCCCTGGTCGAGGATGACACTGGG
>CAZMVP010000132.1:0-3189 GCA_964569355.1 uncultured Chromatiaceae bacterium | reverse complement strand
AGCGCCATCCCATCGTCATCCAGGCTGGAGTGCCGTGCGGAGCCGGTTGACCGCCTCGACCAGCACTGCGCGGCGCGTGCCGATGTTCAGTCGCATGAAGCCCGAACCACCGCTGCCGAAGCTGGCACCCTCGTTGAGGCCCAACCCTGCCTCGTGAATGAAGAAATGCCGCAAGGCCCGATCGTCCCGTTGCAGGGCCCGGCAGTCGAGCCAGAAGAGGCAGGTCGCTTCCGGCGGCTCGCAGGTGATGCCCTCGATCCGTGACAGTGCCGCCAGCAGCCATTGGCGGTTGCCGTCGAGGTAGATGCGCAGTGCATCGAGCCAGGCATCCCCGTCACGGTAGGCGGATTCAAAAGCCGCCAGCGTGAGGGGATTGAAGGGACTCACGCGGGCGCGGGCGAAGACCGAGCGAACCGCCTTGCGATCTGCATCCTGGGCCACCACCAGGGCCGAGAGGTTCAGGCCAGGCATGTTGAAGGACTTGCTCGGCGAGATGGCCGTGAGCAGCCGGAGTTCGGCCGGCACCAGCCGCGCCAGTGGCAGATGCGTGATACCCGGGTAGGTGAGATCACAGTGGATTTCGTCGCTGACCACCACCAGGGAATGGCGCAACGCCAGGTCGACCAGGCGCGAGAGCTCATCCCCGCTCCAGACACGGCCCACCGGATTGTGCGGGCTGCACAGAAGCAGCATGCGGGCACCAGCCCTCGCCGCCTGCTCCAGGTGGTCGAAGTCCAGGTGATAGCCGTCCGCAGCATGCTGCAGCGGACTCTGGATCAGTTGCCGCCGGCTGCTCTCCACCGCGGCGAGGAACGGTGGATACACCGGCGTTGGCACGAGGACGGCATCACCGGGTTGCGTGAGCGCGTTGACGGCGGCAAAGAGCGAAGGCACCACGCCAGGCGTCAGCAGCAGTTGCGCGGGATCGATCCGCCAGCCATGACGCCGCTCATACCAGCCGTACAGGGCTGCCAGCAGTCCCTCACCGGGAAAGGTATAGCCATAGACCGGGTGGGCGACCCTCTGCGCCAGGGCTGCCTGCACGCAGGGGGGAGCCGCGAAATCCATGTCCGCGACCCACAGGGGAATGACGTCCGCCCGGCCAAATGTTTCTGCGCGGCGATCGTACTTCTCGCAATTCGTGCCGGCACGGTCGATGACCGTGTCGAAATCGAAGGCAGCTGGCATCAGTCTTCCAGCCTCTCCCAGATCGTCACCTCCGAGAGGGTATGCTGGAACTTGTGGCTGGTCTCGCGGATCACGAAGGGAACCTGGACCGGCTCGGCCAGCAGGCGGAAGTGCGTGCCGAGCCGGGCCTTCAATCCATCGAGGGTCGTGAAGTTCTCGCCATTCCTCTTGAATCCGCCCAGCCAGGAAGCACGGGGCGTGTGCTCCGCAAGCCACGTATAGGGCGAGGCAACCAGCAACAGGCCACCGGCATTGATGCGAGCATGGATCCGGTCGAGGAATCCGGCCGGATCGTACAGCCGGTCGATCAGATTGGCGGCAAACACCAGGTCGTAGCCGGTGAGCTGGGGCTTCAGGTTGCAGGCGTCGCCCTGCACGAACTCCGGCACCTTCACCTGGTCCAGTCCGAGTTCGGCAAGGCTGCGTGTCTTGTAGAGCAACAGTTCGCCTTCATCGACGAGCGCATAGCGCAGCAGCCCTTCCCGGCCGAGTTGCGCACCGAGGCTGATGAACCGCGCCGAGAAATCCACACCCGTGACCTCATCGAAGTACCGCGCCAGCTCGAAGCTGGCACGCCCCGTGGCACAACCGAGGTCAAGGGCACGGCGGGTCTTGCGCCCCGCCAGCCAGGGCGCCAGATGTTCCACCAGCGCCCTGGAGAAGTTGGGTACGCCGAAGTACTCGTCGCCGAAATGGAATTCGGCATACTCGCTCAACAACTGGTCGGTCTCGTAGTTGGAAGAGGGCGCTGCATACGCCGCCTTGCTGGCGATGTAGCGAAAGCCCGCATGCTGGAAGAAGTGGCGGCGAAAGGCATAGCGGGATGACAGCTGTGCCTCATTGCCACAGGAAATCCAGGAGCCACCCACCATCAGATAGTGCTCGCCGTCGAAAGTGGGCATGGAGAAATCATCGTAGTACGGATGGACCTCGAAGCCGTCGAAGGGATAGATCGGGGTTTCGGTCCATTGCCAGGCATTGCCGACGACGTCGAAGAACGCGCCATGTAAAAAGCGATCCACCGGGCAGGATGAAGCCCAGTGGTCGAGGTGGATGTTCGCCGGCCATGCCCCTGGCGGATCGGTCGCCGGCAAACCACTGCCCTGGTGCAGCAGGTGCCATTCGTCTTCGGTCGGCAGGCGGATCGGCAACCCGGTCTCGGCCGCTTTCCAGTTGCAGAAGGCCTTGGCCTCGTGTTGATTCACCTCCACCGGCCAGTTCCAGGGCATCGGCACTTCCTCGGTCATCAGCCGCAGATACCAGCCCTGGGTCTTCTTGCGCCAGAACTCCGGGGCACTTCGCCGGGCGAAATCGCGCCATTGCCAGCCTTCCTGGCTCCAGTGGTGGCGATTGCGGTAGCCGCCGGCTTCGATGAACTCCAGGAACTCGCCATTGCTGACCATGAACCGGGCCGCCGCGAAAGCCTGCACCTCAGCCTCGTGCACGCCGTACTCGTTGTCCCAACCGTAAATGGGGGAAGTGCGCTCCTTGCCGAGCCGCACCCTGCCCGCCGCCACCGGCAGAAGCTCGTTCGCCGGCGCCGGCCCGCTGTCGCGGCAGGGCTCCCAGCCGTCGATCGGCCTGACCCAGGCCAGCTTCTGCTGGCGAATCAACACGGAGGAGGTTTCCAGGTGGATCTGTTCGTGCTCGATGCCCATGATGATGGCCCACCAGGGGTGATCCCAGCCAATCGGCACGGACAGCGGTCCGTGATCGATGACCTTGAGCACCAGGTCGCGCACGCGGGCGCGATAGGCCATGACCTCCGCGACCGTGGGCCAGTCGTAGTGCGTCTCATCGAGATCATCCCAGCTCATCTCGTCCACCCCGACGGCGAAGGTGGACTCGAGCCGTTCGTCCAGGCGCTCATCGATCAGCCGGGCCAGCAGCATCTTGTTGACGAAGAAAGTCGCGGTATGGCCGAGGTAGAAGATCAGCGGGTGGCGCAGGTTGATGGCCTTCTCGTAAAAACCGCGAGGATCCCCGAGGCAATCGAAGAGG
>CAZMVP010000131.1:4004-5602 GCA_964569355.1 uncultured Chromatiaceae bacterium | reverse complement strand
CGAGGCGTGGCCGGGCTGACCGAGATCGCCCGGGCCAGGCCACAGGCCCACCTCGAGGAGATCGTCCAGCCCGTTGATGCGGTCAAGCCAACGGATGGCCTGGACCAGCTCGAGGACTTCTTCGAATCGCGTGACACCCCGCTGGCGCCGGTCGTGGATGATGCCGGCCGGCTCATCGGCGCGATCCGCCGCCGGGCCGTCTTCGATGCGATTGCCGAGCGCGCGGACGAGTCCTACCTGAAGAGTCGCGGCATCATCGGCGGCGATGAATTCCGCTCCATGCCGCTGCACATACGCTCCGGCCGGCGGTTGTCATGGCTGATGGTCAAGATCCTGCTGAACCTGGCCTCGGCCAGCGTCATCGCGCTTTACGAAGACACGATCGCGGCGGCATTCACCCTCGCGGTCTTCCTGCCGATCGTCTCGGACATGAGCGGCTGCTCCGGATACCAGGCCGTGGCCGTCAGCATGCGGGAGATGGCCCTCGGCATCATCGCGCCGGCCGATGTCCTCCGGGTCTGCGTCAAGGAAGCCATGCTCGGCATCGTGACGGGTATTGCGCTCGGCTGCGTCCTTGCTGCCGTCGCCTGGCTCTGGAAGGGCAACATCTGGCTCGGCATGGTCGTTGGCGTGGCGCTGGCGGCCAATACGCTGATTGCAGTCACCATCGGCGGGGCGTTGCCCCTCGTGATGAAGGGCATGCGGATGGACCCGGCGCTTTCCGCCGGCCCGATGCTGACCACCATCACCGACACCGGCGGGTTCTTCCTCGTCCTGAGCCTCGCCACCCTGACCTTGAAGCATCTCGGCGCCTGATGCGGGGCCATGCCAGTGGCAAGCAATGACGCTGCCAGCCATCCGGTCATCGCCATATCGGGCGTGGTGATCGTTCGGGATGCGGAATCGACCATCACGAGCTGCCTCCGGTCGATGGAGCGGTTTGCCGAGGTCGTGGTCTACGACAACGGCTCGGCGGACAGGACGCCGGAGATTGCCCGGAGCTTCGCCAATGTCAGCCTGCACACCGGGATGTTTTCCGGTTTCGGCCCGACCAAGAATCGCGCGGCGGCGCTGGCTCGCCATCCCTGGATCCTGTCAATCGACAGTGACGAGAGCCTGAGCCCGGAGCTGGTGCGGTCCATCGCGTCGATCGATCGCGATGATGCTTCTGCAGTCTATTCGGTCTGGCGGCAGAATTTCATGATGGGCAGGCTGGTGCGCCATTCGGGTTGGGGCAAGGACTGGCTGCCCCGGCTTTACCATCGCGACAAGGCCCGGCTGAGCGATGCGGCCGTGCACGAGAACCTTACGTGGGATCCGGACTGCAACGTCCGCCGTCTCGAAGGGCCGCTGTACCACGCGGCGGTGCAGGACCTCGGGGACATGCTGGTCAAGGTCAATCGCTATGCGGAAATCCGGCGGCGGACCCGGCCGCGGGTGATGCCACCTGCGGCCATCCTGTTTCGCAGCTGGTGGGCCTTCTGGCGAACCTGGATTTTCCGGGGAGGCTGGCTGGACGGCTGGCGTGGACTTGCCATTGCCTGGTCCAATGCCAACGGGGTTTTCTACAAGTACATGAAGTCCTACGCCGATGCCGC
>CAZMVP010000131.1:0-3904 GCA_964569355.1 uncultured Chromatiaceae bacterium | reverse complement strand
TTGTAGATGGTCACCAGGATGGATGGGTTCCGCACCTCCTTCTCCAGCGAGTGGCGCACGGCATCGGCCACGCAGATGATCGCGTCGACTCGCGGATTGAGATGGGTCAGATACGCGGCAGGATCAAAGCGCGATATGTTCCCGGTCTGTCCGCGATAGGTCACCACTTTCACCGGCAGCCCCAGCGCGCCAAATACACCGGCGACAATTGCCTTGTTGTTGAACAGCTGTACTATGTCGAACGCCCCCTCGCGCAGGACCTTGCGCAGGCGGCGAATCGATTGCAGGGAGAATTTGCGGGCTGGCAGGTAGTCGTGGATCGGGATGCCGAACTGTGCCATCCGCTCCGCGTAGTAACAGTCGCGACGGGTCATCACCTCCACGGCATGGCCACGCTGCTTGAGGCCGATGATCATCTCGGCTTCCGGCCGGATGTTGTGCAGGGGGCTCGCGTAGTTCCCGACAAAAAGTATCTTTAGGGCCATCGCGGAATTATGCCGGGAGATAACGCCGAAGTGTCGGTCGTCTACCACGTGAAGCTGCGGGATCCCGGGGCCCATCTCTACGACGTGAGTTGCCGGATCGAGAACCCGGCACCCGATGGCCAGCTCGTGTCGCTTCCGGTCTGGGTTCCCGGCAGCTACCTGTTGCGTGAATTCGCCAGACATGTTGTCCGGCTCGGCGCCGAGAGTGGCGGCAACGAGGTTGCCGTCCGAAAGCTCGACAAACACACCTGGCACATCGCACCGGTGTCGGGAGAACTGCTGGTCCACATGTCGGTCTACGCAGCCGACCGCTCCGTGCGGGGTGCCTGGCTTGACCGGCAGCATGCCTTCTTCAACGGATCATGCCTGTTCCTCAAGGTGGAGGGTCATGACAAGGCGCCATCGATCGTGCACGTGGATCCGCCGGATGCACTGGTGGATTCCGCAGATGGATCGACGGTTCCGGGATCATGGCGCTTGGCAACTGGACTCGAACGGCTCACCGGCGGGCCGGGCGAGTTCGGTGCGTTTCGCGCGGGCAGCTACGCCGAACTGATCGACAATCCTGTGCTGATGGGCGACCTGCGGACGATCGGGTTCCAGGCAGCCGGCGTACCCCATGCGCTCGTCCTGTGCGGCATGGAGGATCCGGATCACGAACGGTTGCAGGCGGATCTCGCCCGCCTCTGCACATGGCATATCGATTTCTTCGGACGGCCGGCGCCATTTTCCCGGTATGCCTTCCTGGCCCGCCTGTCGACCGAGGGCCGGGGTGGACTTGAGCACAAGGCATCGGCGGTACTGGGATGCGGGCTGGAGGAGGTTCCCGGTGCCGGGGCCCCGGTGGATGAGGCCGCCTATCGACGCTTCCTCGGACTGGTCAGCCACGAATACTTCCATGCGTGGAACGTCAAGCGGATCCGGCCAGCCGAGTTCGTCGACCTGGACCTATCGAGGGAGGCCTACACGCAGCAGTTGTGGATCTTCGAGGGCATTACCTCCTATTACGATGATCTCGCCTTGCGACGCTGCGGGTTGATGTCGGTCGAGCAGTACCTCGAAATCCTGGGGCAGTCGCTGACCCGGCTCTATCGGACCCCCGGGCGCCGCCTCCAGACACTGGAGGAGGCCAGCTTCGATGCCTGGATCAAGTTCTACAGGCCGGACGAGAACACTCCCAATGCCACGATCAGTTACTACCTGAAGGGGTCGCTGGTGGCGCTGGCGCTGGATCTCACGCTGCGGTCTCGGACTGCGGGCACCTGTTCGCTGGATGCCGTCATGCGTACGGTTTGGCAGGAATACGGTGCGGATGACTCGCCCGGCCTGCCGCGCGGGCAGTTCGAGGAAACGGCAGCGCGCCTCAGTGGGCTCGACCTCGGCAGCTTCTTCGACCAGGCGTTGAGGTCAACCGTCGATCCACCGCTCGGGATCCTGCTGGCCCAGTTTGGCGTGCGCCTGCAATTGCGCAGTGCCGAGGGCGATGCAGACCAGGGGGGCAGACCGGGACGCGACGAGGGACGAGTGCGGCCGTGGCTTGGCATGAAGGTCCAGGCCCGGGATGGCCGGCTGCAGGTGAGCCATGTCGTGGCCGATGGCCCCGGACAACGCTGTGGCGTGCTGGTGGGTGACGAGCTGGTCGCGATCGGCGGGCAGCGTATCGTCCCGGACCGCTGGGAGCGGCTGGTCGGCCGGCTTTTGGTCGACAAGGTCGTGGAAATCCATGTGTTCAGGGACCAGCGACTGCAGGTGCTGCCGTGTCAGCCGGTGGTGGCGCCGCGTGATACCTGTTACTTGACCCTCGATGGCGAGGCCTCGCTTGAAAGCATTGCCCGACGCAATGAATGGCTGGGCCTGGCCTGATCCCGGCTGGCCGGATGGTAGGCTTGATCAATGCTTGAACTGGGGCTCAAGGTCCTGCTCAGCTACCTGGCAGGTTCGCTGAACGGGGCGCTGATCATCGGCAAGTTGTCCGGTGGCATCGACATCCGCAAACTGGGCAGCGGCAATGCCGGCGGCACGAATGCCTTGCGCACGCAGGGCAAGTGGTTCGCCTTCCGCGTGATGGTGATCGACGTTGGCAAGGGTTTCCTGCCACCGTGGCTCCTGCCTCTGCTGATCCTTCCCGGCGTGCCCCTGGATGCCGAGGTGTCCAGGACCTGGCTCGCGCTGGCCTGCGCCGGTGCTGCCGTGGTCGGGCACTGTTACCCGGTGTGGTTCGATTTCAAGGGAGGCAAGGGCGCGGCGACGGCCATCGGGGCCATCCTCGGCCTGGCTCCATTGCTGGTGATTCCGGCGTTGGCGGTCTGGGTCCTGGTGATCGTGGCAACGGGCTTCGTGGGGCTGGCGACGATCCTTGCATTCGCGGTCCTGCCGGCATGGGTGGCGATCACGAATTACCAAGCGCAGGCGGAACTCTGTTGGTTCCTCTCCATCCTGGCCGTGTTCATCATCTACATGCACCGGGAAAATCTTCACCGCATGAGGCAGGGACGGGAAAATCGCGCGGTGAAGGCGATGTTCTGGCGTCGGCCGCCGGGTTGATGCCTGATTCCGGACACCCCGGCCTGGCAACCCTGCGGTTGCTGGCCGACGGACAATGGCACACTGGTGTTGCCATGGCAGAGAGCCTCGGGCTGTCGCGGACGGCCATCTGGAAGCAGGTGGCCGGCCTGCGTGAGCTGGGGGTGGTAGTGATCGCCGATCGTCGGCAAGGCTATCGGCTGGAACATCCGCTCGACCTGCTGGATGCCAGCCGGATACGCACGGGCCTGGCCCTCGGGGTGCGGACGGCCGTCGAGAGCCTCGAGATCCTCACCGTCACCCTCTCGACGAATCTTTGTCTCATCGGTCGGCCGCCACCGCCGGAAGGCCGGTACCGGGTTGTCGCAGCCGACTACCAGACCGGTGGCCGGGGGCGCCGCGGACGTCGGTGGTTGTCACCGCTTGGCCACGGGATCTGCCTTTCGGTGGCCCGCAGCTTTGCGACGATCCCGCGCGACCTGCCGGCCTTGAGCCTCGTCGCAGGCATCGCGGTGGTGGATGCCCTGACCGACCTCGGGGCGGCTGGCGTCCTGTTGAAGTGGCCCAACGATGTCATGGGAGATGGGGGCAAGCTGGGCGGCATCCTGGTCGAGGTCGCGGGCGAGCCAGGCGGTCCGCTGCATGTGATCATCGGGATCGGCCTGAACGTCAGGTCGGTGGCCGGCCTTGCGACAAAGCTGCAGGAGGAAGGTGGAGCCTTCCCGGCTGTTGCCCTCGACCAGATCACCGGAGAGAAGCGGCTCAATCGCAGCGATATCGTGGCCGGTATCCTGAATTCGCTGCATGCACACCTGGAGAAGTTCGAGGCGCTGGGCTGGGCAGGAATCGCCGACCGCTGGCAAGGGCGGGATTTTCTCCGTGGACGATCGGTGGCC
>CAZMVP010000130.1:0-5606 GCA_964569355.1 uncultured Chromatiaceae bacterium | reverse complement strand
CCTCGCATCGTCCGCTCCTCTCTGGGGCGGACTCCAAGTCTACGGCGTACTATTCACGGGGAGCAGGTCGGTAGATGACCAGCGATGCGGATTTGTTCCTCGCACTTATAGTGATGGTAGCGGCCAATCAACATACGTTACCTCACCACTGTGTGGGTGCGAGGTTCTGCTTCATTTCAATGAAGAAAGAATTATCACGAGTTACGATCTTCGTGGAAAGCGTTGTGGCTGGTGGTGAGGGCGTAAGCTCTCCCGTCAAGCACACAGATTGAACCTGGACTCCCGGCCAGTTGTTGGCCTCGGCAAGAAGGTGGTCGGCGGCACCCGGCCGAGGCTGTCGTGGGGCCGCTCGTCGTTGTATTCCCGGAGCCAGGTTTCGACGATCTCGCGTACCTGATCCAGGGACTCGAACACGTAGGCGTTGAGCACTTCGTGGCGGAAGGTCCGGTTGAAGCGCTCGATGAAGGCATTCTGATCCGGCTTCCCGGGTTGAATGAACAGCAGCTCGATCTGGCGCTCCTGGCACCACCCGGTGAAGATGGTCGAGGTCGGCTCGCTGCCATTGTCCAGGCGGATCGCACGAGGCCGGCCCTGCAGCTCGATGAGATCTTCCAGCACCCGGACCACGCGCCGTGCCGGGATCGACGTAGCCACCTCGATACCCAGGGCTTCCCGGTTGCCCTCGTCGATCACGTTCAGGGTGCGGAATTTCCGCCCGTCATAGAGGCTGTCGGCCATGAAGTCCAAGGCCCAGATGTCGTTCAGGACAGCGGGGGCGGCGAGCGGTTGCCGGATTCGTTGGGGCAGCCGGCGTTTGGTACGCCGCGGCAGATTGAGGTTCATGGCGCAGTACACCCGATGCACTCGCTTGTGGTTCCAGACCTGGCCGTCCAGGCGCAGCCGGTCGTAGCACTTCCAGAAGCCCCAGCGGGGTTTGCTGGCCACCATTGCGCTTAAAGCCTCCACCACGGCCCGGTCCCGCTCCATGCCGGTCACCGGGGGTCGATACCAAGCCGTCCGCGACAGGCGAGCCAGACGACGGGCTCGCTGGATGGAGAGACCGTGATCCGTCACGAAGATCTCCACCGCTGCACGCTTCGCGGACGGCGTTACAGTTTTCGGGACAACACGTCCTTGATGGCCGTGTTCTCCAGCGCCAGGTCCGCGTACATCCGCTTCAGCTGCGTGTTCTCAACCTCAAGCTCCTTGAGCTTCTTCAGCTCCGACACCGAGGCCCCGGCATACCGGAATCGCCAGTTGAAGTAGGTAGCCTTGCTGATGCCGTGCCTGCGGGCGATCTCTGCCACCGCCAGCCCGGCTTCCCCCTCCTTCAGCACCGCGATGATCTGCGATTCCGTGAATCTCGACTTCTTCATGTCCTCTCCCTTTTGACCGGGAGAGTCTATTATCAACTGTGTCCGAGGCGGGGAAGCTTACAACGGGAATCTCGTCGACTCAGATTACGAGAAAATTCCACTTCTGGCTTCAGCTAAATTCCGGGGGGATTACCCTCGACCACGACCATCAGGTCATCGAGGGCGCGGTAGGGATCGCCTGCGCAGACCTGCGCGGGAGTCTGGCCCCGTTCCGCCATCGCACGGAAGGATCCGGTCAATAGTTACAGGTCAGTCAGTGGAGCATCTCCACGAGCTGCCGGCCCAGCCGGGATTGCGACGCCATGCCGCGATCCTGCCAAGTTTGCCGGACCAAGTCGACAACCGCGGGCTAGAATAGCCCCATGACCGACGATTCCGACGACCCTCCCGGAGGCACATGGTACGGGCGCCTGCGGCGGGTCCTGAAGGGCGACGCCGCGACTCGCGAAGACCTGGTCGAATGGCTTCGCGACTCCTACGCCCGGACGATCCTGGATGCGGACGAGCTGGCCATGCTGGAAGGCGTGCTCGGGGTCTCCGAGACCCAGGTGCGCGACGTGATGGTGCCGCGCTCGCAGATGGCGGTGCTCGATCGCCATGCTCCGCAGGAAGCCGTGCTGAAGGCCGTCGTCGACAGCGGCCATTCGCGCTTCCCGGTCATCGGCAAGGATCGCGAGGAAGTGGTGGGTATCCTGCTCGCCAAGGACGTGCTGCGGCACTTCGTCGAGACGCCCGGCCAGCCCTTCGACATCGCCCGCTACATTCGGCCGGCCATCTTCATTCCGGAGAGCAAACGGCTGAACACGCTGCTGAAGGAATTCCGCGGCAGCCACAACCACATCGCGATCGTGGTGGATGAATACGGCGGCATCACCGGGTTACTGACGATCGAAGACGTGCTGGAGGAGATCGTCGGAGAGATCGACGACGAGCACGATGCGGCCGAGGCCATCCCGATCCAGCGCCAGGACGCAAATCGCTACCAGGTGCGGGCATTGACCCGCATCGACGAGTTCAACGCCTATTTCGAGGTCGACCTCGACAGCGAAAATTACGACACCGTCGGCGGGCTCGTGATGTACGAACTCGGCCACCTGCCCCGCAAGGGCGAAACCCTGCAGTTCGGCGATTTCCGGTTCCGCGTGCTGCAGGCCGATCGCCGCCGCGTGCATATCGTCGAGGTGACCCGTGGCACGCCGATCGCCGCGGACGGCGACGTGGCCCTCGCCTGAACATCGGGGTGGACGCGCAGGCTTCGGGCCGGATGGGCCTCCTGTTGCATCGCCTGCTCGCGGCCCGCGGGCGGCTGATCGCGTTCGTGGCGGGCCTGGCCCTGCCGCTCGGTTTTTCCCCCTACGGCCTGTGGTGGCTCATCCCGCTCCTGCTGGCGGTGCTGTTCCTGCTCATGCAGTCAGCCACGATGCGCCAGCGCGTGCTGCGCGGTTTCTGTTTCGGCGTGGGCGCATTTGCCGCCGGTACTTACTGGCTGTATTTCAGCATCCATGACGTGGGCGGCGTCGCGCCGCCCATCGCGATCCTGCTGGTCGGCCTGCTGACGCTGATCATGGCCGTTTATATCGCTCTCTGGGGTTTCCTGACGGCATTGCTCGCGCGGGGCGAACCGGCCTGGCAACTGCTTGCCGTGCTGCCAGCGACCTGGACGCTCATCGAGTGGCTGCGCAGCTGGTTCCTGAGCGGCTTCCCGTGGTTGAGCCTGGGCTATGGCGAGATCGACGGGCCGCTGGCACCGTGGGCGCCGGTGGCGGGCGTCCATGGCGTCACGCTGGTGCTGGCCGTGGTGGCCGGCGCGCTGGCGCTCCTCGTGGTGGGCCGGCGTGGTGACCGGATCCGGGCCGTGATCGTGCTCCTGGCAGTGGGGCTGCTCACGGCGTTGCTCGGGATGCCGCAATGGACGGCGCCGACGGGCAAGCCCATGACCGTGGCCCTCGTGCAGGGGGGCATCGAGCAGGACCGGAAGTGGCTGCCGGAGGAGCTCGAGAAGAGCAAGACGCTGTTCCGCGACCTGACGCTCAAGGCCACCCATGCCGACCTGATCATCTGGCCGGAGGCCGCCATCCCGGCCCTGGCCCATGAGGAGGCGGACTACCTGAACGGGCTGAAGGAACTCATGAAAGCCCGGCACCAGGAGCTGATCCTCGGCATCCTGACCTACGACTTCGGCACGGGCGAGTTCCGGAACTCCCTGATCACGCTGGGCGACAACGCCAGGGTCTACAACAAGCGCCATCTCGTGCCGTTCGGCGAGTACTTCCCCGTGCCGCAGTTCCTGCGCAACGTCCTCAGGCTGATGAACCTGCCCTACACCGACATCACGCCCGGGCTCGAAGGCCAGCGGCCGCTGATGGCGCACGGCGTGGCGCTGGCCCCCAGCATCTGCTACGAGGACGTGTTCGGCGAGGAACTGCGGGATTTCCTGCCGAAGGCCGGCTTGCTCATCAATGTCAGCAACGACGGCTGGTTCGGCAATTCCATTGCGCCCCACCAGCACCTCGAGATGGCCCGCTTCCGTGCGCTGGAGGCCGGCCGCTACATGTTGCGCAGCACGAATACCGGCATCACCGCGGCGGTCGATCCCGCGGGCAAGGTCATCGCCCGCGGGCCCCAGTTCGAGCCGGTGGTGGTCAGCGCCACGGTCCAGCCGCGCGAGGGCGCGACGCCGTGGGTGCGCTTCGGCAACTGGCCGGTGCTGCTTGCGAGTGCGCTCTTGCTGCTGCTGGCCTCGGCGCCGGTCCGGCACCTGTGGCGCTGGCGGCCGGGTTGAGTGGGGCCGTCGCTGGCGTTGTATCCTTGCGGCCCGAAGATCGTTCCCGGAAAGTCCCGCTGAATTTTCTTGAAAGTCCTGGCCTGTTTGCATCGTGAGTGAGCCAATCCACAGCCTGCCCGACTACGTTCCCCAGGAAGTCGAAGCCGCCGCCCAGCGCTGGTGGTCCGAGCACCGGAGTTTCGCGGCCGTCGAGGATCCCGGCCGCGAGAAGTTCTACTGCCTGTCGATGTTCCCGTACCCCAGCGGGCGGCTGCACATGGGCCATGTGCGGAACTACACGATCGGCGACGTGATCTCGCGCCACCAGCGCATGCTGGGCCGGAACGTGCTGCAACCGATGGGCTGGGATGCCTTCGGCCTGCCGGCGGAGAACGCCGCGATGGCCAAGGGGGTCGCGCCGGCCGCCTGGACCTGGGACAACATCAGCTACATGCGGAAGCAGCTGAAGGCGCTCGGCTTCGGCATCGACTGGAGCCGCGAGCTGGCCACCTGCCAGCCCGGGTACTACCGGTGGAACCAGTGGCTGTTCCTGCGCCTGCTGGAGACAGGCCTCGTTTACCAGAAGACCGGCATCGTGAACTGGGACCCGGTGGACCAGACGGTGCTCGCCAACGAGCAGGTGATCGACGGCCGTGGCTGGCGCACTGGCGCGGTGATCGAGAAGCGCGAGATCCCGATGTACTACATGCGGATCACCGCGTACGCCGACGAGCTGCTGGAAGCCCTGGACAGCCTGGCCGAATGGCCGGAGCGCGTGCGCCTGATGCAGGCCAACTGGATCGGCCGCAGCGAAGGGGTCGAGATTGCCTTCCCGTACGACACGGACACGGTCCGCGCCGTGGGCGGGGACGGCGTGCTGAAAGTCTTCACCACGCGCGCCGACACGCTGATGGGCGCCACCTATTGCGCGGTGGCGGCCGAGCATCCGCTGGCGACCGCCGCGGCCCGCGGCAATGCCGACCTGGCCGCCTTCGTCGACGAGTGCAAGCGGGGCAGCGTGATGGAGGCGGACCTCGCCACCACCGAGAAGCGTGGCATGCCGACCGGCCTGCACGTGGTCCATCCGCTGACCGGCAACCGGCTGCCCGTGTGGGTCGCGAACTACGTGCTGATGGGCTATGGCGAAGGCGCCGTGATGGCGGTGCCGGCCCACGACGAGCGCGATTTCGAGTTCGCCAGCCGCTACGGCCTGCCGATCCGCCAGGTCATCGACACGGAGGGTGAGGGTGGGGAGCCCACGGCCGGCTCAGTCTGGAGCGACGCCTGGGCCGGGCATGGCACCACGATCAACTCCGGGCCATTCGACGGCCTCGGGTTCGAGGCAGCCGTGGACGCGATCGCCGCCGCGCTGGCTGCGAAACAGTGTGGGGCGAAGCGCGTCCAGTTCCGGTTGCGCGACTGGGGCATCTCGCGCCAGCGCTACTGGGGCACGCCGATCCCGATCA
>CAZMVP010000129.1:0-5613 GCA_964569355.1 uncultured Chromatiaceae bacterium | reverse complement strand
CGACCACTGAATCGCCGCCAGCTTTGTCGGCACCTGCACCGCGCGCGCCGGCTCCCGCGTCACCACCGGCGGGCGAGCTGGCGCGACCGCTGGTCATCGTCGTCGATGCCGGCCATGGGGGCCATGATCCCGGTGCCCATGGTCAGTCCGGCACGCTGGAAAAGGATGTCACGCTGGCAATCAGCCGGCGGCTCGTGGCGCAGCTGAACGCCCAGCCGGGCATGCGCGGCGTGCTCACCCGCAGCGATGACCGGTACCTGGGCCTGCGCGAGCGCATGGAGAAGGCGCGCAGTGCCAATGCGAACCTCTTCATTTCCGTGCATGCCGACGCGGCCTACAACCGCAGCGCGCAGGGCTCCACGGTCTACGTGCTGTCCGACAAGGCGGCGAGCGACGAAGCCTCGCGGCGGCTCGCGGCCCGCGAGAATGCCGCGCTGATCGGCGGCGTCGAACTGGGCGACAAGGATCCGGTGCTGGCCTCCGTCCTGATGGACCTGTCCCAGAATGCTTCGATCAGCTCGAGCATTGCGGTTGGCAATGCGATCCTGCGGCAGATGGACAAACTCGGTCCGCTGCACCGGACCACGGTGCAGCAGGCGCCGTTCATGGTCCTGAAGTCCCCGGATGTTCCCTCGGTGCTCGTGGAAACGGCCTACATCTCCAATCGCACCGACGAGAGGAACCTGCGATCACCGGCGCACCAGGACCAGCTGGCCGCGGCGATCCTGGCCGGTGTCCGCCGCTATTTCGAGGCCAACCCGCCCAATGGCCGGCCAGCCAGCATGATGGCGTCGAACGCCGGGACGCTGTCGTCGACGCAGGTGGTCATCCAGCGCGGCGACACGCTCTCCGACATCGCCAACCGCTACAACGTCAGCGTGGCCAGCCTGCGTGCGGCCAATGCCCTGCGTTCCGACATGGTGCGCGTGGGGCAGACCCTGCAGATTCCCGCAGCCCTGTAGAACGCGCGCCGCGGCCCGCGCCGCATGTCGCGCGCCGGTCCCGGCGGTTCCGGCATGGGCAATTCCGCCGGCATTTGAAAGAATGGCGGCATGCCGATCCGCCAGCTGCCCGCCCATCTCGTCAACCAGATCGCTGCCGGCGAGGTCGTCGAACGGCCGGCATCGGTGGTCAAGGAACTGCTGGAAAACTGCCTCGATGCCGGGGCGACGCGCGTCGAGGTCGAGCTCGAGGACGCCGGCATCCGCTTGTGCCGCATCCGTGACGATGGCGGCGGGATCCCGCGCGACGAGTTGCCGCTGGCCCTGGCCCGCCATGCCACCAGCAAGATCGAGGCACTTGATGACCTCGAGCAGGTCGCCACCCTGGGATTCCGCGGCGAGGCGCTGCCGAGCATCGCATCGGTCTCCCGGCTGACGCTGACCTCGCGCCATCGCGGGGCGACAGAGGCGTTCACGCTTTCGGGCGAAGCGGAGGATGCCGGTCGCGTGCTGCCCGCCGCCCATCCGCCCGGCACGACGGTGGAGGTCCGCGACCTGTTCTTCAACACGCCGGCCCGGCGGCGCTTCCTGCGCAGCGAGCGCACCGAGTTTGCCCATGTCCGGGCCACGCTCGGGAGCATCGCGCTCTCGCGCGGCGGCTTCGCCCTGCGCGTCGTGCACAACCAGCGCGTCATCATGGATCTCGACCGGGCCCGGACCCCGCGCGAGATGGAGTCGCGCGTGGCCGCCCTCTGCGGCGAGGAATTCATCCGGCACGCGCGATACCTCGAAGAGGAGGGCGGCGGGTTGGTGCTGCGGGGCTGGATCGCGCAACCGACGCATGCGCGTGGCCAGCCGGACCTGCAGCATCTGTTCCTGAACGGCCGCGCGATTCGCGACAAGTTGCTCACGGGCGCGGTCCGCGCGGCCTATCGCGATGTCCTGTACCGCAACCGCTGGCCGGCCTTCGTGCTGTACATCGACATGGATCCCGCCTGGGTCGACGTGAATGCCCATCCCGCGAAGCACGAGGTACGGTTCCGTGATCCCGGCCGGGTGCGGGATTTCGTGCGGCGGGCAGTCGAGGCGGCATTGGCATCTGGCGATGTCGGGGCCGGTGGCGTCGAGCCGGCGCGTTCGGTGTCGTCGGTGGGCACAGCAGGCACGGCTGGCACGGCAAGATCCGGCAACCTGTTGCTCGAGGTGGCCTCGCCACCCTATACGGCACCCGCTGCGTTTCCCGACGCACGCTCCGATGCACCCCCGGATGCGTCAGCCGACGTGCACCCTGTGTCCACCAGGCCGATCGCGGGTGCCGAGGGCGCGACGAGTCCGCCGCTCGGCTTTGCCATCGCGCAGCTCCATGGGATCTACATCCTGGCCGAGACTGCCGACGGGCTGGTCATCGTCGACGCCCACGCGGCCCATGAGCGCGTGACCTACGAGCGCTTCAAGGCGGCGATCCGGGAGGCCACGGTCCAGTCACAGGCGCTGCTGCTCCCGCAGGTCATCGCGGTCACGGTCGCCGAGGCCGATCGTGTCGAGTCCCTGGCCGGGTTGTTGCGCGACTCGGGCTTCGATGTGTCGCGAACCGGGCCGGACCGCGTGACGCTCCGGTCGGTGCCGGCCTTGCTGGAGGGGGCCGACCCGGTGCCGATCCTGCGCGGGCTGCTCGCCGGCCTGCCCGACGATCCTGGCCTGGATGAGCTCATGGGCTTCCTCGACCGGTGCCTGGCCGATGTCGCCTGCCGGGCATCGATCCGCGCCAACCGACGGCTCGGCATGGCCGAGATGAACAGCCTGTTGCGGGACATGGAACGCACGCCGCGCAGCGAGCAATGCAACCACGGGCGACCGACCCGGGTGGCGCTCTCGATGGCGGATCTCGATCGCCTGTTCGCCCGCGGGCGCTGATCGCGGAGCGCGCCATGCCGCAGCCGGCGTCCAATATTGCCGTGTGTCTGATGGGTCCGACGGCAACGGGGAAGACCGACATCGCGCTGGCCCTTGCCGCGCGGCTGCCGATCGACCTCGTCAGCGTGGACTCCGCGATGGTCTATCGCGGCATGGATATCGGCACCGGCAAGCCCTCATGCGCGGAGCAGGCCCGGCACCCGCATCGGCTGATCGACATCCGGGACCCGTGGGAACAGTACTCGGCCGGCGAGTTCGCGGCCGATGCAGCGGCGGCGATCCGCGACAGCCAGGTGCGTGGCCGGATTCCGTTCCTGGTCGGCGGCACGATGTTGTACTTCCGCAGCCTGATCGACGGGCTGTCGCCGCTGCCAGCGGCCGACCCGGCACTGCGCGCGCGGCTCGACGCCCGGGCCGTGGTGGAGGGGTGGCCAGCGTTGCACCGCGAGCTCGCGGAACTGGATCCGGTGGCGGCTGCGCGCATCAGCCCGACCGACCGGCAACGGATCCAGCGCGCCCTCGAGGTTTGCCTGCTTGCGCGCGAACCCCTGTCGGCGATCCATGCGCGGAGCAGCGCCGCGCCGTCCAGGCAGCTGGTCACGCAGCCGGCCACGCAGCCGTTGACCACCTGGTTCAAGGTCGGCATCCGGCCTGCCGAGCGGGCGAACCTTGCCGGGCGCATCGCCCGGCGCCTGGCCACGATGCTCGAGCGCGGGTTCAAAGATGAAGTGGAGCGCCTGCTGGCGCTGCCGGACATGCATCCGGAACGGCCCGCGCTGCGCGCCGTCGGTTATCGGCAACTGGCCAGCCACGTTCTCGGGCGATGCAGTCGGGCCGAGGCGGAATCGGCGGCGCTGGCCGCGACCCGGCAACTTGCCAAGCGCCAGCTCACGTGGCTGCGCCGTGAACACTGCGATGCGTGGCTCGACATGGAGTCCGGCAGCCTCGCTGGCGACCTCGAGGCGCTGGTCCGTCAGCGCATGGCTGCAGATGCAATATCGGGTTCCAGCGGCTAGAATGCGCACGCGGCGGCAAAAACCACGCGGCGGCAAGAACAAGATCATCAGGAGTGCAAGATGGCCAAAGGTCAGGTGCTGCAGGATCCCTTCCTGAATACCTTGCGCAAGGAAAAGGTGCCGGTATCCATTTACCTCGTGAACGGCATCAAGTTGCAGGGCACGATCGATTCCTTCGACCAGTTCGTGGTCCTGCTGAAGAACAGCGTGAGCCAGATGGTCTACAAGCACGCCATCTCCACCGTGGTGCCGTCCCGGGCCATCCGCGTCCAGGACGACGATGACGACGAGGCCGAGGACTGATCATCCATCCCGGGAGGCGCCGCCTTGTTTGACCGGCCGGGTCGCGGCGAATCGGCCATCCTCGTGCAGGTCGGCATCGGCCAGGCACCGGGCGCGGAGGAGCAGCAGGAGTTCGCGGCACTGGCATTGTCGGCCGGGGCCGAAATCGCCGGCACCCTCAGGGCATCGTTGCGCCAGGTCAATCCGCGTTTCCTGATCGGCACCGGCAAGCTCGAGGAATTGCGCCAGCTGCTCAAGGAGACCGGCGCCGAGATCGTGCTGGTCGATCATCGCCTGAGCCCGGCGCAACAGCGCAACCTCGAGAAGTCGCTGGACCGCCGGGTTATCGACCGCACCGGCCTCATTCTCGACATCTTCGCCCAGCGGGCCCGCACGCACGAAGGCAAGCTGCAGGTCGAGCTGGCGCAGATGGAACACCTGTCCACCCGGCTGGTCCGCGGCTGGACGCACCTCGAGCGGCAGAAGGGCGGCATCGGCTTGAGGGGCCCGGGCGAAACCCAGCTCGAATCGGACCGGCGGATCATCGGCCAGCGTATCCGCAGCCTTGGCGAGCGCCTGGCCCGGGTCGCCCGCCAGCGGCAGACGGCCGGCCAGAAGCGGCGCAAGGAGGAGATCCCGACGGTCTCGCTGGTGGGTTACACGAACGCCGGCAAGTCGACGCTGTTCAACCGGCTGACCGATGCCAGCGTCATGGTGGCCGACCAGCTGTTCGCCACGCTGGACCCGACGCTGCGCCGTGTCAGGTTGCCGGAGGGCACCGACATCGTGCTCGCAGATACCGTGGGCTTCATCCGGGACCTGCCGCACGAACTGGTAGCCGCGTTCCGCTCGACCCTGGACGAGACGCGCCAGTCCCGCCTGCTGCTGCATGTGATCGACAGCTCCGACCCGGCCCACAAGGAGCGCAGCGAGGACGTGGTGCGGGTGCTCCGGGAGATCGGCGCCGACCATGTCCCCCGACTTCAGGTCTACAACAAGACTGATATACTCGGCATCCCGTCGCGAGTGGACCGCGCGGAAACCGGCATGCCTGCCCGCGTGTGGCTGTCCTCCCGGACCGGCCTCGGCGTGGAGGCGTTGCTCGGGTCAATTGCCGAATTTCTACGTATTGCCCTCCTCAAGTGTACGGTGGAGATTGCAGCAGCCGACGCGCGCACGCGGGCCCGCCTGTACGACATGCGGGCCGTGGTCGCGGAACGTGCCGTCGAATCCGGCGGCTGGGAACTGGACTTGAAAATGGACCGGCGGGACTTCGATGACCTGAATCGGCAGGCACACCTCCGGGTGTTGCCGGACTCGATGGAGGAATCGGTCACGCGTTCGTCGAACGGGCTGCCGCCTTCGGCTCACGAGACGGGTCACCACTGAAGGCCTGGGACTGATAAAGCAATGGCGTGGAACGAGTCGGGCGACGGCAAGAATCCCTGGGACCGGGGACG
>CAZMVP010000128.1:0-5649 GCA_964569355.1 uncultured Chromatiaceae bacterium | reverse complement strand
GCCCGCTCCAGGATGTTCTCGAGCTCCCGGACGTTGCCCGGGAAGTGGTAGTCGGTGAGCTTCTTGCAGGCCTCCGGGGTCAGTTGCGGGGTCTCGGCCCCCCCGAGGCGTCGCAGGATGTGTCCGGCCAGCAGCAGCACGTCCCCGTCGCGGTCGCGCAGCGGCGGCACGACGAGCTCGATGACGTTGATCCGGTAATAGAGATCCTCGCGGAACTGGCCCGTGGCCACCAGTGTCCGCAGGTCCTTGTGGGTGGCGGACAGGATCCGCACGTCCACCGGGATCTCGGTGGCCTGGCCCACCGGTCGCAGCGACTTCTCCTGGATCACGCGCAGCAATTTCACCTGCATCGGCAGCGGCAGGTCGGCGATCTCGTCCATGAACAGCGTGCCGCCTTCGGCCGACTGGAAGAGCCCGGTCTTGTCGGCCACCGCACCCGTGAACGAGCCCTTCTTGTGGCCGAAGAACTCGCTTTCCATCAGTTCCGAGGGGATCGCGCCGCAGTTCACCGGCACGAAGGGTGAGTCGGCTCGCGCACCCTGCTCATGGATCATCCGCGCGACCAGCTCCTTGCCGGTGCCGGATTCGCCGGTGATGTGCACCGGGGCCTGGCTTCGCGCCACCTTGGCGATCGTGTGCCGCAACCGGTCGATCACCGGGGATTCGCCGAGCAGTTGCGCCTTGCCTGCTATCGCCAGGCCACCGATCACCTCGGCGCCGGGAACCTTGAGCGCACTGCCGACGAGCTTGCGCAGGACCTTCACGTCCAGCGGCTTGGAAATGAAGTCGAAGGCACCGGCCTTCAACGCCCGGACCGCGGTTTCCACGTTGCCGTGGGCGGTGATCACGGCCACCGGCGTCTTGAGTCCCCGGTTCTGCATCCACTCGATCAGCTCGAGGCCGTCGCCATCGGGCAGCCGCATGTCGGTGAGGCACAGCTGGAATTCCTGACGGGCAAGGCGGTCGCGCGCGCTTTCCACGTCGGCGCAGGCACTGACCTCGATGTCCATCCGGCGCAGGGTCATCGACAGCAGTTCGCGGATGTCGGGCTCGTCGTCGACGATCAGGGCAAGAGGACGACTCATGCCTGGTTCTCCCACCGGGCGGGGTCGGCAAACACGATGCGGAACACGCTGCCGCCCCCGCGGCGTGCCTCGTGGACCAGCGTGGCCTGGTTGCACTCGCAGAGCTCGCGCGAGATGAAAAGGCCAAGGCCGGTGCCGCCGCTGCGGCCGGTGGCGAAGGGCTCGAAGATCTGCTCGCGCATCTCTTCCGGAATGCCGGGGCCGGAATCCAGCACCTCGAGGTAGGGCCGGCGGCTGCCCGGGAGCCGCCCGAAACCGAGCTCGACCGCGATGCCGCCGTTGCCGCTGCCGTACTTCACCGCGTTCTCGCACAGGTTCCAGACGACCTGGCGAAGGTGGTTGGGATCCATCCGGACTTCCACATCCTCGGCTTCCGCCACCGCCAGCTGGCCCTCCATGAGTTCCAGCGTCGAGCTGAACTCGGTGGCAAATTCCCGTGTCCAGTCGCGCAGGTAGATCAGCTCTGGCCGGCTGTTCTCGCGCCGGGAGAGCTGCAGCACGTTCTCGACGATGCCGTTCACGCGCCGGGAATTGGTCTGGATGATGTCGATCAGCCGCCGGTCATCGGCATCCAGTGCCGCGGACTCTTCCAGCAGCTGGCTCGCGTGGCTCAGGGCCCCGACCGGGTTGCGGATCTCGTGCGCGATGCTGGCCGACAGCCGTCCCAGTGCCGCGAGCTTGCTCTGCTGCACCTTGTGCGCGAGCACGCTGGCGTCTTCGAGGAACATCAGCACGGGGCCGGCCTCGCCGCCCGCGCTGGTACCGGCGGTTCCGCCGAGTGGCGCCAGGTAGGCATTGACCCGCGTCGAGCCGTCGGCCGACATGAACGGCGGCGGCTGCAGCAGCGGGTTTCCCTGGCGGCGCCAGTCGGCCAGCATCCGGCCGAGGTGCGGGGCCAGCCGCGTCAGGTCGCGCTCCGGATCGTCCGGGCGGATGCCGATGTGCTCGGCTGCCGACTGGTTGATCAGCCGGACACGATTGTCGGCATCCACCACGACGATGCTCTCACGCAGGTTCTGGATGATGTATTCGTTGAGCTGGGCGAGATTGGCGAGGTCGATGCCGCGCTGGCGTGCCAACGCCTCGCTTTCTTCCAGGCGGCGGGCCAGCGGGTAGGCCACCGACGCGATCAGGAAGATGATCGCCCCGAGGACCCCCGCCGCGATGAATTCGCGCGATGGCGCCTGCTGGTCGAGCACGCTGACCATCTGCTCGACGAGGATCGCGAGCGCGGCGATGGCCGCGGTCAGGAACGCCTCGCGGCCACGCAGGCTGATGCTGCCGGCGCCGACGAACACGACGAGGAGCCCACCGATTCCGCTGCGGACGCCGCCGCTGGCATGCATCAGCAGCGTGATCGCGAGGATGTCCACCGCCAGTTCGAACAGCGCCAGCCGCGGCGGCACCACCGGCCGGTGCCATTGCCAGGCGAGCACGATCACCGCAAACACGGTGTACAGGGCCGCCGTGTCGAGGAACAGCGTGGAATTCCGCACGCCGAGGATCGGCACGTCCTGGTTGGCGAGCGACACCACCAGCATCGCGCCCGCGATGACCGCGCGCAGCACGCTGACAAAGCGCAGGACGCGGCGGGCGGCATCCGGACCGGCCGCGCGTTGGCGGTCGGCGGCGGGCGCGGGCGGGCGTCCCGCAAGGGTGTGTTCGGCAGCAGCCATCCGGGGATTATGTATTCCGGAGCGCCAGGATGCGTGATGGCGTCCCCAAGTTTGAGGCATCGAGGCTCCGGCTTTTACTCAGCGCACAATTCGCCCACAATACCGGGCTTCCGCCTTGGGCCGTTGGCACCGGACACGCCGCATGAACCTACACGAATACCAGGCCAAAGAGCTGTTCCGCCGATTCGGCATCCCTGTTCCTGCCGGCGAGGCGGTGGCGACACCGGCGCAGGCGGTGGCCGCCGCCGGGAGACTGGCCGGCAGTGGATCGACCACCAGATCGGGCTTTGTCTGGGTCGTCAAGGCCCAGGTCCACGCCGGCGGACGCGGCAAGGCCGGTGGCGTGAAGCTGGCCAGGAGCCCGGAAGAGGTCGGCCAGGTGGCCCGGGCGATGCTCGGCACGAAGCTGGTCACGAAGCAGACCGGACCCCAGGGCATGCCGGTCAACCAGGTGTATGTCGAGGTCGGCAGCGAGATCGAGCGGGAGCTGTACTTGAGCCTGCTGGTGGATCGCAGCCAGCAGCGGATCGCCTTCATTGCCTCGGCCGCGGGCGGCATGGATATCGAGGAAGTCGCGGCCACGACGCCAGAGAAGATCCTCACCGTGACGATCAACCCGGCCGCCGGGTTGCAGCCCTATCAGGCGCGGCAGATCGGCTACGGCCTCGGCCTGACCCATGAGCAGGTCAAGCAGTTCAACGGCATGGCCGCCAAGCTCTATCGGTTGCTGAATGACTGCGACGCGAGCCTGGTCGAGGTCAATCCGCTGATCGTCACCAAGGCGGGTGACCTGATGGCGCTGGATGCCAAGATCAACATCGAAGACAACGCGTTGTTCCGCCAGCCGCAGCTCCAGACGATGCGCGACCCCAGTCAGGAAGACGACATGGAGCGTCGCGCCGCCGAGCACGACCTCAACTATGTGTCGCTGGACGGCAATATCGCCTGCATGGTCAATGGCGCCGGCCTCGCGATGGCGACCATGGACCTCATCAAATTGCACGGCGGCGAGCCGGCCAACTTCCTCGACGTCGGCGGCGGCGCCACGCCGGAACGGGTGGCGGCGGCGTTCAAGCTGATCCTGTCGAATCCGCAGGTGAAGGCGATCCTCGTGAACATCTTTGGCGGCATCGTCCGTTGCGACCTGATCGCCGAGGGCATCATCAGCGCGGTCCGCGACGTGAAGGTGTCGGTGCCGGTGATCGTGCGGCTGGAGGGCACCAACGTGGAGAAGGGGCGCGCGATGCTGCATGAAAGCGGCCTGGCCATCACGCCGGCCGATGACCTCACCGATGCCGCCCGCAAGGCCGTGGCCGCCCTTGGAACCGCGACGGGAGCCGCCCGATGAGCGTACTGGTCAACAAGGACTCCAGGATCATCTGCCAGGGCCTGACCGGCCGGCAGGGCTCCTTCCACGCCCAGCAGTGCATCGAGTACGGCACGCAGATCGTCGCCGGCTGCACGCCGGGTCGTGGCGGCACGGATCACCTCGGCATCCCGGTGTTCGACACGATGCCGGACGCCGTCAAGGCCACGGGTGCCGACGTCAGCATGATCTTCGTGCCGGCGCCGGGTGCGGCGGACGCGATCCTCGCCGCCGCCTCGGCTGGCGTGAAGCTGATCGTGTGCATCACCGAGGGCATCCCGGTGCTCGACATGGTCAAGGTCAAGGCAGCGCTGAAGGACTACGACGCCAGGCTGATCGGGCCGAACTGCCCCGGCATCATCACGCCGGGCGAGTGCAAGATCGGCATCATGCCGGGCTTCATCCACAAGCCGGGCCGCGTGGGCATCATCTCCCGCTCCGGCACGCTGACCTACGAGGCGGTATACCAGACCACGCGCAACGGCCTCGGCCAGACCACCTGCATCGGCATCGGCGGCGACCCGATCCGCGGCATGAATTTCGTGGACTGCCTGGCGCTCTTCGAGGCGGACCCGGCCACCGATGGCATCATCATGGTCGGCGAGATCGGCGGTGCGGACGAGGAGGCTGCCGCGCGCTACATCAAGGCGCATGTGAAGAAACCGGTCGTGGCCTACATCGCCGGCGTCACCGCGCCGCCGGGCAAGCGCATGGGCCATGCGGGCGCGATCATCTCGGGTGGCGAGGGCACCGCCGCCGCCAAGTTCGCCGCGCTCGAGAAAGCCGGCGTGAAGACTGTCCGGTCACCGGCCGAACTCGGCAGCGCGATGCAGGAGCTGCTTCGCTGACAGACATCCTGGCCGACGCCTTGGCCGACACGCTGCGCATCGCGCTGGCCCAGCAGGATTTCCTGGTGGGTGACGTGGCCGGCAATACCGACCGCATCATCGGCCTGATGGACGGGCTTCGCGCCTCGCGATCCGCCGACCTGCTGATGTGCCCCGAGCTCGCGATCAGCGGCTATCCGCCCGAGGACCTGCTCTACCACGCCGGCATGCACCGGCAGATCAGCGATGCGCTGCAAAGGCTCGCAGCCGCCTCGCGCGACGTCGCCGTGCTGGTGGGTTATCCCGAATACACCGACCATGGCATCTACAACTCGCTCGCACTGTTCGCCGATGGTCGGCAGGTCGCCAACCACCGCAAGTGCAACCTGCCGAACTACAGCGTGTTCGACGAGCAGCGGTATTTCACCCGCGGCGGCGGACCCACGGTGGTGGAATTCCGCGGCTTCCGGCTTGCGCTCGGCGTCTGCGAGGACCTGTGGGAGACCGAGCCCATGGCTTCCGCGGGCAGAGCCGAACTGATGCTGGTCGTCAACGGCTCGCCGTTCGAGATCGGCAAGCAGCAGCGGCGCGAGAACGTGATGGCGGCCCGTGTCCGTGCCACCGGCCTGCCGCTCCTGTACGTCAATATGGTCGGTGGCCAGGACGAGCTCGTGTTCGATGGCGGCTCCTGCGCG
>CAZMVP010000127.1:4108-5652 GCA_964569355.1 uncultured Chromatiaceae bacterium | reverse complement strand
CCTAGGGTGCCAGCCTCGAGATCGTCCAGCCATCCGCCGTGGCACGGTAGACGAAGCGGTCGTGCAGGCGGTTCTCGCGGGCCTGCCAGAACTCGACGGTCTCGGCGGATACCCGGTAGCCGCCCCAGAAGGTCGGCAAGGGCACCGCCGCGCCGTCGAAGCGGGTCCGGACTTCCGCGAACCTTTCTTCCAGCACGGTACGGGTCTCGATCACGTGACTCTGCGCCGAGGCCCAGGCACCGAGCTGGCTGTCGCGCGGGCGGCTGGCGAAATAGGCCTGGTCCTCCGTGGTCGGGGTTCGCGCAGCCTGGCCGCCGATGCGGACCTGGCGGCCGATCTCCGGCCAGTAGAACAGCAGCGCCATGTGCGGGTTGTGGCGGATGTCCTGCGCCTTGTGGCTGCCGAGGTTGGTGTAGAACACGAAACCTCGTGCATCGAAGGACTTGAGCAGGACGGTCCGCAGCGAGGGCTGCCCGTCGACGCCCACCGTGGCGATGCTCATGGCATTCGGATCCATCGCCTCGGCGGCGAGGGCCTCGTCGAGCCACTGGCGGAACTGGGTTACCGGGTCGGCGGCAAGGTCGCGGCGATGAAGCGGACGGACGTTGAACTCGCGACGGAGGTTGGCGATATCAGTGGTTGCTGCCATGGGCCTATTCTAGGCCCTCCGGTGGACTGCGCTTCAGGGAGCGCGATACGGATACTTGCCGAAGAGCTGGTTGACCACGCCGCCGATGACCGGCTGCAGGTTGGCCCGGTCCTTGTCGGTCACGCGGCCCACGGCCGTGCCTTCCCATACCAGTTGCTTGCGGGCCGCATCGACGATGTCCACGGTCAGCGTGCCTTCGGTGTACTGGGTCACGTAGTCCTCGTAGCCGCCCCAGACCCCGTAATAGCCGGACCGGTAGCCGTAGTAACCGCCGAAGGGATACGACGGCGACGACGTGCCCTGGATCTTCTCCTGGGTCTGGACATGGAAATTGACGAGCAGGTCGGGGTGGTCGCTCTGCCGGTAGCCACGTGCTTCCAGTTCGCGCGCCGCGGAGGTCCGCAGGTACTGGCTCAGGATCGAGGAGTAGTTGTCATGGTCGGTGTCGAGCGGCTTGATGAAGTCGTAGGTCTTGTAGGTCGCGAAGGCTGCGCCCGGGTCGGAATTCACGAACAGTCGTGGCCCCGACGCACAGGCGGCAAGCAGCAGCATCAGGAGGGCCACGGAAAGGGTACGCAGCGCTCGCGTGGCGGGGACGGGCATCATCATGAACCTCCGGGGGCCGGCACGGGCCGGCGATGGTGGGATGGTAGCAAGGTCGGGCGTCCTACAGGGGGTGCATGGCAGCGAGCCTGAGCGTGACCTTGCCGAGGATCCGGACATCACCCGACAGCTCGAGCGGGGCGCGCGTGGCCGGGTCCAGCAGGAGTTCCAGCTTGCCGCGCAGGCCCAGCAGTTCCAGCTCATCGTCACCGGGCTTGCTTCCCGGCACGGGCAGGCCCTGCACGGACAACCGGACCGGCAGCACCTGTTCGTCGCGTTCGACCGTGCCGGT
>CAZMVP010000127.1:0-4008 GCA_964569355.1 uncultured Chromatiaceae bacterium | reverse complement strand
CCTGGTCGTGCTGGATGCGCTGCAAGGCAGCCCCGGAATACGGATCCATCCACAGCACGAGACTCGATTGCCGGCCGACGCCGCCGGCGTCGTAGGTCAGTTCCAGCACCTCGTCGCCCGGCGGCAATGGCGTGAAGCCGGCGGCGGTGACCGGCCGCAGGTCGTTGGCAGCCGCCTCGCCGGAGAGGGTGCGTAGCGTCAGCCGGGCTTCGGCCGTCAGCAGGAGCTTGCTCGCGGTCATCCGGATTTCCGACCAGCCGACCCTGGCAGGATCCAGCAGCGCCTGGTTGGCGATCGCCATTTCCGACGGCGCTCCGGATGCCGGGAAGCACAGGGCGGTGATGACCAGGCAGGCAAGGGCCGGCAGTGCGGACCGCGCGGCGGGTGAACGGCAATTCATTCCGCGATAATAGCGTGGAGCTGCCATGGACCAGGGACCGACGACCTAATGCGTTTTCCGCGGCTTGCCGCCCCGTCAGCCACCAACCTGACCGCCCGCCTGGCCGCCTGCCTGCTGATCGCATGGGCTGCAGCACCATCGACCAGCCGGGCCGACGTCGAGTTCGACGGCTTGAGCCGCGCAACCGAAAAGGTGGTGCGGGCCACCGTCGACCTGGTCGATGAATCGTGCGCTGCGCCCGAGGCACGGGTCCGGCGGCTCTACAAGCGCGCCAATCGCCAGATCCTGCAGGCACTCGAGGTGTACGGCTACTACTCGCCGACGATCAAGGGGGCCCTGGAGCGCGATGGCGACTGCTGGCGGGCCCACTTCGAGATCAGCCGCGGGGTGCGGGTCCGCCTGCGGAACGTGGCCATCGGCATCACCGGCCCTGGCCACGACGATCCGGTGCTGGCCCGGTTCCTTGCGCAGGAAACGCTGGCAGCCGGCGATGGCCTTAACCAGGGGGCCTACGATCGCCTGAAGGCCTCGCTGGCGGCGCTGGCCCAGCGGCGCGGCTACTTCGATGGCCGGTTTGCCCGGAGCCGCATCGATGTCTATCCCGGCGAGCAGGCCGCCGACGTGACGCTCGACTATGCCTCTGGTGAACGCTACCGCTTCGGTCCCGTGACGCTGGACCAGGACGTCATCGATCCGGAACTCGCGATGCGTTTCGTGGAGTTCAAGCCCGGCGAGCCCTACGACGGCGACAAGCTCAACGAGCTCTACACCGACCTGCTCGCGAGCGGCTATTTCCAGAACATCGAGTTGCGCACGAGCCAGCGGCCGGCCCCCGAGCTCGACGTGCCGCTGACCATCGTGCTGACCGCCGCCTTGCCGCGCACGTGGACCACGGGTGTCGGTTATGCCACCGACAGTGGTGCCAAGGCGCGCCTCGGCTTCGTCAACCAGCGGCTGAACCGGCAGGGGCACCAGTTCGAGTTCGATTCCAACGTGGCCGAGGTGCTGGGCACGGTGTCTGTCAGTTATCGCCTGCCCCAGGGCAGTCCGCGCGATGAATGGCTGAGTTTCGACGCGGGCTACCAGTACGACAACCCCGAAGACAGCCGCAGCGACGAGTTCCGGCTGGGCGTCAAGCAGATCAAGCGCCGCGGCGCGGATTGGCGGGAAACGCGCTTCATCGACTATCGTCGCGAGACCTACCGGGTGGGCGACACCCGCGACACCAGCGACCTCGTGATCCCGGGCATCAGCTGGTCGCGCCAGCCACGCCTGATCTCGAGCCGCCCGCGGCGGGGCCATCGGCTGATGCTCACGGTCAGCGGCACCGACCAATGGCTCGGTTCCGACACGGCCTTCGCCCAGGTCGAGGCGTCCGGCAAGGCGATCCTGCCGTTGTGGTCCACGGCCCGCTTGCTGGCCCGCGCCGAGGTCGGCTGGACCATCAAGGACGAGTTCTCCGACCTGCCGTTCTCGGTGCGCTACTTCGCCGGTGGCGATACCAGCGTGCGGGGTTATGGCTACAAGAGCCTCGGCCCGACCGACGCCGACGGCAACGTGGTGGGCGGCGCGGACAAGCTCGTGGGCAGCCTCGAGTTCGACCAGCAGGTCTTCGGCAACTGGTCGGTCGCCGCGTTCGTCGATGTCGGCAATGCCTTCAACTCCTTCAAGGCGATGACCCTGAAGACCGGCGTGGGGGCCGGCATCCGCTGGTATTCGCCGCTCGGTCCGATCCGTTTCGACGTCGGATTTCCGCTGGCCGACTCGTCGGACTCGTTCCGCATCCACATCACGCTGGGCCCCGACCTGTGACGGACCCGACCCCGGAGACCGGCGAACCACCAGTCCGGCGCCCGGGCGGGCTGGCCGTGCTCGGCATCGGTGCGCGGCTTGCGTTGCGCTTCGTGGTCGCGATCGCCGGCCTCGTGCTGTTGCTGGTCATCCTGCTGCTGTTCGTGCTGGGCACGGCCCCGGGCAGCGCCTGGGTGGCCGACAACGTCGGCGACTTCAGCAACGGGCACGTCAGGCTCGATGGCGTGCGCGGCACGCTGCTCGCCGGGCTCTCGGTCGACCGGGTCGAAGTCACTGCGGGCCACACCCGCGTGCTGGTCGAGTCCGCCACCGTGCGCATGAACTGGCCCGACCTGCTGCGCAACCGCTTGCGGTTGACCACGGCCCGTGCCGAAGGCCTCACCATCGAGCTGCTGCCGAAGCCCGCGGACGAACCGGATGAGCCGGTCGAGGCGGTCAAGCTGCCGATCACGATCGCGGCCGACTGGCTGCAGGTGGCGAAGCTGTCGATCCGCACCCGGCCCGACGCCGACGAGAACCTCGACAATGACACGGAACCGACCCTCGTCGAGCTGGGTCCGATTGCGTTGCGGGGCGAGTTCTCCGGTGGCGTCGTGCGCTTCGACCGGCTGCAGGTGCAGGCCTACGGCGTCAACGCCGAGGCGGCAGGGCGCTTCGACACCGGTGAGCCGTTTGCACTGGCCGGCCAGATGCGCTGGCGGATGCCGGAAGTCGACATCTCCGGCGCCGGCAGCGTGGCCGGGGACCTCGCCACGCTGAAGTTCAGGCAGGCCGTGCAAGTGCCTAGCACGGTCGACGTGTCCGGGCAGTTGCACCTGCTTCACGGCACGCCGTCCATCGATGCCGTCGCGAGCTGGCGCGACCTTGAACAGGTGTTCACGGCGGACGATCCGCGCTTCGTGCTGCGCAGTCCCGTCGGCAGCCTGGCCGTCCGCGGCACGACCGACGACCTTGAAATCCGGCTGGCCGGCAAGGCGTCATTCCACCCCCGCGGTGTGCCGGGCCTCGCGACGGACAGGACGGGCAGGGCGGACCAGCCGGCCACGGTGTCGATCGAGGCGCGAGGCAACCTGGACCACCTGGACCTGGCGCGGATCATGGTCGATGGTCTCGGCGGCCGCATGCGTGGCAGTGGACGCGTGCAACTGTCCGGCACGCGTGGCGTGCAACTGGAAATCGAGGGTGATGGCATCAATCCGGGTTTCATCGATCCGCGCTTCGAGGGCCAGCTCAAGTTCGCGGGTGCACTGGCAGTCGACGAAGCGGGCAACTTGCGCATCCAGCTCACCGAAGCCAGTGGACGGATGTTCGACCGGCCACTGGCAGCGGCCGGAACCCTCACGCGTGATCCGCAGACGCTCGTGCTCGACCATGTCCGGCTGTCATCGGGCGCCAATCATCTGGCCATCAACGGGCAGTGGGGGCCACGGGTGTCCGGCACCTTCTCGATCGATGCGCCGGATCTCGCAACCCTGTGGCCCGGGCTTGAAGGAAGGCTGACCGGGTCGGGCAGTGCGGCTGGCACCGCGGACGAGCCGCGGCTCCATCTCGAGCTCGACGGCCGCGATGTGCGTTACGACTCGCTCGTGGCCGCAACGCTCCAGGTGCGCGGCACCATGGATCGCCGCGACCGCCAGCAGATCAGCCTTGCCGCGGGCGCGCTCCGCCAGGATGGTTTTCTGCTGGGGGACGTGGCGGCCGAACTGGGCGGCAATCCGGGAAACCATGTCGTCAACGGTACGCTCCGTGGTGGCGACGTGACGTTCGAGTTCGAATCGCAGGGTGCATGGCAGGCG
>CAZMVP010000126.1:0-5669 GCA_964569355.1 uncultured Chromatiaceae bacterium | reverse complement strand
GCCTCCTGCTCATCAGGCGCCTCGATCAGGCGGCTTTTTCATGTCGGCCGGTCCATGCCCGGGAAGCTTCCGCAACACGGCCCCCCGGTGCGCGGCCACATGGTCGGTTCTGTCACTCTGGATCTCGTACTGCGGATCGTCGACGGTGGCGCGATGAGTGTGTCCCTTGTAATCGAAATCCCGGGAATGGATCCGGATGATCGTGCCGCTCACCCGACCCGCTTCCGAGTTCCAGGTCACATGGTCGCCCACTTTGAATCTGGTCATGGGATTTGCTCCGGTTCCAGGGATGGTTGGCCACTATGGCACCTGATCGACCGGATTCCATGCCGACGGCGATCCGGTTCTTGCTGCCTTTGGATTCGGCGGCTACACTAGCCGGTCTGGGTAGTGGCTCCGGATGCGGTCCGGGGCAAATGGGGCGGTGATCCGCGCTGCGAGGTTTGCAGCATCGGACTGCCAAAGCAGGCCTCCGCTGTCCGGCGAATTGCCAGGAATAGCCCCGCATGGGGCTATTTTGTTTTTGCAGCATGGATTTTTCGACCTGAGGTTTTGCGACGCAGGATTTTGCGGTCGGCAGCCCGGGACCCGCCGACGGTGTGGTGGCCAGCACCCCGGCAGTCCCTGGTTATGGAACGGTGTCGAGCGGAAATGTGGGCCATGGGCCCATTTTTTTTGCCGCAGGCATGCGAGGCGAACGACAGGCATGACGAACGCCCAAACCCGGATGGTCGCCCTGCTTGAACCGGTCGTGGAGGCATTGGGCTACGAGCTGACGGACCTGGAGTTGAACTTCAGCGGCCGGCGGGGCGTGTTGCGATTGTTCATCGATCTCGCCGGGGCCGCCGTGGCGCCGGGGGACGGTGCTGTGGATGAAGTGAGCGAACCGATCGGCATCAGCCTCGAGGACTGCGAGGCGGTCAGTCGCCAGGTCAGTGCCGTGCTGGATGTCGAGGATCCGATCCAGCGCGACTACGACCTCGAAGTGTCGTCGCCGGGCATGGACAGGAAGCTCGTCAAGCCGGCGCACTTCGATCGCTTTGCCGGGCATGCCGTCAAGGGGCGGTTGCGCCGGGTGATTGACGGCCGCCGCCGGTTCACGGGAATGCTGGTCGGCCGGCAGGGCGCACTGGTGACGATCCGTGTCGACGGTGGAGCCGACTTGACGGTGCCAATTGACGATCTGGATGTTGTCCGGCTCAAGCCGGAGTACTGAAGGTAGAGAGACATGAACAAAGAGATATTGATGGTTGCCGAGGCCGTTTCCAACGAGAAGGGCGTCGAGCAGGAGATCATCTTCGAGGCGCTCGAGCTGGCGCTGGCCTCTGCCACGCGCAAGCGCTACAGCGAGACCAGCGACGTGCGCGTCAGCATCAACCGGAATACCGGTGACTACGAGACGTTCAGGCGCTGGAAGGTCTTTGCCGACGATTCCACTGAGCTCGAGAATCCCGATGCCGAGCTGCGGATGATCGACGCCACGGAGATCGATCCGGCGGCGGAGCCCGGTGGCTATGTCGAGGAGCCGATCCCGTCGGTGGAGTTCGGCCGGATCGCGGCCCAGACGGCCAAGCAGGTCATCGTGCAGAAGGTTCGCGAGGCAGAGCGCAAGAAAGTCGTGGAAGAGTTCCAGGGCCGGGTTGGCCAGCTGCTGTCCGGCGTAGTCAAGCGCGTTGACCGCAATGGCGTGTACGTGGACCTGGGCTCCAACGCGGAGGGTTTCATCCCCCGCGAGAGCATGATGCCGCGTGAACCGGCGCGGCCTCAGGATCGCATCAAGGCACTGCTGAAGGAAGTCCGATCGGAGCCGCGTGGCCCGCAGCTCTTCCTGACCCGTACCTCGCCGCAGTTCCTGCTGGAACTGTTCAAGATCGAGGTTCCGGAAGTGGGTCAGGGGCTGATCGAGATCCTGAGCGCAGCCCGCGACCCGGGCCTGCGGGCCAAGATCGCGGTGAAGAGCAACGACCGGCGAATCGATCCCGTGGGTGCCTGCGTCGGCATGCGCGGCTCGCGCGTGCAGGCCGTGTCCAACGAGCTTGCCGGCGAGCGGGTCGACATCATCCTGTGGAACGAGAGCCCGGCGCAGTACGTGATCAACGCCATGTCGCCGGCCGAAGTGAGCTCCATCGTCGTGGATGAGGAGAGCCACAGCATGGACCTCGCGGTGCAGGAGGACAAACTCTCCCAGGCGATCGGCCGTGGCGGCCAGAACATCCGCCTTGCCAGCGAGCTGACAGGCTGGGAACTGAACGTCATGACCGAGGCGGCCGCGGAAGAGAAGAGCGAGAAGGAGTCCCGCGCACTGCTGGAACTCTTCATGCAGCAGCTCGATGTGGACGAGGAAGTGGCGCTCATCCTCGTGCAGGAAGGTTTCTCGAGCATCGAGGAAGTGGCTTACGTGCCGACCAGCGAGCTCCTGCGCATCGAGGAGTTCGACCAGGAGATCGTCGATGAGCTCAGGAACAGGGCCCGGGACGTTCTCATCACGCAGGCAATCCAGGACGAGGAAACGGGTGGGCCGCCGCCGGCGGAGGACCTGCTTGCCCTGGAGGGCATGGATCCCGAGCTTGCACGGCGACTTGCCGCCCGGGGAATATCCACCCGGGACGAGCTTGCCGAGCAGGCCGTTGACGATCTGGAGGACATTGAGGGACTGGATAGCGAGCGTTCCGCAAAGCTGATCATGGCCGCGCGGGCGCATTGGTTCGAACAAGAAGGGGCGGCGGGCTGATTGCCCCCGCCTGATGCCGCGCGGAGCACCTCAATGTCTGATGTGACCATTGCCCAATTTGCCGATGTCCTGAAGATCCCGGTCGAGAAGCTGCTTGCGCAGCTTGGTGAGGCCGGGATCGAGGTGCAGGGCGCAGACGACTTGATCAGTGATGACGCAAAGCGCGAATTGCTGACCCATCTGCGCCGCACGCAAGGCCATGACGAGGGTGGGTCGGGCGCCGTGCCGCGCAAGATCACCTTGAATCGGCGTTCGCAATCGGAAATGCGGGTGGCTTCCGCGCAGGGCAGGGCCAGGACCGTGACGGTCGAGGTCCGGCGTCGCAAGACCTACGTCAATCGCGACGTGCTGGAACAGGCGGCGAAGGAGAAGCAGGACGAACTCGATCGGCAGCGCCAGGCCGAGCAGGCGCGACTCGAGAAGGAAAAAGCGGAACAGGAGGCCATCGAGCGCGCTGCCCGCGAGAAGCGCGAGAAGGAGCAGGCTGAAGCCGCCGCGCTCAAGGCGGCCGAAGAAGAGGCGCGGCGCGCGGCCGACCAGTCGTTGCGGGAGAGCGAGAAGGCACGAGCCGAGGACGAGGTTCGCAAGCGGGACCTGGAGGCGCGGGCCCGCAAGGAGGCTGTTGCCAAGCGCGACGTCCGTCGCGAGGTCGATGCGGAACTCGGTGCCGGCGAAGAAGACGCCGCGGACAAGCCTGTCGCACCCGTCCGCACGGAACTGCACGTCTCCGCGGACATCAGCCGGCGGAAGAAAAAGAAGACCCGGCGCCGGACCACGTCGGTACCGGTGGATACCGGCCGGCATGGGTTCGAGAAGCCGACTGCGCCGGTGGTCCATGAGGTGCCGATCCCGGAAACGATCAAGGTCAGCGACCTGGCCCACCGGATGGCGGTCAAGCCGAACGACGTGATCCGCTCCCTGATCAAGCTGGGCGTGATGGCGACGATCAACCAGGTCATCGACCAGGACACGGCCACGCTGGTCGTCGAGGAGCTGGGACACGTAGCCAAGCCTGCCCAGGCGGCCGATCTCGAGCAGAGCCTGATTCCCGCCGAGGAAGACCATTTCGAGCCCGTGGCGCGCGCCCCGGTGGTCACGATCATGGGCCATGTGGACCACGGCAAGACCTCGTTGCTCGACTACATCCGGCGCACCAAGGTGGCGGCCGGCGAGGCTGGCGGGATCACCCAGCATATCGGCGCCTATCACGTGGTGACGCCGCGCGGGCCGATCACGTTCCTCGACACGCCGGGACATGCCGCGTTTACCGCGATGCGCGCCCGTGGCGCGCAGGTCACCGACATCGTGGTGCTGATCGTCGCCGCCGACGACGGCGTGATGCCCCAGACGGAGGAGGCCATCCAGCACGCCAAGGCCGCCGACGTCCCGATCATCGTCGCCATCAACAAGATCGACCGGCCCGCCGCCGATCCGGACCGGGTGCGCAACGAGCTCAGCACCAAGGGCGTGGTCAGCGAGGAGTGGGGTGGTGACACCCAGTTCGTCAACATTTCAGCCCATACGGGCCAGGGCATCGACCAGCTGCTGGAGGCCATCTTGCTGCAGGCGGAGTTGCTCGAGTTGACCGCCGTGGACGAGGGCAGGGCCGCGGGTGTCGTGCTCGAGTCCAGCCTGGAGAAGGGCCGCGGTGCCGTGGCCACGATCCTGGTCACGCGAGGCAGGCTGAAGCAGGGCGACATGCTGGTTGCCGGCCACGAACTTGGCCGGGTACGTGCGATGACCAACGAGCAGGGCGAGGCGATCAGGGAGGCGGGGCCGTCGATCCCCGTGGCCGTCCTTGGCCTGTCAGGCACGCCGAATGCCGGCGACGACGCACTGGTGCTCGATGATGAGCGCAAGGCCCGTGAGCTGGCCCAGCTCCGCCTGAGCCGTACCCGGGACGTCAAGCTGGCCCAGCAGCAGACCACGAAGCTCGAGGACGTGTTCAGCCAGTTGGAGGCGACGCAGAACAAGACGCTGCAGATCCTCATCAAGGCCGACGTCCAGGGCAGCGCGGAAGCATTGAAGGACGCGATGGGCAAGCTGGCGCACGAGGAAGTGAACGTCAAGGTCATCGGTGCCGGCGTGGGTGGCGTCAGCGCGTCGGATGTCACGCTGGCCGCGGCATCAAGCGCGATCATCATCGCCTTCAACGTCCGTGCCGACGGCGCTGGCCGCAACGCCCTCAAGGAAACCGGCGTAGATATCCGCTACTACAGCGTGATCTACGAGGCGATTGATGACGTGAAGAGCGCCATCAAGGGCATGCTGGCCCCCATCGTCCGCGAACAGATCGTGGGCCTCGCGGAGGTGCGGGATGTCTTCCGGTCGCCGAAGTACGGCAACATCGCCGGCTGCCTGGTCGTCGATGGCTACGTCAAGCGCAACAATCCGATCCGCGTCCTGCGCGACAACACGGTCATCTACGAAGGTGAGCTGGAATCGTTGCGCCGCTTCAAGGACGACGTGGGCGAGGTTCGCGCCGGCACCGAGTGCGGCATCGGCGTGAAGAACTACGATGACGTGAAACCGGGCGACCAGATCGAATGCTACGAGCGCGTGACCATTGACCGCACCCTCTGAGTTGATGGGCGGACGGTCCGTGGCAGGCTGACATGGCACGGGAGTTCAACCGCAGTCGCCGGGTCGAGGAGCAGATCCAGCGGATCCTGGCCGACGTCCTGCGCAATGACTTGCGGGATCCGCGGGTGGCCAATGTCGTGATCACTCAGGTCAGGGCGGCGCGGGACCTGTCCGTTGCCTGGGTGCAGTATGGCCTGCTGGAGGTCGACACCGCCGCCGACCAGTCCGTGCTCGACGCGGTGCAGGCGGGGCTCGCCAGTGCCGCGGGCTTCATCCGCAGCCGGCTTGCCAGCGGGCTTGCCACGCGGACCGTGCCGGAGCTCCGTTTCGAGTTCGATGCCGGACCCCAGCGCAG
>CAZMVP010000125.1:4062-5790 GCA_964569355.1 uncultured Chromatiaceae bacterium | reverse complement strand
TCGCTGTCGAGCCGGTGGTGCAGCTTGGCGGCGGACAAGAGCCGCGTCAGCGGTTCGAGCTCGGCCGAGCCGCCGGCAAGCAGGTAGTCCTGGTTCTCGATCGCTGCGCAAATCCGCTGGGGCAGGCCCCAGGCTTCGAGGATGGCCTTGCCGATGGCCGGCTGCCAAGCCTCCAGCGTCGCGGCGAACTCCGGGTCCTCGAGCAGGGTGGGGTCGTTCTGGTGGGCGTGCATCAGGATGTAGAGGCGCCCGATGCCGTGCAGGAGGCCGGCCATCAGCGCCTCGTCGGGTTGGCGGCCAAAGGCCTGCCGGCCTACCGCGTAGCAGATCGCGGCCACTTCGTTGCTGGACTTCCAGACGCGTTCGAGATCGGTGCGGATCGCGTCGAGCATCCGGTCGCGGCTCAGCTGGCGCAACGCGAATGCCGTGGCGACCGTGCGCACCAGGTTGAAGCCAAGCCGGTTCACCGCGCTGCCGAGGCTTGCGACCGGCGTGCCGGCCGGATTGATGGCAGCCGAGTTCGCCATCTGCATGAAGCGCGCGCTCAACACCGGCTCGGAGGCGATGATGTTGACGATGTCGCGGGCTGTCGTCTGCTCGCTCAGCAATGCCACCTGCAGCCGACGCACCACCTGTGGAAACGCGGGCAGGTCGAGCTCCGGCTTGAGATTCGCCGCAAGCTGCTGGACGAAGCTGAATATCCTGGAATCCGGCACCCGGGCAGTATCGGGGCCGCCGGGGTCAGGGAGCGGTGATCTCGATCACGGTCTGGTCCAGCACGTCGGTGCCGTTGGTGTGGGTGATGAGGCCGAGATACTCGCCGGCCGCCAGGCCCTGCCAGTCGAACGTGAGGTTCTGCCCGGCGCCGGCGGTCACGCTGGCCGGCGCGGACACCGTGGCGTTGTGCCGGTCGGCGCCCACGGTCCAGACGAACAGCCGGAAGGTGGCATTACCGGCTGGCGCGTCGTAGCCGTGGACATCGACGTAGTAGTCGCCGGCCGGGACGAATTCCTCACCGTCGGCGGGGATCACGTTGATGACCTCCTCGGATCCCTCGTTGACGCTCGGCGTGGCCTCGGCCGTGCAGGTGCCGAAATCGGGGCAGACGTACAGGTAGAGGTCGAGGTCGGCACCGGGACTCGAGTTCTGGTTGTGCAGCGCGACCCGGAGGTAGCGCGTGCCCTCGGGCACCACGATCGGGATGCGCCGCACGGAACCAGGCAGCGTGCCGGCGCCGGGCTGCACGAAGGTGTAGAGATCTTCCGGGTCGTCGGCCACGCTGTTCGTCAGGCCGTCGCGCAGCGCCTCCGGCTGGCTCTGGCCGCTGGCCTCGAGGCCACCCAGCAAGGGCCGGTAGCTGCCGGCGTAACCGATCTTGAGTGGTATCGCGGCCGTGCCGGAGGCTTCCGTGGCGCGGAAGTAATCCGGTGCCGAGAAGGGACGGACCCGGATCGCGATCGGTGAACGGACCGCAGCCGCGGGACCCGTCCAGGTGAGCGACCCGAACTGCCAGGCATCGGGCTGGGTGCCATCGCTCGTGAAACGGATCGCCACGTCGGCGGATTCTCCGGTGCCGAGCGACAACACCGGCGGCGTGACTTCGGCCTTGAGGGTGCTCGGCAGGTCGAGGCTGCTCGTGTAGGTGGCGGCGGGCCCCACGTTGGTCAGGCGCCGGTGCACGACCTGTTCGTTTACCAGCCGGTCGAGCGCAATCGAGGGCAGGTTCAG
>CAZMVP010000125.1:1927-3962 GCA_964569355.1 uncultured Chromatiaceae bacterium | reverse complement strand
GCCGCGACGCCGGCCACGTGCGGCGCCGCCATGGAGGTTCCCGACAGGTACTGGAAGAGTTCACCGCGGACGTTGTTGGCCACATCGGGCGTCTGGGCGCCGAGGATGTCCACGCCAGGTGCGGTGACATCCGGCTTCAGGAGGGCCGGATCCCACTCGTCCGGCCCGCGGCCGGAGAAGGCCTGCATCTGGTTCCCGGGGTCGCGCTCGACGAGGATGATCCGCGTGTCGAGCGTCACCTCGACCGGATCCTCGTCGATCAGGCGATCGCGGAGCGTTTCCCCGTCGGCCTGCCCGATCATCATGGCCGGGATGTTCACCGCGCCGCGCGTGCCGGTCATCAGGATCGCGTCGCCCTGGTTGTTGAAGACGAGCGCGGCCTTGGCCCCGGCCTCCTGCGCATTGCGGATCTTGACCGAGAAATCGCAGCCACCCCGCTGCAGGAAGGCGATCTGGCCGGCCATCTCCTGCGTGTTCACGAGCCGCTCGCAGCCGTCGTAGGTGCTGCCGCTGGTGCCATCGAAGATGCCGATGAAATCGTCATTGGCGAGGATCAGCCGCAGCGTCAGCGGGCCGACGTCCTTCAGCCGTGGCGTGAACCCTGCCTCGATGGCCGGGTAGTCCTTGCGCACGGCAGCCGGGCTGTTGACCCGGATCGCGGCGCGATAGTGGTCGCCGGCGCGGCTCGAGGCGCCGACGGCGAGTACCCACGGGTCCGCGGCCGGCGTGATCAGCGAGCCGGGCTGGGGGCCCTCGTTGCCGGCGGCGGCCACCGAGAGCACGCCGGCGTCGGCGGCCGCGAGCAGGGCCAGGTCGTCGGGCCCGGTCATGTCGTCGTCGCTGCCGACCGAGTAGTTGATGATGTCCACGCCGTCGGCCACGGCGTCTTCGATCGCGCGGGCGAGGTCCGCGGTGCTGCAGCTCGCCCGGATCGCGCCGGGCTCCAGCCAGCAGGCCTTGTACACGGCGATCCGGGCGCGAGGTGCCATGCCGCTGATCTTCGCGACGCGCACGCTGGAGAGCGTCGCGTTGACGTAGTTGCCGGCTGCGACCGAGGCGATGTGGGTGCCGTGGCCATCGGCATCGCGGGCCGAGCGGAATTCGTTTTCGTCGAGTGAATACTCGGTGAGGAAGCCGTCGATGTACCAGCGCGCGCCGATCAGCTTGTTGTTGCAGTCCGTGGCGGAGAAGCGCTCCCCGGGCTGGCAGGTGCCGTGCCAGTCCGGCAGCGGGTCGTAGACCAGGATGTCGGGCCGGCGATCGAAGCGCCGACAGAGCCACAGGCCGAGCAGCGATTGTTCCGCCCAGGCCGACTTGCACAGGCGCGGGCGATCTGCCGGCTTCGTGTCCGCGAAACTGGGGTGGCCGGGGGCGATGCCGCTGTCGATCACGCCGATGACGATGTTCTCGCCTTGCAGGCCGAGGTCACGCCGCAGGCCGCCGCTTTTGGCATTCAATCCCAGGAAGCCGGGGCTTGCGTTGGTCTCGACGAATTTCGTGCGGTCCTGCCAGACGTGGCGGACATCCTTGCGGGTCGCCAGTTTGCGGGCCTGCGCGGGCGTGAGGCGGACGGCCACGGCGTTGAGCGCATAGCGATAGCTGTAGACCTTGTCGTCGCTGGCCCCGACGGCCGCGAGCGCTTCATCGTGTTGTGCATCCAGTTGCTTCGCGTACCGGCGCACGGCCGGGGCATGGGCATCGAAGCGCTGCCTGCGGTGGCGCGCGATGCCCCGGGCGGCCCCCGGGCCGGCACTGGCCTGCGCCACGCTGCGGGTCCGCCCGGCGGGGTTCGACGGCGTGGCTTCGACCACGGCCGCCGGCTTCCGGAATTGCACGATGTAGAGCTTCGTGGCGTTGTCGGTGGGGTCCAGGGTGGTGGTTCGTGGCGTGGTTCGCGGGGTCGTCTGTTGGGCGGCAATGGGCCGCAGTGCCGAGGCGTGGTCTGCCCGTGGTGGGGCGCTCAAGGCGGCAGGGCCGGTTGCCAGGCACGCGATCGTGGCCATCAGCGCCAGCAGGGCTGGGCGATGGACGAAGC
>CAZMVP010000125.1:0-1827 GCA_964569355.1 uncultured Chromatiaceae bacterium | reverse complement strand
GCGCTCCGTGCCGGCGGCTTGCCGCGACGGTTGGCGCTGGTCGAGACGATGGGCATGCCGACCGACCGGCACAGGGCGGCTGCGACGGCATGGGTCGTCACCCGCACGGCGACGGTGGCCCGGCCGCCGGTGATCCAGTCTGCCGTGAGCGGTCCGGCCCGGACCACCCAGGTCACCGGGCGCGTGGCGGGAACGGCGAGGCGGCGGCCCTCGTCGGCGGTGGGAGCCACCCAGCCCTCGAGCTGCGCCCAGTCGACGGCCAGCAGGATCAGGCCAGCCGAGACCGGCCGCTTTTTCAGATCGAGGAGCCAGCCGACAGCCGCGGCGTCGTCCGGCCGGCAGCCGAACCCGTAGACCCCTTCGGTGGGATAGGCGATCACGCCGCCGGCCCGGACGATGGTCGCGGCCCGGTGCAGGCGGGCAGGTGGGTGGGCAGGCATCAGTCGGCGGCAGGCTCCGCCTGGCCGTCCGCGCCCGCCTTGCTGCGTCCGGCTTTCTTCACCGCCTTGCCCGCGGTCTTCTTCCGGACTGCCTTCTTCTTCGTGGACTTCTTCGCGACCTTCTTCGCGGGCGTGCCGGGATCGGCCGTTGCCGGCGCTTTGGCAGCAACCCTTTTCTTCGCGGTCTTCTTCTTCGCCGCCGGCCGCCCCCAGCGGCGCTTCGGCAACGGCGCGTTGGCGATCAGTTCCCGGGCCTCTTCGAGCGTGATCGATTCCGGCTCGCGGTCCTTCGGCAGGCGGGCATTCTTCTCGCCGTCGGTCAGGTAGGGCCCCCAGCGACCGCGCAGGATCCGCAAGTTCTCCGTGCCGTAGTCCTTGATCAGCTTGTTGGCGTCGGCTTCCTGCTTGGCGCGGACCGCCTCGATCGCTTCCTCGAGCGTGATCTTCAGCGGGTCCTGGTCGCGCAGCGACACGTACTTCTTCTTCACCTCGCCGGTGGCCTGGTCGACCGTTTCATACTGCACGTAGGGGCCGAACTGCCCGGTATTGGCGCTGACCGGCTCGCCAGTCGGCAACGTGCCGAGCGCACGCGGCAGCTTGAACAGTTCCAGCGCATCGGGCAGTTCGATCGTGAACATGCTCTGGCCCGGCTGCAGGCCCTTCCACTTCGGCTTTTCCTCGTCTTCGCGAGTGCCGATCTGGATGAAGGCCCCGTAGCGGCCGAAGCGTGCCGACACCGGCCGCCCGGACTTCGGATCAGTGCCGAGCTCGCGCACCTGCACGGCTTCCTCGCGCGTGATGGTCTGCTCCTTGTCCTTGAGCAGCACCGCGAACGGCTTCCAGAAGTCGTCCAGCACGGGGACCCATTCGCGTTCGCCGCGGGAGACCTCGTCGAGTTCGTCTTCCATGTGGGCGGTGAAGTCGTAGTCCACGTACTGCGTGAAGTTGGTGGTCAGGAAGCCGCTGACGATCCGGCCGCCGTCGGTGGGTTTCAGTGCCCGGCCCTTCAACTCCGCATACTGGCGGTTCAGCAGCGTGGAGATGATCGTGGCGTAGGTCGAGGGCCGGCCGATGCCGCGCTCCTCCAGTGCCTTGACGAGGCTCGCCTCGGTGTAGCGCGGCGGCGGCTCGGTGAAATGCTGGTCCGGCGTGATCGCCACGAGCGGCAGCACGTCGCCCTGCTTCACGGACGGCAGCTTCACGTCGGTGTCGTCGTCGCCGCCCTCGTCGCGTCCCTCGAGGTAGACCGCGATGAACCCGGGGCTGACCAGCGTCGAGCCGGTGGCCCGGAACCGGCCGACCTCCGCCTGCCCGGCCGGGACCAGATCCACGGCCAGCATGTCGTAGACGGCCGGCTCCATCTGCGAGGCAATCGTGCGCTTCCAGA
>CAZMVP010000124.1:3223-5933 GCA_964569355.1 uncultured Chromatiaceae bacterium | reverse complement strand
GCCGTGTTCTGGCACCCGAAGGGCTGGACGCTGTTCAGCCAGCTCATCGACTACATGCGGGAGAAGCAGCGGGCTGCCGGATACCTCGAGGTCAACACGCCGGAGGTCATGGATCGCGAGCTGTGGGTGAAATCCGGCCACATGGCCAAGTTCGGCGAGAACATGTTCCTGACGCAGACCCCGGATGAGCGGGTCTTTGCCATCAAGCCGATGAACTGCCCGGGCCATGTCCAGGTGTTCAACCAGGGGCTCAAGAGCTATCGCGACCTGCCGTTGCGCCTCTGCGAATTCGGCAAGGTGCATCGCTACGAGCCGTCCGGGGCCCTGCACGGGTTGATGCGGGTCCGTGCCTTCACCCAGGACGATGCCCACATCTTCTGCACGGAAGACCAGATCACGGCCGAGTCCGTCGCCGTGACCGACCTCATCCTCGGCATCTATCGCGATTTCGGCTTCGATGACGTCCGGGTGAAGTTCTCCGACCGACCAGACCAGCGCGTCGGCAGCGACGAGATCTGGGACAAGGCCGAGGCGGCGCTCAAGGCCGCGGCCAAGGCCGGGGGCCTTGAACTCGAGTACAGCCCGGGTGAGGGCGCGTTCTACGGGCCCAAGCTCGAGTTTGCCCTGCGGGATGCCATTGGCCGGGACTGGCAGTGCGGCACCCTGCAGGTCGACTTCAACATGCCGGGGCGCCTGGGCGCGTCGTTCATCGGCGACGACAGCCAGCGCCGGACCCCGGTCATGCTGCATCGGGCCATGTTCGGTTCGCTGGAACGGTTCTGCGGCATCCTGATCGAGCACCATGCCGGCCGGCTGCCCACCTGGCTCGCGCCCACGCAGGTGGCGGTGCTGAATATCACCGATCGGCAGGCCGGTTTTGCCCGGGAGGTTCAGGAAACCCTGATAAATCAGGGCGTTCGAGCCGAACTGGATTTGCGGAATGAAAAAATAGGCTTTAAGATTCGCGAGCACACCCTGCAACGGGTTCCCTATCTGGCCGTCGTCGGGGACCGCGAAGCACAAAGTCAGACCGTGGCCGTGCGCACGCGCGGTGGCAAGGATCTGGGCAGCATGCCGCTTGCGCAGCTGGCCCAGGGGCTTGCCGCTGAAATCGCGAGCCGCGGCCGCACGCTTATGGAGGATTGACGTATCGCTGCCAATAAACGAGTCCGCCGGAACGAAGAGATCGATGCGCGGGAAATCCGCGTGATCGGTGCCGCCGGTGAGCAGGTGGGGATCCTGAGCCGATTTGCAGCCCTGGAACTGGCCCGGAATTCCGGACTGGATCTGGTGGAGATTTCCCCCACCGCGGTGCCTCCGGTCTGCCGGATCATGGATTTCGGCAAATTCCTGTTCGAGGCCAACAAGAAGGCACACGCAGCGAAGCGCAAGCAGAAACAGAGCCAGGTCAAGGAAATCAAGTTCCGGCCTGGTACGGACGAAGGGGACTACCAGATCAAGATGCGCAATCTGGTGAAGTTCCTGGGATCGGGAGACAAGGCCAAGGTGACCTTGCGCTTCCGGGGCCGCGAGATGGCCCACCAGGAGATCGGTGCGCGACTGCTGCAGCGGGTCCGGCAGGACCTGGAGGCGGTCGGCACGGTGGAGCAGTTTCCCCGGCTCGAAGGTCGGCAGATGGTCATGGTGATCGCGCCGAAGAAGAAGTGAGACCGGAAGATTTTGACGTGCCTGTAGTCGACGTGCCTGCAACCTGACGTTCAGTACCAACAAGAGTGTGACGGCCGCCGAGCCCGGCAATCCTGCCGGGTCGTGCTGCCGAAACCCGCCTGCCACGGCCCGCTGCGACCTTTCGAGGTCGACGGGTTCGGACCAGGCCAAAGGAGAGTTCGATGCCCAAGCTGAAAACGAACCGGGGCGCCGCCAAGCGCTTCCGGAAGACCGCGAATGGCTTCAAGGCCGCGCAGTCACACCTCCGCCACATCCTGACGAAGAAGAGCTCGAAGCGTAAGCGCCAACTGGGAGCGATGAACCAGGTGGCCGAATGCGACGTGCCCGGCGTCAAGCGCATGTTGCCGTATTCGTGAGGGAGGACTGACACATGGCACGAGTCAAACGTGGTGTGACGGTCAAGGCCCGTCACAAGAAGATGCTCAAGAAGGCCAAGGGCATGTCCCAGGCCCGGAGCAAGCTCTACAAGACAGCCAAGCAGGCCGTCATCAAGGCCGGGCAATACGCCTTCCGCGACCGCCGGGTGCGCAAGCGCGAGTTCCGCGCGCTGTGGATCACGCGCATCAATGCGGCAGCCCGGCTGCATGGCCTGTCCTACAGCCGGTTCATGAGCGGGCTCGCCAAGGCCGGGGTGGAAGTCGACCGCAAGATGCTGGCGGATCTCGCCGTGCACGATGCGGCTGCCTTCGGCGCGCTGGCGGAGAAGGCCAAGTCGAAGCTTGCTGCTGCCTGATGGCCATCGCCTGATGGCGGCTGGCTGAAATGTCTGCTGGTGGCATCGGCCGGCGTCGGGCCGGCCGCATGTCGCCACTCCGGTTGCGCTGATGGAAAACGCTGAATCCTTGCTGACCAGGGCCAGTGAAGCGGTGGGTGCCGCCCGGGACCTGCCGGCGCTGGACGCGGTTCGCGTCCAGTACCTGGGCAAGAAGGGCGAGATCACCGCCCTGTTGAAGCAGCTTGGGCAGTTGCCGGATGCCGAGCGGCGCGAGCAGGGGCAGGTCATCAATGCGATCAAGCAGTC
>CAZMVP010000124.1:1817-3123 GCA_964569355.1 uncultured Chromatiaceae bacterium | reverse complement strand
ATCCCGCCGGATCATCCGGCGCGCGCGATGCACGATACCTTCTACCTGCCGGATGGCCGGCTGCTGCGCACCCACACCTCCCCGGTGCAGATCCGGGCCATGGTCGCGCAGGGCGCGCCGATCCGGCTGATTGCTCCGGGGCGGGTGTATCGCTGCGACTCGGACATGACGCACACCCCGATGTTCCACCAGGTCGAAGGCCTGGTTGTCGACGAGGGCGTCAGCTTTGCCCACCTCAAGGCCATGCTGGCCGAGTTCGTCGAACGCTTTTTCGAGCGGCCGGCCACCGTGCGTTTCCGGCCCTCCTATTTCCCGTTCACCGAGCCCTCGGCAGAAGTCGATGTGCTGTCCGAGTCCGGCCGCTGGCTCGAGGTCCTGGGCTGCGGCATGGTGCACCCGCGCGTGCTCGAGAATGTCGGCATCGACAGCGAACGTTACACGGGCTACGCCTTCGGCCTTGGCGTGGAGCGTCTTGCCATGCTCTGGTACGGCATTGACGACATCCGCATGCTGTTCGAGAACGACCTGCGCTTCCTGCGGCAATTCCGATGAAGATCAGTGAACGCTGGTTGAGGGAGCTGGCCGATCCGCCGGGCGGGACCGCGGAGCTTGTGCACCAGCTCACGATGCAGGGCCTGGAGGTGGAGGGCGTCGAGCCGGCCGCCGCTGCATTGGCGAATGTGGTCGTCGGCCGGGTGATGGAAGTCACGGCCCATCCGGATGCGGATCGCCTGCGCATCTGCCAGGTTGATGTCGGCACGGCGACGGCGCAGATCGTCTGTGGCGCGGCGAATGTGCGCGCCGGCGGCCAGTATCCCGTGGCGCTGCCCGGGGCGAGCCTGCCGACCGGCATCACGATCAGGAAGGCGAAACTCCGTGGCGTGGAATCGGCCGGCATGCTGTGTTCAGCTGCGGAGCTGGGCATCGAAGAGGCGGATGCCGATGCGCCGGCGCCCGGGCTGCTGGACCTGGACCCTGGCCTGGTGCCCGGTACGCCGGTGGCGGAAGCCCTGGCCCTGGACGACCAGATCCTGGATCTCAAGATCACGCCCAACCGGGCAGACTGCTTCTCCGTGCTGGGCGTGGCCCGCGACCTCGCTGCGACGACCAACGTCGAGTTCCGCGGCCTCGACGTACCGGCGGTAGTGCCCACGGATGAAACCGTGTTCGCGGCAAGCATTGACAACCCCGCCGATTGCCCGGTGCTGGCATTGCGCTGCGTGCGGGGCCTGCGCACGGGAATGCGGTCGCCATTGTGGTTGCGCGAACGGTTGCGCCGCAGTGGCATCCGGCCGATCCATCCGGT
>CAZMVP010000124.1:0-1717 GCA_964569355.1 uncultured Chromatiaceae bacterium | reverse complement strand
GCACGACGGACATCCTGCTGGAGTCCGCCCACTTCACGCCGACCGTGATTGCCGGCCGCGCACGACGCCTGGGCCTGCAGACCGATGCCGCCACCCGTTTCGAACGGGGCGTGGATCCCTCGGCCCAGGTGAGGGCACTGGAAAGGGCAACCATGCTGCTGCAGGCGATTGTCGGTGGAGCGGCCGGACCCTGCCAGGCGATCGGTCCCGGCGTACCGCCCCGTGCTGCAGTCACGCTGAGACGCGACCGACTCGAACGGGTGCTGGGACATCGAATTCCCGATGACGACGTCGGCGGCATCCTGGACCGCCTGCAATTGGCCAATGCCCGGACCGACGATGGCTGGCTCGCGACGCCGCCGGCATTTCGTTTCGACATCGATGCCGAGATCGACCTGATCGAGGAAGTCGCGCGTGTCCACGGCTACGACCGGATTCCGGCCCGGGCCGGGCATCAGCCCACGCGCCTCGGCAGTGCGCCCGGCAACACCGCGGACCTGGGTGAGGTGCGCAGCGTGCTGGTCCAGCGTGGGTACCAGGAAGCGATGACGTACAGTTTCGTTGCCGGCGAGATCGATGGTCTGCTGGCCGGTGGTGGTGCCGGCGTGGCGCTGCAGAATCCGTTGTCTGCCGAACTGGGCATGCTGCGCCGGAGCTTGTGGCCGGGCCTCCTGCAGGCCCTGCAGCACAACCTTGCCCGCCAGCAGCAGCGCATCCGGCTGTTTGAATCCGGCATCCGCTTCAAGCCCGGTGCGACCGGCCTTGACGAAGAGAGCGTGGTGGCGGGCCTCGTTGCCGGCTCCGTGGATCCGGAGCAATGGGGCGAACCGGCCCGCCGCGTGGATTTCTTCGACCTGCGTGCGGATGTCGAAGCTGTCCTCGCCACGGTTGCTCCGGCCCTGCCGTGCATTTGGCAGGCAGCCCGGCATCCTGCCTTGCATCCCGGCCAGTGCGCGGAACTGCTTCGGGATGGCCGGCACCTGGGATGGGTCGGCGCCCTGCATCCCACCCTCGTGCAGCACTTCGACCTCGATCATGCGCCGCTGTTGTTCGAACTGGATTCAGTCTCGTTGCTGAAGACCCGGCCAGGCCGATACACCGGCCTTTCGCGCTTTCCGACGGTGCGCCGGGACATTGCCGTCGTGGTCGCCGATGACACGCCGGTCGGTCGCCTGTCCGAGGCCGCACGCGAGGCCGGTGGGGCACGACTCGTGGATGTCGTGGTATTTGACATCTTCTCCGGCAAGCACGTCGAGGCTGGTCAAAAGAGCGTCGCTTTGGGGTTGATTTTGCAGGAAACTTCCCGCACCCTTACTGACGCCGATGCAGACGAGATCGTCGGTGGCGTTGTCCAGCGTTTGGCCAGGGATTTCAACGCCAGAATAAGAGATTGAAGATGAGCATGGCTCTTACCAAGGCGGACATGGCGGAGTCCCTTTTCAATGAATTGGGGCTCAACAAGCGTGAAGCCCGTGAACTCGTCGAACTCTTCTTCGAGGATCTTCGTGCGGCACTTTCGAGCGGGGAGCAGGTGAAGCTCTCCGGATTCGGCAACTTCGACCTGCGGGACAAGAACCAGCGGCCGGGCCGGAATCCAAAAACGGGCAAGGAAATCCCGATCAGCGCGAGGCGTGTAGTCACGTTTCGTCCCGGACAAAAACTGAAAGCCCGAGTGGAAGCATATGCTGGAGCCGGGGAATAACGACGACCTGCCCCC
>CAZMVP010000123.1:1381-5944 GCA_964569355.1 uncultured Chromatiaceae bacterium | reverse complement strand
TTCGTCTACCGTGCCACGGCGGATGGCTGGACGATCTCGAGGCTGGCACCCTAGGAACAGGATCGACTGCCCGTGCCAGCACCACACGTCGTCATCGTCGGCGCCGGGATCGGCGGCCTCGCCACCGCATTGGCGTTGCAACGGTTCGGCATCCGGGTGTCGGTACATGAACAGGCACCGGTCCTGGCCGAAGTCGGCGCCGGCCTGACGCTGGCCTCGAACGGTTCGCGAATCCTGCTGCATCTCGGCCTCGGGGCCGTGCTCGATGAACTCGCGGTCATTCCCGCCGACGGCGCGGTCAAGGACTACCGCACGGGCCGGGTGCTGGTGGACATTCCCCGCGGCAATACCCAGCTCGAGCGCTACGGCGCACCCTATTGCCAGATCCACCGCAACGACCTGCACAAGGCCCTGGTGGCGGCCGTCAGGGCCAACGACCGCGATTGCCTGCATCTGGGCTCGTCGTTGCAGGATTTCGCGCAGGACGAAGCCGGCGTCACGGCCGTGTTCGGCAACGGCGAAGCCGCACGGGGCGACCTGCTCGTGGGTTGCGATGGCATCCGCTCCACGGTCCGCGCGAAATTGTTCGGCACCGAGGATCCGCGCTTCACCGGCTATGTCGCCTGGCGCGGGCTGGTGCCAATGGAACGGCTGGCCGACGTCCGGATCACGCCGGATTCGGCGGTGTGGATCGGCCCCGGGCATTTCCTGACCCGCTACAAGATCCGCCGCGGCGAACTGCTGAACTACATCGCGATCGCGCGCACGAACAAATGGGTCGAGGAAGGCTGGTCGGTGCCCTCCACGGTGGAGGCGCTGCTCTCCGAGTTCCGCGAGTTCGAGCCCTCGGCGCGCTCCATCCTGATGGCCACGCCGCCGGGCAACCTTTTCAAATGGGGGATCTTCGACCGCGATCCACTCTCCGGCTGGACCGTCGGGCGCGTGACGTTGCTCGGCGACGCGGCACACCCGACCACGCCGTTCCTGGGCCAGGGCGCGGCCATGGCGCTCGAGGACGGCATGGTGCTGGCGCGGGCAGTCCACCAATGCGCCGTCAACGAGGACAACGAGATCGCCGATGCGCTCAAGCGCTACGAGCAGGCGCGGGTGGCCCGGGCCAATGCCGTGCTGCTCGCCTCGCGGGACAACGGCATCCGTCTCACCACCACGGACCCGGACCGCTACCATGAGCAACCGCATCGCAACGAAGAATCGCTGGGCCTGGCTGCCTACGATGCGGTGACCGTGCCGCTGTGATGGAAAGGTTCCTGCCCGCCCCGCTGTTGCCCGGCCCGGTCGATGTCATCGGCGACGTGCATGGCGAGATCGATGCGCTGCGGTCGCTGGAATTCCTGCTGGGCTACGAGCCGGATGGTTCGCATCCCGCCAACCGCCGGCTCGTCTTCCTCGGCGACCTCTGCGACCGGGGGCCGGACAGCCCGGCGGTGGTCCGCCACGTCGCCGGGCTCGTCGCCGCGGGCCGGGCCCAGTGCGTGCTCGGCAACCACGAACTCAACCTGCTGCGTGGCGCGCGCAAGCCGGGCAACGGCTGGTTCTTCGATGGCGACCACGATCGCGAGATCGGCAAGTTCACGCAGTGCACGCCGGCCACGGCCGCCGACCGGAGCCGCTGCCTTCAGTTCCTCGGTACGCTGCCGCTCGCGCTCGAACGAACCGACCTGCGCATCGTCCATGCCGCCTGGCATCGACCCGCCATGGACCTGCTGCAGGACGAACTCGCCGGCGCCCCGCTGCTCGAGGTCTACGCCGCCCACGGCAAGGCCGCCGAACAGTGGGCGGCCGAGCATGGCATCCAGGCCGAGGCTGCCCGGGAATACCGGCAGTGGGGCCGGCAACTTGCCGACGATTCGGCAGACGTGCCGCTCCTGCCCGGCATCGGCCGCCAGGACGAGCACAGCCAGATGGCCAATCCCGTCCGGGTGCTGACCTCCGGCGTCGAGCGGCTGGCCGATGAAACGTTCTTTGCCAGCGGCAAGTGGCGGATGGTGAACCGGGTACCGTGGTGGAATGACTATCTCGACCCGACGCCGGTGATCTTCGGCCACTACTGGCGCTGGGCGACGGCCGCCGGTGCGGCCCTGTACTCGCGCGGCGAGCAGGACCTGTTCGCCGGGATCCCGTCCAACGCGTGGCTCGGTCCGAACCGGAATGCGTTCTGCGTGGATTTCTCGGTCGGCGTCCGCTACCGGGAGCGGCCGTTGCCGCCGGGAACGCCCTGGCGCGGCCGGCTCGGCGCCATCCGCTGGCCCGAGCGCGAGCTTCTTTTCGACGATGGCGAGCGGCTGCCCCTCGTCAACGGTTGATCGCTTGCAGCAGGGCCGCGCGAAAACTCCCCGGATCGAAGGTCCGCACCGCGCCGGCGCGGCGCCTTGCCGCCCAGACCGGGTCGGGAAAATGCGGGTCATCGGCAAAGCGCGGAATCACGTGCCAATGCAGGTGCGGCACCTGGTTGCCGAGCGATGCGAGGTTGATCTTGTCCGGATGCAGGAGATCGCGCAGCACGGACTCGACAGCCAGCACCACCCGCAGGCAATGCTGCCGATCCTCGCCGGGGAGATCGGTCATCTCCCGCACATGGGCCTGCCAGACCACGCGCAGGAAGCCGGGATAATCCGGATCGTCCGCGCTGATGATGCGCAACCGGTCGTCGGCCCAGAGCGGCGGCTCACGGGCCGCGCACAAGGGACAATCGACCGGGCTCGTTGCCATGATCGGGAACAATACCGGCAATCGCGCGCGCTGTCTGGCAGGATCGCTGCATGAAACACCTCGTTGGCTGCCTTGCGGTGGCACTCCTCGCATCCCTGCCGCTCATGCTGCCGGCTGCCGAACCGCTGGCCACCTGGCGCGACACGCCGGCCAGGCAGCGGATCATCGATTTCGTCACGGCCGTCACGACCGCCGATGGCGCCGGTTACGTGACCCCGGCCGACCGCATTGCCGTGTTCGGCGACGACGGGGTCCTGTGGCCCGAGAAGCCGCGCGTGCAGGGCATGTTCGCGCTGCAGGCGCTGCGGGCCCAGGTTCCCGATCATCCGCAATGGCGCCTCGAGATGCCCTACAAGGCTGCGCTCGAACTGGGCGGCAAGTACCTGCAGGAAGCCTCCGGGGCCGATGTCTTCCAGCTGGTCGCCGCGGCCTTTGCCGGCCGTACCCAGGACGACTTCCGGACGGCTGCCCGGGAATTCCTGGCCAACGCGCGCCATCCGCGCTTCGGCAGGCCCTACACGCGGCTCGGCTACGAGCCCATGCAGGAGCTGCTGGGTTACCTGCGGGTCAATGGTTTCCGGATCTTCATCGTCACCACCGGCAGCAGTGAATTCACGCGCGCGCTGGCCAGGGACATCTACGGCATTCCCGCCGACGACGTGATCGGCAGCAGCGTGGGCACCACGCTCCGCGAGGAACAGGGCCAGCTGGTTGTCCGACGGCTCGACCAGGACATCGTGCTGGTCGATGGCCCCGGCAAGCCGCTCGCCATCGACCGGCAGATCGGCAAGCGGCCCATCCTGGCCGTCGGCCGGATCAACGCGGGCAGCGACATCGACATGCTCCGCTACAGCCGGCAGCCGGGCCGACCCGGCCTGCAGGTGTTGATACAACACGACGACTTCGACCGGGAGTATGCCTACGACGAGGCCGACAAGGCGTCGAACAAGGCGGCCAATGCGGGGGGCTGGCTGACGGTCAGCATGCGCTTTGACTGGTTGCGGATCTTCAATGCCGACTAGCTTCGCCATCTCCACCGGCCACCCGGCACCGGCGGGCGCATCGCATGGTCCCGAATCCACGAACTTCGCCGTCTACAGCCGTGCCGCGCTCGGCATGGAGTTGCTGCTCTATGCGAATGCGGCGGCCCGCGAGCCATTCCAGGTCATCGAGCTGACGCTGCCCGAGCACCGCCATGCCTTCCACTGGCATTGCGCGGTGTCGGGACTGCCGGCCGGCACGCAGTACAACTGGCGCGTGACGCTCGAGGGCCCCGACGGCAGCCAGCAACAGTTCGAGGTGCTCGACCCGTTCGCACGGGCCATCAGCCACGCCAACTGGCAACGGAGCGCGTGGTCGGCGGAAGGGCGACTCGGGTTGCGCGGCATCGTCACACCGGGCCGGCCACGAGGCGCTGCGTCGCTCCATGCGCCCTTGGGGCTCGCCGGCGCCGTGATCTACGAACTGCATGTCGGCGGTTTCACGCGCCATCCGTCATCGGGCGTGAAGCATCCCGGCACCTTTGCCGGATTGATCGAGAAGATCCCGTACCTGCAGCACCTCGGCATCACCCACGTGCAGCTGATGCCGGTCATGAGCTTCGATGTGCAGGACGTCCCCGGGCCGGTCGCGGAACGGGGCCTTGGCAACTACTGGGGCTACAGCCCGATCACGTTTGGCAGCCTGCACGGCGGCTATGTCGTGGAACCCGAATCCGCCATGCAGGGCGACGAGTTCCGGGCACTCGTCGATGCGCTGCACGAGGCCGGCATCGGCGTGCTGCTCGACATCGTCCTGAACCACACCGCCGAAGGCGGTGCCGACGGCCCGGTC
>CAZMVP010000123.1:0-1281 GCA_964569355.1 uncultured Chromatiaceae bacterium | reverse complement strand
GCCGTCGGCCTGCACCAGGTCGGGAATTTCCCCGGCCGCCAGTTCTGCGAGTGGAACGACCGCTACCGCGACACGCTCCGCCGCGCCTTGAGGGGCGAGCCGGGCCTCGTGAACCTGCTGGCCACCTGCCTCGCCGGCAGCAGCGATTTCTACGCCGCGAGCGATCGCGGCCCGCGGCACAGCATCAATTTCATCACCTGCCACGATGGCTTCACGCTGCACGACCTCGTGAGCTACCAGCACAAGCACAACGAGGCCAACGGCGAAGGCGACCGCGACGGCTCGACGCACAACCTGAGCTGGAACTGCGGCACCGAGGGCGAGACCCTGGACGAAGCCACGCTGCAGGTTCGCTACCGCCATGTCCGCAACGCGATGGCGCTGCTGCTGTTGTCGCAAGGCGTGCCGATGCTGCTCGCGGGCGACGAGATCCTGCGCACGCAGCACGGCAACAACAACGCCTGGTGCCAGGACAACGAGATCTCCTGGTTCGACTGGCGCCTCACCGAGATGAACGGCGCCATGCTGGATTTCGTCCGGCGGATGATTGCTCTCAGGCGCCGTCATCCGAGCCTGTCGCGCCGGCACTTCCTGCGCGGCAGCCGCCATCCGGCTGCCGGCGTCACCGACATCGTCTGGAGCGGCACCGGGCCCGGGGAGCCGGACTGGAACGATCCCGCGGGCCGGTTCCTGGCCTTCACGCTGGCGGGCACCGGGCCGGCGGAAGAACCGCTGCACGTGATGATCAACCTGTCCGACCGCAGCGAGCAGGTGCGGCTGCCCGACATCACGGGCCGCCACTGGCATGTGGCGGTGGACACTTCCCGCAACTCGCCCGACGATCTCCCGGACGAGTCGGCGCAGGAGCGCTGCCATGGCCTCCGCTGGCTCAGCCAGCCACGCAGCGTGGTGGTGCTCGAAGGCCGACTGCCAGCCCCCGGGTGACAGCCCAGGTGACCGGGGCCGGATTGCCCGCACCTGAATTGACAGCACCGCGCTGCCAGCCTAGCCTCGGATGCGCTCGGCCAGCAACAACCAATCCGCAACAGGAGCAGGAACCATGTCCGTAGCCAAGGTATCGGAGATCAGTTCGACGTCGGCCAAGAGCTTCGACGATGCGATCACCACCGGCCTGTCGCGCGCCAACAAGACGCTGCGCAACATCAAGAGTGCGTGGATCAAGGAACAGCATGTGCGTGTGGCCAAGGGCAAGGTCGTCGAGTACCAGGTCAACATGCTGGTGACCTTCGTGCTGGAAGACTAGCCGGACTTGCGCTCGCG
>CAZMVP010000122.1:0-5965 GCA_964569355.1 uncultured Chromatiaceae bacterium | reverse complement strand
TCCTCGCGTCGGCCGGCGGTTTGACGGGGCCGCCGGCATGCCTGTAGCTTACGCCGCCATCACGTTTGTTTGGGATTTCCTCTTGCGCATCGTCTTTCTCGGCGCACCGGGTTCCGGCAAGGGAACCCAGGCGCAGCGCCTCATGGCCGCGCATGGCGCGATCCAGCTCTCGACCGGCGACCTGCTCCGCGAGGCCGTGGCCGCCGGCACGCCGCTCGGGCAGCGGGCCAAGGCGGCCATGGATGCCGGCGAACTCGTATCCGATGACATCGTGCTCGGCATGATCCGCGAGCGACTCGGCCGCGGCGATGCCAAAGGCGGCTTCATCCTCGACGGTTTTCCGCGGAACCTCGCCCAGGCCGAGGCACTGGAGCGGCTGCTGGCGGAGATCAACCAGTCCCTCGATGCCGCCATCCTGATCGACGTGGACTTCGACATCCTGATGAAGCGCCTGACCGGCCGGCGCACCTGCTCGCTGACCGGCAAGCTGCTGAACATCCACTTCTCGCCGAAGGCCGAGCTGGACGCCTGCACCAGCGCCGGCGGCCAGCTGATCCAGCGCGTCGACGACAACGAGGAAACGATTGCCAATCGCCTCAAGGTCTACCGCCAGCAGACCGAACCCGTGGTGGGGCACTACCGCAGCCGTGGCCTGCTGCGCGAGGTGAGCGGCGCCGGTTCCGTCGACGAGGTATACGCCCGGATCGAACGGGCGCTCGGCGTCTAGAGGGCGCTGACGGCTGCCAGCAGCGGCTCGCCGATCACGGTGCGCCGCCAGCCCGCCATCGGGCGCAGTCCTTCCTCGCCACGGATGGCCGAGACCAGGTCCTTGCGGGTGGCGAGGATCTCCGGCGTGATGGCGAGCGAGCGTGCGACCTCCTCGACGACCTTGCCCAGCCGCTTCAACTGTGCGGGATCCACTGCATCCGGCCGCGACTCCTGCCTAAGGTCGACGCCCTGCCGGAGATCGTCGTCGGCAGCGGCCACTTCATGCAGGATCGCCTCGCCCTGGTGGCGGACGACGCCCGGCTTGACCTCGGCGCAGGCCGCCAGGGCTGCCGTGGTCGCCGGGCCCTGCACGGCGATGTCGAGCAGGCTTTTGTCGCCCAGTATCCACTGGCGCGGCCGATCGGCCCGCAACGCGTATTCCTCGCGCCAGCGGGCCAGGCGTCGCGCCCGCAGCTGCGCCGGGACCGGCAGGCGGGGCAGCCCCGGCAGGCGGCGCCAGGCAACGTCCGGATCCACGATGTAGAGGGCCGGATCCACCAGCCGGGCACTGTCCTCGATCGCCCAGGCATGCCTGCCGAGCGCTTCGAGCCGTTCGACGAGCATGTGGCGGACCGTTGGCAGGTACAGCACGTCGCTTGCGGCATAGCTGATCAGTTCCGGCGCCAGCGGCCGGCGCGACCAGTCGGCCCGCGTCAATGTCTTGTCCACGTCGATGTCGAGCAGCGCCTTCACGAGGCCCGCATAACCGATCTGGGCCGGATGCCCGACCAGCGCGGCGGCGATCTGCGTGTCGAACAAGGGCTGCGGCAGGCGTCTATGGCGCACCCAGGCAACTTCCATGTCCTGCTTGGCGGCATGCATCACGCGCCACCCCGGGCCCGTGCAGAGCCGTTGCCACAACTCCGCGGTGTCGATCTCGGCCAGTTCGTCGATGCAGTAGACCTGCCCGCCGACGGCAACCTGCGTCAGGCACAGCCGCGGGAAGAACTGCGTCGTGCGCATGAACTCCGTGTCGATCGCGATCTCGTCGCCGGGCGCAATGGTGCCGCACGCCGTCGCGAAGGACTGCGGCGTGTCGACCAATACGTTCCCGGGATCGAGGACTGGCATTGCCGGCAAGTGTAGGGGATCATGGCCTCTCGTCACCACGGGCCCGGGCCGCAAGGCCTCTGATGATGCTGCCGATCCTCGATGCGTTCCTCCAGATAGTGCTGCGCCGGCGCGGGCCCGAGGACTTGCCCGATTCACGGTTCCTGCTGCTGGCGGCTGCCATCCTTTATGTCATCTCGCAGTGCCTGCTGGTGTTGCCCGTCTACAAGGCGGTGCTGCCGCTGGCACGCGTGCTCGCCGTCGACATCCTGGTGCTGTGTGCCTTCCTCTGGCTGCTCTTGCGCCTTTCGGCACACCTGCCACGCTATCGGCAGACGTTGACCGCGCTCTTTGGCACCGGCGCGATCCTCGGCGCGTGCATGCTGCCGTTCTATTACTGGATCTATGCCGCCGGCCCGGGTGCGAAAGGCACCTTCTGGCCCCAGCTCGGCATGCTGGCGGTGATCAGCTGGTCGCTGCTGGTCAACGGCCACATCTTCGCGCGCGCGCTGTCGGCACCGCTGGCCGCCGGCCTCGCGGTATCCGTTGGCTACTTCTTCCTGAATTTCCTGGTGGTGAGCCAGGTGGGCTCCGCGCCTGGCTGAGGCAGCATGAAACACATCCACATCCTCGGCATCTGCGGCACTTTCATGGCCGGCGTCGCGGCCATTGCGAGGGAGGCCGGCTACCGGGTGACCGGTTCGGACCGCAGCATCTATCCGCCGATGAGCAACCAGCTCGCGAGTCTCGGCATCGAGCTCGTCGAGGGCTATGAGGCCGGCCAGCTGGATCCGGCGCCCGACATGGTGGTGGTCGGCAACGTGATGACGCGCGGCATGCCGGTGATCGAGGAATTGCTGGACCGCGGGATTCCTTATCAGTCGGGGCCGGAATGGCTGGCCGCCTCGGTGCTGCGCGACCGGCATGTCATCGCGATATCCGGCACGCACGGCAAGACCACGACCACGAGCCTCGTGGCGTGGATCCTCGAGCATGCCGGCCGGAAAGCCGGCTTCCTCGTGGGCGGCGTGCCCGCGAACTTCGGCATTTCGGCGCGGCTGGGCAGCGAGCCCTTGTTCGTGATCGAGGCGGATGAATACGACACCGCGTTCTTCGACAAGCGCGCCAAGTTCCTGCTCTACCGGCCACGGACCCTGGTCATCAACAACCTCGAGTTCGACCATGCAGACATCTACCCGGACCTCGAGGCCATCATTCGCCAGTTCCACCAGCTCGTCCGCACGCTGCCGTCCAACGGACGGCTGATCGTCCCGGCGACGGATGGCAACGTGGCCAACCTGCTGCAACGGGGCGTCTGGACACCACAGGACCGCTTTGCCAGCCGCGCGGGCGTCGAGGGTGCCGAATGGCTCGCCATGGAGGAGCCGGCCGGCACGTTCGTGGTGCGTCATGGCGGCGAGGATGTCGGCAGCACGCCGTGGGGTCTCGCCGGGTCCCACAACGCCGAGAATGCCGTTGCGGCCCTGCTGGCCGCGCGGGCGGTCGGTGTCGAGCCCGGCGTGGCGCTCGAGGGCATCCGGACCTTCAAGGGCGTGCAGCGCCGCCTGCAGTTGCTCGGCACCTTCGGTGGCGTGCAGCTCTACGATGACTTCGCGCACCATCCCACGGCCATCCGCCGCACCCTGGAAGGCGTGCGGCGGCGGGCCGGTGCTTCGCGCGTGATTGCCGTGTTCGAGCCTCGGTCGAACAGCATGAAGCTCGGCGTGTATCAGGGCGCGCTGTCGCCAGCGCTTGGCGCGGCCGACGAGGCCTGGGTGCTGCGGCCGGCCGGGCTCAAGTGGGACCTGGATGCCGAGTTCCGCGGCGAAAGCCATGTACGGCTCTGTACCGACATCGGTGCCATCGTGTCCGGCGTTGCCGGATCCGTGCGCCCGGGCGATGCGGTGGTCGTGATGAGCAACGGTGGCTTCCAGGGCATCCATGGAGCCCTGCGTCAGGCGCTGGCCACCGGGTCATGAGTCCGCTGTCGGTCCCGCTGTTTCCGCTCGGCACCGTGCTGTTTCCGGGCGGGCCGTTGCCACTGCGGGTTTTCGAACCGCGCTATCTCGCGATGGTCAGCCGCTGCCTGCGCGAGGAATCCCAGTTCGGCGTGGTGCTGATCAAGGAAGGCACGGATACCGGCACGGTGGCCACCCGCGATGTCGGCACGCTGGCCCGCATCGTCGACTGGTACCAGGGCAGCGACGGCATCCTCGGCATCACGGCCCGTGGCACCCGGCCGTTCCGGTTGCAGGCAATCTCGCGCCAGGCCGACGGCCTGTACCTGGGCGAGGTCGAGCTGCTTCCCGAGCCACCGCCCCAGCCGTTGCCGGAGGAGTTCCGGCCGATGGCCACGCTTCTTGAATCGGTGATCGACGACCTGGGCCGGTTGTACGATGCCATCGACAAGCACTACGGCGATGCCGCCTGGGTGGGTTGCCGCCTGGCGGAAATCCTGCCGATGCCCCCTGCCGACAAACAGCGCTGCCTGGAGCTCGACGACCCGGTGGAGCGGCTGCAGTTCCTGCGGCCGATGTTGCGACCCTTTCGTCGGGAAAACACCCGATAGGACCTGCGATCTGATGAAAACCTACATGTGCCTGATCTGCGGCCACCTGTACCACGAGAGCGAGGGGGATCCGGAGGCCGGTGTGCCGCCGGGTACCCGCTGGGCGGATGTGCCGCTGTCATGGCGCTGCCCGGACTGCGGTGCCGGCAAGGAAGACTTCGAGATGGTCGAGGTCTAGCCGCGCGGGGTCAGGGCGGGTTCACCTGCCGGGCCGCGATGCCATCCCTGGCGAGCAACGCCAGCACGCTGTCGGGCCCGACCAGGTGCAGGGCACCGACCACCACCAGGTAATGGCGCCGGTCATCGCGCAACTGCGCGATCCGGTGCGCGAAGTTCACGTTGCGCCGGACGATCAGTGCCTGGTACGCCTCGGGCTGCTTGCGGATGCCGTCGAGCAGGTCGGCGCTGAGCGCCCCGGCATCGCCGACTTTCCACGCGGCAATCAGGCCGTTGGCCATGTCCTGCACGTCGGCGGCCTCGTCGATCGTGGCCTGCAGGAACACGCGCTGGGCTGCGGGCGACAAGCCATCGAGCGCGGCCAGCTGGTCCTGCAGGGTTTCCAGTCCGCGGATCTCCTTGTGTTTGCGCCGTGCGTCGGCGACCAGCGTGGCTTCGACGCCGAGCGAGGCATCGAGTCCCACCTGGGCGAGCCTCATCTGCGTCACCACGACGGCGGCATACCAGGGTTCGTAGGGCAGCAGCGGCTTCAGGTCGAGCCCGAGCCTGCCTGCGTCGGCCGAGGCCTTGTGCCAGGCCTCGGGTCCCAGCAGCCGGGCCAGGTCACGGCCCTCGGGGTCGCGGGCCAGCGTGGCGACTGTCCGGGCACTGTCGGCCGGATCCAGGTCATCCATGTCGAGCTCCATCAGGATGATGTCCGCGTCGTGCAGCGCCGCCTCGATCGCCGGGTCGAGCGGATAGTCGGCTGCGCGCAGGAAATGGATCGATCCCAGCACCATGATGTGGCTGCGGGTATTGGAGAGCTCCCACAATGGCAACGCGCCGGCCGACTGCGCGCCGAGCGCGAGGACCAGCAGGGCCGACAGGCACAGGCGCATCAGCCGACGGAGCTCCGGCCGCCGGCCTGTTCCTGCCGGAGCCAGGCCAGCGAGGTGCCGACTCGGCCGTCGGCCTCGAGTTCGAGCCAGCGGTAGCCGGGCGGCAGGTTGTCCAGCGCGAAGTCGTCCGATCCCGGCTTGAACTGTGCGCAGGTGGACGGTGTGCTCAGCAGGCGCACGTTGCCGCGGTATTGGTCGGATGCCTGGTGGACATGGCCCCAGACAATCGCGCGTACGTTGGCATGCCGGTCGCAGACGGCCAGGAAGTCTTCGGCGTTGCGCAGGCCGACGCCATCGAGCCAGCGGCTGCCCATCGGCACCGGTTGGTGATGCAACGCGACGAGGCAATGGCGGTCGGTCGCTGCCAGCGTACGCTCCAGGCGCTCGAGTTCGCGCTCATCGAGCACGCCCCCGTCGTCCTTCGATGCAAAGCTGCTCAGCATCACCAGCTGCCAGCCACCGTGCTGCGCATCGCCGCAGTACTGGAATGGCGCGATGTCGAGCACCTCGCGCATGAGCGCCG
>CAZMVP010000121.1:2421-5997 GCA_964569355.1 uncultured Chromatiaceae bacterium | reverse complement strand
ACCGCGCCGGTGGCCAGGTAGTCCTTGTAGCCCGAGCCGATCAGGTAGCCGCGCACCACGGCCTCGATCGGCAGCGGCTTCAGGCGGCGGACCACCATGGCGCGCGAGGCGATGGCGGCCCGCTCGGCCTCGTCGGCGATGACCTGCTCGAGCGGCAGGTCCGCGAGGTGATTCGCGACGATGTTGCCGGTGCGCCGGAACCAGAAATGCGACAGCCGGGTCAGGACCTCGCCCTTGCCCGGCACCGGGTCCGGCATCACCACGTCGAAGGCCGAGAGCCGGTCGGTCGTGACGATCAGCAGGTGCTGGTCGTCGATTGCGTAGATGTCGCGTACCTTGCCCTGGCTCAGCCGGGGCAGGGCCGTCAACCTGGATTCGTACAGGGCCAAGGGGGCGTTGCTCCGCGTCATCGGCGGAATTCTACCAGCTCCGTGCACGCTTTCCCCCTGTCGCCTTGCCACGCTACGATTCACGGCATGCCGACCACCAACGCGATGCCCCGCAGGGACTGCACATGACATGGATCGGCAAGGTCGGTGGCGGCGTGCTTGGCCTCATCGTCGGTGGGCCGGTCGGCGCGCTGATCGGTGGCGTGCTGGGTCACCAGTTTGACCGCGGCGCCGGCGTCTTCGGTGCGCTCGGCCACGACGATTTCGACGACGAGGCCGGTGACGAGGGCATGTACTCGGCCGCCGATCGCCAGCGGCTGTTCTTCGAAACCACGTTCCAGGGCCTCGGCGCGCTCGCCAAGGCCGACGGCCGGGTTTCCGAGGCCGAGATCGACGCAGCCCGGGCCGTGATGGCGGAGATGCACCTGCGCCCGGAAGCCGTGCGCCGGGCGATCGAGTGCTTCACTGCCGGCAAGGCCGGGGATTTTCCGTTGCGCCGGCGGGTTGCGACCCTGCGGCGCGCCTGCCGGCACGCGCCGGAACTGCTGCGGACCTTCCTCGAGATCCAGATGGACTTCGTGCTGGGCAAGGACGCGATCAGCGAGCGGGAACGGGCGGTGTTGCTGTCGATGGCCGAGGCGCTCGGCGTGGCCCGCCTGGACCTTGTGCACCTCGAGGCCGTGCTTCGCGCACGTCGCGGTTTCCGCCAGCAACGGCCGGCCGCATCGCCCGGCCGGTCGGTCGAGGGGGCTTATCGGGCACTCGGTCTCTCGTCATCAGCGACGGATGCGGAAGTGAAGACGGCCTACCGTCGCCTGATGAACCAGCACCACCCGGACAAGCAGGCGGCGCGCGGCCTGCCGGAATCCATGCTGGAGGCTGCCAAGGAGCGCACCCACGAGATCCGGGCCGCCTATGACCTGATCTGCGAACAACGGGGCATGAAATAGCCGCGTGATATATTCCGGCGATGTCCACGTTCCTGATCGCTCCCTCGATCCTGTCGGCTGACTTCGCCCGACTCGGCGAAGAGGTCGAAACCGTGCTCGCCGCCGGCGCCGACATCATCCATTTCGATGTCATGGACAACCACTACGTGCCCAACCTGACGATCGGGCCGCTCGTGTGCGCCGCGCTCCGCAAGCGGGGCATCAAGGCGCCCATCGACGTGCACCTGATGGTGCAGCCGGTGGACGACATGGCGCGCGCCTTCGCCGAGGCTGGCGCCAGCTGGATCAGCTTCCATCCGGAAGCAACCCTGCATGTCGACCGCACCATCAACCTGATCCGCGAACTGGGCTGCAGCCCCGGGCTCGTGCTGAACCCGGCCACCTCGCTCGATTGCCTGGACTACACGCTGGCGCTCGTCGACATGGTGCTGGTGATGTCGGTGAATCCGGGTTTTGCCGGCCAGGCGTTCATTCCCGGCAGCCTCGCCAAGCTCGAGGCGGTGCGCGAACGCATCCGCAAGATCGGCAGGCCGGTGCGGCTGGAAATCGATGGCGGGATCAATCCCTCGAACATCCGGGCGGCGGCCGAGGCCGGTGCGGATGTGTTCGTCGCGGGATCGGCGATCTTCGGCAGCAAGGACTATGCGGGAACCATTCGCCAGATGCGGGAGCAGCTAGGGTCGGCGCGGTCCACTGCCGCGCCATCAGCATCCGCGCCGGAGCGGCACCACGGTTGATGCCGCCCCGGCGGGGGTTGATGCCGCCCCGGCGGGGTGATCGTTCAGATGCCGACTGCCTTCAGCCGTGGCTTCGGGCGCGCGTTGTAGACCACGATCGTCTTGCCGGTCGCGGTGATCAGGCCCTGGTCTTCCAGCACCTTCAGCACGCGGCCCGCCATTTCGCGGGAGCAACCCACGAGGCGTGACAGCTCCTGGCGGCTGACCTTGATCTGCATGCCGTCGGGATGCGTCATCGCGTCGGGCTCGCTGCAGAGATCCATGATCGCATGCGCGACACGGCCGGTGACGTCGACGAAGGCCAGGTCGCCGAGCTTGCGGTTGGTTCGGTCGAGGCGCGTGGCGAGCTGGGTAGCCAGTTCGAAGACGAGGCCCGGGCTTTCGCTGGCGATCTGCCGGAAGCGCGGATAGTTCATTTCCGCAATCTCGGAACTGACGCGGGTGCGCACCCAGGCGCTGCGCGCCGGCTGTTCATGGAACAGGCCCATCTCGCCGAAGAATTGCCCCTTGTTGAGGTAGGCCAGCACCATCTCGTTGCCGTCCTCGTCCTCGATCATCACTTCCACCGAGCCGTCGATGATGTAGTACAGGCTGTCGGGCAGGTCGCCCGCGTGGATCATCACGGTCTTGCTGGGTACGGTGCGCACCCGGCAGTAAGTCAGGAAACGATTGATTGCCGGAACATCACTCAGTGCCTTGCCGGTTGCAGCCATTGCAGTCTCTCCCCAATGAACGCTTGTGCCCGAACCCCGTCCCCTGGAAAAACCCCAACCAGGGCGGGGAATATGTTGAATACGGGACTACCGTAGCCGAACCCCGCGACAGCGTGAACTGGCGCGTGCCGGAACTGTGAAGCCTCTCACAACCGGGGAGCAAGGTGGCGCGGGCAGAGGCGACCCATGGTGGCATCCCTGCCCGGCATCATGATTCGACATCCCGGCCCGATGCCGGTTAGAGGCGGTGGGCCACCGTGGTCATGACCTTCGCGAGGAGCCGCATGCCCTGGCGCACGGGGCCCGGCAATTCCGCCGCCCCGAGCTTCTGCGCCTGCGCGCCATGTGCCACCTCGTCGCCCTGCATCTGCGTCACGATGGCACGACTTGCGTCGTCCGCGGCGGGCAGGCGGGACAGGTGATCCGAAAGGTGGGCCTCGACCTGGCGCTCGGTCTCCATGACGAAGCCCAGGGCCGTCGACCGTCCGAGCAGGCCCGCCGCGGCACCCAGCGTGAAGCTGCCGGCATACCACACGGGGCCGAGCAGGCTCGTGCGACCGCCGAGCTCGCCGACCCGTTGGCGGCACCAGGCGAGATGGTCCTGCTCCTCGCGCGCGGCCTCGAGCAGCACCGTGCGTACCCCGGGATCCGCCGTGGTCAGTGCCTGGCCGCGATACAGGGCCTGGGCCGCGACCTCACCGGCATGGTTGACGCGCATCAGCGCCGCGGACAGGTTGCGTTCGGATGGGGTGAGCGGGGCATCGTCCCCGACCGCAGCGGATCCAGC
>CAZMVP010000121.1:0-2321 GCA_964569355.1 uncultured Chromatiaceae bacterium | reverse complement strand
GGCCAAACCCGGCCATTAGACTATCGCGAGGCCATCCATTATCGTGGCGGCCCTTCGCGCCGGGCAACTCGCCCCGCGGCGCGGCGAACGTCCTCCGGACCAACCCATCGGCAAACAGGCAACGAGAGGCCCCGGCATGCAATCACCCGTGATTTTCCGCATTCATCTGGCTTTGGCTGCCGTGCTCCTGGCACTCGCCTTGCCCGTGCAGGCCCAGGTCGGCACGAAGATGGCGAGCGAGGCCATCAAGCCCGTCGATGCCACCCAGCAGTCCGGCCCGTGGTCCGGGAAGCTCGCAGCCGGCTATGCGCGGACCGCGGGCAATTCCGAGAGCTCGGCAGCCAACTTCAGCGGCGAGGGCCGCTACGACCAGGATCGCTGGCACCACATCCTGGGCGGCACGGCCGTCGGCACGAGCAGCGCTGCAAACCGGGATGCCGAATCGGTGACAACCGCCGAGGCGTACTGGGCCGGCTTCAAGTCCCAGTACGACATCACGCCGGCCTATTACGGCTTTGGCTCGGTGGACTGGTACAAGGACCGCTTCTCGGCCTATGACCACCAGCTCTACGAAGCGGTGGGCCTCGGCTGGCGGATCCTGCGCGGCCAGACCCATTTCCTGGATGTCGAGGCCGGTGTCGGCGCCAAGCAGGCCAAGCTCCAGGATGCCGGCAGCCAGGACGAGGCCATCGGCCTGCTCCGCGGCATCTACACCTGGAAGATCAGCCCGAACGCCACCTTCGTCCAGCGGCTGTCCATCCTGTCCGGCTCGGACAACACCTACACCGAGAGCACCACCGAGCTGAAGGCCGGCGTGATCGGCAACCTGAGCCTCGTGCTCGGTTACACCTTCAAGCACAACTCGGACGTCGCGATCGATACCTCGGTAACCCCGAACCGGCCCTTCGACAAGACCGACACCTACACCACGATTTCGCTGGAATACGGCTTCTGAGTGACGGGCTGCGGGACCACCGTCGCAGCCGTGCCGGGGAGGGGAAACCTTTTGCGGCCTGTGCGGGCGGACCCGAGGGCTCGCAAAAGGTTTCCCCTCCCCGGCACGGCGGGCTATCGTGCGCCAGCGCAGCGGTGCCAGCAGGCCCCGGCCGGGGCTCGAATCCCGTGTTCAGGGGATGCCGGTCGCCGGTTGCCGGGCAGGATTTGAAAAAAACCGCCGGGCACCCTACACTTTGCGGCCCTCCTGGGCGGGACGGCTTGCCGTGCCCGGATCCCGGCGGCGACCGGGAAGCGCTCAAGGCAAATTCCAGGCAGGGCAAATTCCAGACAGGTTTCAGGACACAGGTTTCACGATGGCCACGTTTTCTGCCAAATCCCATGAAGTCCGGCGCGGCTGGTATGTGGTCGACGCCACGGACCGCACGCTGGGCCGCCTCGCCTCGGCGATCGCCTTCAGGCTGCGCGGCAAGCACAAGCCGGAATTCACCCCGCACGTGGACACCGGCGATTACATCGTCGTGATCAATGCGGCGCAGATCAAGGCAACCGGCAACAAGCTCGACGACAAGGTCTACCACCACCATACCGGTTACATCGGCAACATGAAGTCGGTGACCTTGGGCAAGCTGATGGAAGAGCACCCTGACCGCGCATTGATCAAGGCCGTGAAGGGCATGCTGCCCAAGAACAGCCTCGGCGCGGCGATGCTGAAGAAGCTGCGCGTCTATGCCGGCGCCGAGCACGACCACATCGCCCAGCAGCCGCAGCCGCTCAAGCTGTAACCCAGACATAGACACAGACCCAGAACCCGATCAGCCAGGCCAGAACCCCATGCCCATTTCCCCCGCGTCATCATCGGCCCAGCAGTACTCCGCCACCGGACGCCGCAAATCGTCCACCGCACGGGTCTTCCTGCGCCGCGGTACCGGCACCATCACGGTCAACAGCAAGCCGCTCGACGAGTTTTTCGGCCGCAAGACGGCCCGCATGATCGTGCGCCAGCCGCTGGAGCTGACCAAGCTCGAAGGCCAGTTCGATATCAACGTGAACGTGGCGGGCGGCGGCATGACCGGCCAGGCCGGCGCGATCCGCCACGGCCTGACCCGCGCCCTGATGCGCTATGACGAAACCCTGCGCGCGGCGCTGCGGAAGGCCGGCTACGTCACGCGCGACGCGCGCGAGGTGGAGCGCAAGAAGGTCGGCCTGCGCAAGGCCCGTCGCGCAACCCAGTTCTCGAAGCGCTAGGCGGCATTCGACGCGGCACGCTTATAATGGATCCTGCCCACTGGGGGATCGTCCAGCGGTAGGACATCGGACTCTGACTCCGAGAACCTAGGTTCGAATCCTAGTCCCCCAGCCAATTC
>CAZMVP010000120.1:0-6002 GCA_964569355.1 uncultured Chromatiaceae bacterium | reverse complement strand
TGTTTGAGGGCCGACAGGATGTCGGCCCGAAATTGCCCGCCAGGACACCTCCCTGGCGGGCGCTCGCGTCCCGCCGTCTTCCGTGATTCAGGCCGTGACTTCGTAGCCCGCCGCGACGATCGCCTTGGCGATGGCGTCCTTCTGGATCACCGCCGGGTCGAACTCCACGGAGACCTTGTTGGCGGTCCGGTCGGCCTTGGCCGTCTTGACGCCCTTGTGGCTCGTCAGGGCGTTCTGCACGCTGCGCTCGCAACCACCGCAGGTCATGCCCTGCACGTTGAATTCAGCAGTCGTCATCTCATGTTCTCCAGTCGTGATTGATTGAGGTCGTGGTAATTGCTTGGGTCAGTGGTCGTGTCCGCCGGCGTCAGTGGGTGCGGGGCCGCCAGCGACGCAGCAAGAGCGAGTTGGTGACCACGCTCACGCTGCTCATCGCCATTGCGGCACCGGCCAGGGCCGGGCTCAGGAACCCGAAGGCCGCCAGCGGAATGCCGATGACATTGTAGATGAAGGCCCAGAACAGGTTCTGCTTGATCTTGCGAAACGTGGCCCGGCTGGCCTGGATGGCCCCGGCCACGAGCCGGGGATCCGGGCGCATCAGCGTGATGCCGGCGGTTTCCATCGCGATGTCGGTGCCCGTGCCCATGGCGATGCCGACGTCGGCGGCCGCCAGTGCCGGCGCATCGTTGATGCCATCGCCCAGCATGCCGACCACGCGTCCGGCGCCGCGCAGCTCGTCCACCACGCTGGATTTTCCCTCGGGCCGGATCGCGCCGCGGGCTTCGTCGAGGCCGGCATCGCGCCCGACGGCCTTGGCCACGAGGTCGGCGTCGCCGGAGAGCATCAGCGTGCGCACCTTCATGCGCTTCAATTCGGCCACGGCCTCGACGGCTTCGCGCCGCAGCGGGTCGGCGATGGCGAGCACGCCGAGCACGCCGTCCTGGTCGGCCACGTAGACCGCGGTCCGACCCTGCTTTTCCCAGTCACGCACGTGCTCGGCCGCGGATCCGGCATCGATGCCGAGCTCCTCGAGGAGGCGCGTGTTGCCGATGTGGATCCGTCGGCCATCCACCGTGCCGCTGACACCGCGGCCGGTGAGGCTCTTGAAGTCCGTCACCGGGCTGCGGGTGAGCTCACGTTCCGTGGCGGCGGCCAGCACCGCCTTGGCGAGCGGATGCTCGCTGCCGTGCTGTACCGAGGCAGCGAGCTTCAGGATCTCGTCTTCCGATCCCCGGAACGCTGCCATGCCGACCAGCGTCGGCTTGCCCTCGGTCAGCGTGCCGGTCTTGTCGAAGATCACCGTGTCGAGCCGATGGGCCCGCTCCAGCGATTCGACATCCTTGATCAGGATGCCGGCGCGCGCGGCAGCACCGGTGCCGGTCATGATCGCCGTGGGCGTGGCGAGCCCCAGCGCGCAGGGACAGGCGATGACCAGCACCGCGATCGCCGCCACCAGGGCCGGCTCGAAGGCGCCTTCGATGCCATAGCTGACGGCAAAGGTGATGGCCGAGATGGTGATGACGATCGGCACGAAGATCGCGCTGATCTTGTCCACGAGGCGCTGCACCGGCGCCTTGCCGCCCTGGGCGTTCTCGACGAGCCGGATGATCTTCGCCAGCGTGGAATCCGCGCCGACTGCCGTGGCCCGGATCTGCAGCAGGCCCGTGCCGTTGATCGCGCCGCCGGTGACCTTGCTGCCGGGTTCCTTCTCCACCGGCAGGCTCTCGCCGGTGATCAGTGATTCGTCGAGCTCGCTGCGGCCGACCTCGACCACGCCGTCGACCGGGATCCGCTCGCCGGGCCGCACGACCACGATGTCGTTCGTGCGGACCTCGTTGATGCCCACCTCGTGCTCCTCGCCGTTGATGCGCCGGACGCGGGCGGTCTGCGGCCGCAGGTCCATCAACTGCCGGATGGCGGCCGTCGTGCCGCGCTTGGCGCGGCTTTCGAGGAACTTGCCGAGCAGTACCAGCGTGATGATGATCACCGAAGCCTCGAAATACAGGTGGCCCATCGCGCCGTCGAAACCCTTGGTGGCCAGCATGTAGACGCTGTAGCCGTAGGCCGCCGTGGTGCCCATGACAACCAGCACGTCCATGTTGCCGGATTTCGCCTTGATGGCCTTCCAGGCCGAGCGATAGAAGCGGGCGCCGATGACGAACTGCACGGGCGTCGCCAGCACGAGTTCGACCCAAGCCGGCAGGTGCCAGTGCAGGTTCAGCCACATGGCGAACATCTGCAGCAGGAGCGGGGTGGCGAACGCCGCCGAGACCAGCAGGATGAGGAGTTCGCGCCGGAGCAGCGCCGCTTCGCGCTGGCGGTGTTCCTCGTCGGCCTGGGCCTGCGAGGCGGTCGGCGATTCGATCCGGGCGGTATAACCGGCCTTGCTCACGGCCTCGACCAGGTCGGCGAGGCGCGTGATGCCGGAGAGTCCCCGGACATCGGCCCGCTCGATCGCGAGATTGACGTTGGCCTCCACCACGCCGGGCACCTGGTGCAGCGCCTTCTCCACGCGGCTCACGCAGGCGCTGCAGGTCATGCCCTCGATCGGGAAGGCGAAGCTTTCGGTGGGCACCTCGAAGCCGGCCTTCGTGATGGCATCCGCGATTGCCGGAACCTTGACCTCGGCAGGGTTGAAGCTGACGGCGGCCCGTTCGATCGCGAAATTGACGTTGGCTGCATCGATGCCGGACACCAGGCCCAACGCCTTTTCCAGCCGCGCGGCACACGCGCTGCAGGTCATGCCGCGGACCGGCAGGTCGATGTGGCTCAAGCCCGGGCTTGCCGGGCCGCGTGCCTGGGTTTCCGGCAGGGTGCCGGCGGTGGCTTCGGCGGGAATTGAATTCATGGACGGATCCTTGGGGGCGCGGGAGTCATCGGATGCCTATGGTAGCGCCGACCGGACAACGGCGTGCCTGCAGGAACGCCGGCCACGGGCAACAGTTGCCGACATGGGGGCGTGAGCTCGCTTATTCAAGGTGGTCGGGCAGGCCTTGGCCGGAACCTTGGCTGGAACTTTGGTCCGGGCCTCGGGCTCGGCCCGCACGGGGAGGCCGGCCCTTCAGCGCGATGGCAGCATCCTCCGCCGCGGCCGATTGGCCAGCAGGTCGATGAAGCCGCTGAACAGGATCCTGCCGAGGTCCAGCGAGCGGGGCATGTGGCGTGGGGTGTCTGCCGCGATGCCGGCCGGGTCGATCTCGCCTTTCAGCGTTTCGAGCTCGCAGGCGTTGTCCGGGGTCTTGAGCCAGCGGTCGATCATCGGTTCATCCACTTCCAGGTGGAACTGCAGGCCGTAGGCGTTCGCGCCATACCGAAAGGCCTGGTGGGTGCAGGCTTCGGAGTGGGCCAGGTGCATCGCACCTGGCGGGATCGCGAAGGTGTCGCCATGCCACTGGAACACCTTCTCGACCTCGTCGAAATGGCGAAACAGCGGATCTTGGCGCCCCTCGTCGGTCGGCATCAGGTCATACCAGCCGATTTCCTTGCGGGGATTGCGCGTGACCGGCGCGCCGAGCGCGCGGGCCAGCAACTGTGCGCCGAGGCAGATGCCGAGCACCGGCTTGCCGTCGCCGACTGCGGTGCGGATTGCGCCGACTTCCGTTGCCAGGTGGCGGTATCGCGTGACTTCGTCGCAGTTCATCGGCCCGCCGAGCACGATCAGGCCGTCGTAGCCATCCAGGTCAGGCACCGCACCGGGGTCGCGGCCGAAGTTGACGTAGCGGATGCGGAAGCCGGCGTCCTTCAGCAGCGGATCGAGCGTGCCGAGGATTTCGTGGGGAACGTGCTGGAAGACGAGGAGGCGGGGCATGCAGGCAACGACAGGCAGCTGATTCCGGCAGGGCCGCCAGTCTACAGGCAATCCGCCGGCCCGGAACCGGGCCGGCGGCGAGGCTCGCTGCCTATTGGTGCTTCCTCCGTCGGGCCAGGCCCAGCAGGCCCATTGCAGGGCCGAACAGCCACGCGGCGGCCGGCAACGGGATCAGCGCGGAGATGGTACCGCCGGTGCCGGAAGCATCGGAGATGAACGACCAGGATCCGCTGTTGCACGTGGCGCTGTCACAATGCTGCAGCGTCTGCTGGGTCAGTGCCAGGACACCGCCCGCATTGGTCATCTGTCCCGACCAGACACTCAGGCCGAGCGCATGGGTTCCGCACGAGGCCATGTTGAAGTTGTTGCAGTCCGGGGTGTCGTTGAACGACAGCGGCAAGGTGGTGAAGATCGCACCAAAGTAATTGCCGGAGCTCGGTGCGATCGCGTTGTAGAGTTCCGGCCCGTAGTCGGTGCCGGCGCTGATCGAGATCGCGATGTTCGAAAAGGTGTTGGTGTCCCGGTCGAAATCAAACGATCCCGTTGCCGTGGAACCGTTGTTGAAAGACACGTTGTTCAGCGTCCAGGTGACCGGCGTTGCAAAGGCCGGTGACGCGCCGAGCAGGAGAGCCGCCGCTACCGTCGTGAATGCCCTGACCATGGAGTTCCCCTTGTTGGTCCTGGTTGTTGACCTTGTCGTTTGCCCGTTCTCGGCTCGGGTCGGGCTGGCCTGGATCGGCAGAGCCCGGCGGGGGTCGCGAAGTGATCTTGAAAATACGCCGGCAATCACTGCGGTACAAGGCGCATGGCGGCTTATATCAACTGCAGCTGGTTGCAGCAGGGCGGCAGTACCGTGGGTGGGCAGTGGTCAGTGTTGGCGGGACATCCCGTCGGCCCGCCACTGCTGCATCAGCGACGCCCATTGCTCGCGGGCAACGGCCAGGTGGCGTTGCTTGATGTGGCCGTAACCGCGGATGTGTTCCGGAAGCGACGCAATCCGGATCGCGAGCGCCAGATTGTCCGGCCGGAGGTCCGGGAGCAGTTCGAGGATGCAGTCCCGGTATTCCTGGATCAGTGCGCGCTCGATGCGGCGCTCCTTCGTGTGGCCGAACGGGTCGAGCGGGGTGCCGCGCAGAAACTTGAGCCGTGCGAGCACCCGGAAGACCGGGCGGATCCACGGCCCGAACGGCCGCTTGATCAGCTCGCCGCGGCTGTTGCGCCTCGCGAAAAGCGGCGGCGCGAGGTAGTGCACGAGCTTGTAATCGCCCTCGAACTGCGCCGCGATACGTTCGCTGAACTGCGGATCCGTCTGCAGTCGCGCGACCTCGTACTCATCCTTGCAAGCCATCAGCTTGAACAGATACCGCGCCACGCAACGGCCAAATTCGGTGCCGGACTCCGAGCCTGGCAGCCTTGCGTGGACGGCAGACATTGTCTGGGCCAGGAAGTCCGTGTATTGCGTGGCCCAGCGATTGTCCTGGTAGGCGGTCAGGAAGGTGGCACGATCGGCGATGATCGCCTGGAGGTCCTCCGGCGCGCCGACCGCTGTCCTGGTCGCTGCTTTGGCCGGCACTCCCGCCCGCGAAGCCGCCAGTGCCGCCAGCACCGCCGACGGGTCATGGGCGCAGGCGCGACCCCAATCGAAGGCGGCCTGGTTGTTCTTGACCTGGGTGGCGTTCAGCTCGATCGCGCGCAGCAGTGATTCCCGGCGCAGCGGTATGCGTCCCTGCTGCCAGGCGAATCCCAGCATCAGGACCGAGCTGTAGATCGCGTCGCCGAAGAGCTGCACGGACAGGTGATCCGCATCCAGTCGGGAGACCTCACCGCCGGCCGCCCGTTCGATCGCGCTCTCGCAGCTCGCCGCCGGGAACTGCCAGTCGGGGTTCTGCACGAAGCCTGCAGTCGGCGAGCCATGGTTGTTCAGTACCACGCGGGTCCGGCCGGGTTTCATCAATGCCAGCGTGCCGCGATCGGCCGTGACGATCGCATCGCAGCCGAGCACGAGGTCGGCCTTGGCCGTGTCCACCCTGGTCGTGAAGATCGCCTCCTGCCGATCGGCGATCTGCACGTGGCTCCAGGTCGAGCCGCCCTTCTGGGCCAGCCCCGCGGCATCCTGGGTGATGACGCCCTTGCCCTCGAGGTGTGCGGCCATGCCGAGCAATTGCCCGACCGTGATGATGCCGGTGCCGCCGAT
>CAZMVP010000119.1:0-6021 GCA_964569355.1 uncultured Chromatiaceae bacterium | reverse complement strand
CGCCCACGCGTGGCCGGGCAACGTCCGTGAATTGCAGAACCTGCTGCAACGCGCGCTGATCCTGTGCAGCGGTGGCCAGGTCCATGCGCGCGACCTGCGCTTCGAAACACCGTTGGCCGATGCATCGGCCCCGATACCCGGCACCGGGGCACCCGGCACCGCCGCATGCGGCGGGGAACCGCCGCCAATACCGCTCCTGCAGGAAAACCTGCACACCGTCGAAGGCCACCTGATCGTCGATGTCCTGCGCCGTGCGCCAAGCCGGCAGCACGCTGCCGACTGGCTCGGCATCAGCCCGCGCACGCTCCGCTACAAGATCGCCCGGCTGCGCAGCGACGGCATCGCCATTCCCCGTTCCCGCCACCCTGCCGCCGAGGTCACCAGCCCATGAGCGCGATGGAAATCAACAAGGTCCTGACCCAGATGCGGGCGCTGTCGGGCCAGCTCGGGCTGCCGAACGCCAACGCGATCCCGGCCGCGGCCGATGGCGCAAACCCGCAGTTCGGCCAGGTGCTCGCCAACTCGATCAACGCCGTCAACGACCAGCAGAAGGTCGCCGACAACCTGATCACGGGCTTCCAGACCGGCACCGGCACAGCCAGCGTCGCCGAAGTGATGATCGCCATGCAGAAGGCGAGCCTGTCCTTCACGGCGATGACCCAGGTGCGCAACAAGCTCGTCGATGCCTACCAGGAAATCATGAACATGCCCATCTAGCTCCGTTGCCGGAGTTTTGGGACCTACTGCCCGGGAGTGACTGATGGCCACCGCAGACAACAAGATCGCCAACCCCTTCGCCTGGCTGACGCGCACGCCCGGCATGCGCCAGCTGCTCGTGCTGATCGGGCTCGCGGCGAGCATTTCCATCGGCGTGACCGCCGCGTTCTGGATGCAGCAGCCGGGCTACGCGGTGTTGTTCAACAACATCTCCGACAAGGAGGCCAGCGAAGTCGTCAACGTGCTGGGCAGCTCATCCATCCCCTACCAGCTCGACAACAACTCGGGCGCGATCAAGGTGCCCTCCGACCAGCTGCACCAGGCACGGCTGAAGCTCGCCGAACAGGGACTGCCACGCAGCTCCGGCTTCGGCCTCGAGATCATGGAGGGCGGCAACAGCTTCTCCACCAGCCAGTTCATGGAAGGCGCGCGCTACCACCACGCGCTCGAAACCGAGCTGGCACGGACCATCGGCAGCCTGCAGCCGGTGCAGGGCGCCCGCGTGCACCTGGCCGTGCCGAAATCCACGGTGTTCATCGGCAAGAAGCCCAAGGCCAGCGCCTCGGTACTGCTCGAACTGTATGCCGGCCGCACGCTCGCCAAGTCGCAGGTAGCGGCCATCGTCCACCTGGTTGCCTCCAGCATCCCGGATCTCGATCCCGACCAGGTCACGGTCGTCGACCAGGCAGGCCACCTGCTGAACTCGCCGGAAGACAATTCCGAGCTGGGCCTGAGCGCCCGCCAGCTGGACTACGTCCGGCGCGTCGAGGACAGCTATGTCGCCCGCGTGGAGAACCTGCTGGTGCCGATGTTCGGCGCGGGCAGCGTGCGGACCACGGTGACCGCGCAACTGGACTTCACGAAGCGCGAACAGACCCAGGAACTCTATGATCCGGAGTCCGTGGTGCGCAGCGAACAGTCGTCCGAGGATCGCACGGTCGGCAACGGGCTGACCGGCGGCATTCCCGGCGCGCTGAGCAACCAGCCGCCGGCACCGGTGGCGCAGCCTGCCCCGCCGCCCGCGGCAGCCGCGGCCAACTCGGCACCGGCCGGCGCCCAGCCGGCGCAGAACGCCGATGCCGCCAGGGCCGCTGCGGCCGCCACCGTGACCCGCACGCCGATGAACGAATCGATCCGCAACACCAGGAACTTCGAGATCGACCGCACGATGAGCCACACGACCCAGGCGCCGGGCTCCGTGCAGCGCCTGTCGGTGGCCGTGCTGGTCGACGAGAAGAAGGTGACAGCCGCCGATGGCACGGTCACCTCGCAGAAGCTTTCGGACGAGGAGCTGGCCAGCATCACGAAGATGGTCAAGGACGCGGTGGGCTTCGACGAGGCCCGCGGTGACACCGTCAGCGTGAGCAGCATGCCCTTCTACGAGACCCCACGGGTCGAGGCAGCCGCCGAGCCCGGCCTGCTGGACAATCCCGGCGTGCTGGCCTTTGGCAAGCAGGCACTGGCAGCCCTGCTGATCCTGGTCGTGGCCCTGGTACTGGTCAAGCCGCTGCTGCGCGCGCTGGGCTCCGGCGCGGCGCTGCCGGCGCCGGCCTACGCCGGTGGCGGGGGTGGGGGTGATGGCACGGGCGGGGGTGGTGGCAGCCTGCCGCCGGACCAGCGCGCGCCGCTCAGCTATGACGACAAGATCAGCGTGGCCCGGCAGCTCGCCGACAAGAACCCGGAACGTGTTGCCCAGATAGTCCGTGCATGGGTCCAGGCCGATGGCTGAGAAACAGGAGCTGTCCGGCAGCGAACGCGCGGCGATCTTCCTGATGTCGCTCAGCGAAAAGGAAGCCGCCGAGGTCATGAAGCACATGCCCGTCAGCGAAGTGCAGCGACTGGGCAAGGCGATGGCATCGCTGCGCAAGGTGAGTCGTGGCCAGGCCGACGCCGTGATGTCGCAGTTCACGAACCACGTGGAGGGCGACGCGCCCCTGAGTGGCCGCTCCCCCACTTTCCTCAAGCGCCTGCTGACCACCTCGCTCGGCGAGGACAAGGCGGCGAAGGTGCTCGATCGCATCGTCGATGACGAGCCGCGGGGGCTCGATTCCCTGCAGCTCATGGAAGCCAAGGAGGTTGCCGAGGTGATACATCAGGAGCATCCCCAGGTCATTGCCGTGGTCCTCGCCGGGCTGGATTCGAAGAAGGCCGCCGAGGTGGTCTCGCAACTGCCGTTGCGCCTGTCGACCGATGTCGTGACCCGCATTGCCCGCATGGGCGAGATCCCGCAGCACACCATCGAGGAGCTCGACGAAGTCATGCAGCAGCGCTTCTCCCAGTCCGGTGGCTTCAAGGTCACGGCCATGGGCGGCGTGCGCAACGCAGCCGAGATCCTCAATTTCGTCAACAAGGACATGGAACACCAGATCCTGGAAACCCTGAACGAGCAGAACGCGGTGCTGAGCCAGGCCATCCAGGAGAACATGTTCGTGTTCGACAACCTGCTCGGCGTGGACGACCGGGGCATCCAGGCACTGGTGCGCGAGGTCACCACGGACATTCTCGTGGTGGCCCTGAAGGGTGCGGACCAGGAACTGCAGGACAAGATCTTCCGGAACATGTCCAAGCGCGCCGGCGAGATCCTGCGCTCCGACCTCGAGGCCAAGGGCCCGGTGCGGATCGCCGAGGTGGAAGCGGCCCAGAAGGAGGTCGTCGCGACGGCGCGGCGCCTGGCCGACGAGGGCACGATCATGCTGGGCAGCGGTGGCGATGAGTTCGTCTGACGCACCCCGGACCCTCTCGCGCCTGATCCGGGCCAGCGATCCCGCCGCGGCGGTGGTCGCCTGGCGCGCGCCGGAAGTCCCCGACCGAAGCGGCGGGCAGGCACGGAACCCGGACAGCGATGCGCAGGCGATCCGGCAACAGGCCTGGCAGCAGGGCTTCGACGAGGGGCGCGCCGCCGGCATCGAAGCCGGCAGGCGCGAGCTCGACGCGAGTATCGATGCGGCCGGGCGGATCCTCGATGCACTGGCGCGGCCGCTGGAAGATCTCGACCATCGCGTCGAGGAGGAACTGCTCGCATTGGTGCAGGCGGTGGTCCGCCAGCTCGTCCGGCGCGAACTGAAGCACGACCCGGCGCACCTGGTCGGCCTGATCCGCGAGGGACTGGCAGCACTGCCGCTCACGGCCGGCGAAGTGATCGTCCGGCTGAATCCGGCGGACGCCGAAGCGATCCGCAGCCGTCTCGAGGAAACCGGCAACGTCGAAAGCAGCGCGCCAGGCCTCGATCGCGCCTGGCGCATCGAAGGCGACCCGCTGCTCGAGCGCGGCGGCTGCCTGATCAGCGCGCCGCGTTCCGACATCGACCTCCGGCTGGATACCCGGCTCGCCCGCATCATTGCCGGCCTGCTCGACGACCAGCGCGATGGCGCAAGCCATGAACCAGCCGGCTAGCATCACCAAGCATCCGGCCGTGCGGCTGGCCGGCGAACGCGGCGAGCGCTGGGCGCGCCGCCTCGCCCGCCACCGCTCCGCCCTGCACGATCCGGGCGTGGTCGTGAAGGGCAAGCTGACCCGCGTTGCCGGCATGACGCTCGAGGCGATCGGCTGCGAGGCTGCCCTGGGCGCCCGCTGCCTGATCGAGGGCACGGCCGGCAACGGCATCGAGGCGGAGGTCGTCGGCTTCTCCGGCGACCGGCTGTTCCTGATGCCCACGAGTACGCTCGCCGGCGTGATGCCGAATGCGCGGGTCGTTCCGACGCGTTCGGTGGCTTCCGTCGGTGTCGGCGACGGCCTGCTCGGCCGCGTGATCGACGGCGCCGGCAACCCGCTCGACGGCCGCGGCCCGCTCAACTGCGAGGCACGCACGCGCCTCGAGGCCGAGCCGATCAATCCGCTCGCGCGCCAGCCGATCTCGCAGCCGCTGGATGTCGGCGTGCGCTCGATCAATGCACTGATGACTGCCGGCCGCGGCCAGCGGCTCGGGCTGTTTGCCGGCAGCGGCGTGGGCAAGAGCACGCTGCTCGGCATGATGACGCGCTTCACGCAGGCCGAGGTCATCGTCGTCGGCCTGATCGGCGAACGCGGCCGCGAGGTGAAGGAGTTCGTCGAGGACAACCTCGGCCAGGCCGGGCTCGCGCGATCGGTGGTCGTGGCAACGCCTGCGGATTGCTCGCCACTCCTGCGCATCCATGGGGCCTGGCGAGCGACGGCGATCGCCGAGCATTTCCGCGCGCGCGGCCTGCAGGTGCTGCTGCTCATGGACTCGCTGACGCGCTTTGCCCAGGCCCAGCGCGAAATCGGGCTGGCAATCGGCGAGCCGCCGGCCACCAAGGGTTATCCACCGTCCGTGTTCGGCCGGCTGCCGCAGCTCGTGGAACGGGCCGGCACCAGCGACTTCGGCGGTGGCTCGATCACGGCCTTCTACACCGTGCTGGCCGAGGGCGACGACGAGAACGATCCGATCGTCGACGCGGCCCGCGCGATCCTCGACGGCCACATCATGCTCTCGCGCGAGGTGGCCGAGAGCGGCATCTATCCGCCGATCAACATCGAGTCGTCGATCAGCCGCTCGATGAACCGCATCACGTCGCCGCAACACCTGGCGGCCGCGCAGAAGTTCCGCGAGATCGTCGCCTGCTACCAGCGCAACCGCGACCTGATCACCGTCGGCGCCTACCGGCCCGGCACCGATCCGCAACTCGACCGCGCGGTGCGCCTGTGGCCGCAGGTCGAAGCCTTCCTGCGCCAGCCCACCGGCCTGCCGGTCAGCTTCGAGGAGAGCATCGCGCAACTGGAAACCCTGGTGAACACACCGGCCGGCGAGGCCAGGCCACGTGGCCCGACGTGACCGGATCGGCACGCTGGAGCGACTGGCGGGCCACACGGAAGCCGAAAGCGCCCGCAAGCTCGCCGAGCGCCTGCGCGCGCTGGATGTCGAGGAACGCCGGCTGCTGCAGATCCGGGGTTATCTCGCCGAGTATGCCGGCGGCACCACCAGCGCGATGCCCCTTGGCGGCTCGATGACCATCGGCAGCCTGCGCAGCAACCGGGGCTTCATCGACCGGCTGCGCCATGCCGTCGACGAGCAGCGCGGCACGGTCGAGATGCACCGGCGGCTCGTGGAACAGCAGACGACGCAGTGGCGCACGGCGCGCAGCCGGACCCGCTCGCTCACCCGGCTCGGCGAGCGCCAGGACGAGGCCGAGCGCGAGCGCCAGGCCCGGCGCGAGCAGGCGGCCCTGGATGAGCTCGCCACCACCCGCAACGGCCACGTCGGCCGGTCCTCGGCCAAAACGTGAAGTGGCGTGGCACGGAGATTGCTTGATAGCTCTTCGTGACCAACGTGAAATCCATGATCAGCGC
>CAZMVP010000118.1:0-6061 GCA_964569355.1 uncultured Chromatiaceae bacterium | reverse complement strand
GCCGACGAGGTAGCCGCCGAGCGACGCGCCAAGGCTCTGCCCCAGCAGGAACAGGGGTTGCCCGCGACTCCCGGGCTGCGCCACCAGCCAGTCGACTGCTGCCCGCACGTCTTCCAGCACCGCGGGTATGCGTGGCTTCCCTGCCGAAGCACCGAACCCACGGTAATCGAGCAGCAGCACCTGGTAACCCGCGGCGGGCAGCCAGTGCACGCTCGCGAGATGCGTGCTGATGTTCTCGGCATTGCCGTGCAGGAAGAGTACCGTGCCGCGCGCTTGTCCGACGGCTGGCAGCCACCATGCATCGAGTGCGGTGCCGTCGGCGGCGCGCAGGCTGACATCGCGCCAGGCAAGGCCCACATCCGCCGGCGTTCGCACCAGCGTCTTCATCGGCATGAACAGGAGCCCGCTGCACGCAGAAAGGCACAGCGGCAACAGGAGCAGCGACAGCCAGCGCAATGATCCGCTCATGGGTTCAGAAATGGTACCGCAGCGACAACCCCACCTCATCGATGCGGTCGGAGTCATTGACCTGCCGCACCAGGTTGAAGCGCAAGCCAAGGTCACGGGATAAATCAAATTCGTGGCGCAAGGCGATATTCCGGCGATTCTCCCCGCCCGAAAACCAGTAATCGTCCGCACTCAACGCGGTGATCCCGGCCCGGCTCTGCCAGCGCAGGCCGATACTCAGCCCGGGGGCGACATCCAGCGACCGGTCAAGCTCGTGGTTGTACTCGAGCCTGCCGGTGGCAAAGGTGAATGCCATCAGGCCGGGCAGCGGCGCCCACGTCGATCCGACCCCGGCATTGACCTGCGTCGCCAGCACGTCGTCACCCACGGTCCATTGCCGCTCCAGCCCGGCATTCACGCGCCATGAAAGACTGCGGAAGAACTCGTCGCGCGGTGCAAGCGAGGTGATCTCCAGCAGATCGAGCCGTTGCAGTTGCAGGGTGCCGCCCTCCTTCGCCCGCACCACGAACCGCCCCATGTTCAACGACGCGCCATCGGGATACCCGGCCACCGTATCGAGCAGGTCGTGGTAGCTGAGGCGCCATTCAAGGTCGGCAAAAGCCCGCGACTCCTCCCGTCCGCCGCCGATCGCCACAAGCGCGGTGCGATGCCCGGTCTCCGGAGCCGCAGGTCGCAGAGCCTCCGGTGGCGCCGGTGCCGCAGCCGTCTGGTTGACGAGCTTGAGCAGTGCGAAGTTCTGTTCCTGGAGGTCACCGGCCACCCGGGCATGCACGGCCTGGTCGCGATGGAACTGGTAGGCGACATCCGCCACCAGGCGCTGGCGCGCCAGCGGCAGCGCGGCCAATGCAGCCGGATCGGCGGCCGCGTCATCGGCCAGGCGACGTGCCAGGTGACGCTCGCTGCGATCCAGAAGTGCGATTTCCTGCCGCAGGCGGGTGCGGGTTGCCGGGCGATACGCGACGTCGGCTACCAGGCCGGCATCGATCACGGCCCGCACGGTGTCGATCGGGATCGCGTAGTACGGGAATTGATCGGCAAGGTCGTGGCCGGGCCGCGCCACGTCCAGCAGCTCCAAAAGGCGCAGTGAACAATTCTCGTCGAAGAAGTAGTAATCGAAGTTGATGTCGCGCAGTTCCCAGGCATGGGCCAGCAGCAGGTTGATCTCCGCCGCATCCAGGTTCAGGGAATACTCCCAGAGATCGCGACTCTCGAGGCGCGAATACTCACGGAGCTTCTCGAAGTACGGACCAGCCGCGAACTGGCCCGGGTAGCCACCGAACAGTCCCCGCCAGGCGTAGACGAAGCCATTTTCATTGGGCGGAATGGTGGCGCCGAAATTCAGCGCCCAGGAAAGCAGCGGCGTCTGTCGCTCCGGCGTTGCCGAATCGAAGCGCAGGAAGGTATGTCCGTACATCGACGACGGGCTGTTGAGGTAGCTCGACGCATACACCAGCACGACGCGGTTGGCCGCCAGTACCCGCCGCCACTCCTCGTACTCCGGGCAATGGGCAGGCGGCAGCAACTCATCCAGCCCCGGCAACCGTGCAGCCAACCAGAGTTTTCGCGCCGGAAACCGGCACTGCATCGCGGGGTCGGCGAGCAGGGCCTTGAGCGTGGCATCGAGTTCGGCGACCGGATCGGCGGGACCGTCCGGACTCAGGAAGAACCGGCTGTCATCGACGAAATTGCGGATCCCGCCGGAACGCCAGGTCGAGGTGTAATGCAGGAGCTGCAGCCATTGCCGGTTGCCAGCGAGCTGCCGCGCATGGGCCAGGCCTGGCCAGTCCGCCGCGGCTGCCGGCCATGCCAGGCACAGCAGCAGGGCCGGCACCAGGCATGCGCGAAGCACGCGGATGGCACGCGGGAGACAGGGCCGCATGGGAAGGTGCCGCGCCGGGGTGGTCCCATGATGGGGCCACCCCGGCGGGCTTCAGGTCACGAGGCGTAATGGGCGAGCTGGTCGTTCGCGCGCATCAGTTCGATGACACGGTTGCTCACCTGCTCGGCAGTGACGTCCGCCGAGGGAAACAGGCTCGTGAAGTTGTCGTGCATCACCTGCTTGAAGAGCGGGCGATCGGCTTCGTCGACACCCATCGCGACGGCAACCGCGCTCAGGGCCTCGCCATCACCACGGGCCACGTCCTCGCTGAACTCGTCCATCACGGCCGCGATCAGCGACTTGCCACCGTAGGTCAGCTTGCCGTCGGCCGAGCAGCCGTTGGTGCCGGTGGTCATGCCGAAGGTGGCGTTGCCGCTGGTGCCGTTGGTCAGGCTCGCCACGACGTGGGATGCCAGGCCGGACTGGCCGTCCATCAGCATGTTGCCCCAGCCGCAGTTCGGGCCGCCCGGCGCCACGGCCATGGCACTGCCAGAAACACCCATCAGGGCGGCAACAATCAGAAATCGCTTCATAGATACTCCCCTTGAAGGAACAAAAAATACAGCTCAAACCCGCTGCCGGCGATACCCCGTGCCGGACAGCCAGTGGAGCCTAGCACAGCCGCGGGAGCCTGCGCTGCGGTCCGGCGCAACCTTTGCCCGTGACGGTCGGAGCCTGTTTCCTGTGGTTAGAATGTCAAGCCATGCAAACCCGATCCCGGACCATCCTCCTCGGCACGACACTGGCATTCATCACCGCCTGCGCCACGGTGCAACGGCCCGAACCACCGGCCAACGGCACGATTGCACGGACCGTCAGAGGCGAGCTCGACTGCCGCACGCTCGACAAGGGCGAGCCCTGTGGCCGGGAGGAATGGACGCTGACGGTGCAGACGGACGGCTCGCGCACCATGCGGACCTTCTTCGATGGCGGCCGCGATGCGCAGCAGATCAATGTCGTCTACCGCTCGGATGCCTCGTTCCGCTTCCTGGAAGCCTTTTCGAACGCCTACAGCAAGGGCGAGCTGATCGGGTCGGGATTCTATGCCGCCGATGGCGACGGCCTCGAGGTCGTGACCCGCGGCGCCCGCGGCCTGCACACCGAACGGCTGCCGGTTACCGAGCCGTACTCGGTGCTCCTGCACCCGCCGAGCCTGGACGGCTGGCACTTCGGCCGATACGACAGGGCTCGCGGCGGTCCGCAGCCCGTGTCGACGTTCGTCTTCGGCGCGGTCGATGGTGGCCCGCGTGTTGCGGCGTTCCCGATCACGCTGGAGTTTGTCGGCCACGAACGGATCACGGTGCCGGCCGGCACCTTCGATACGGACCACTACCGTTTCGGTCGCAATACCGATGTCTGGATCATGGGGGCCGACCACATCATGGTGCGGCACGAGTACCGGACGTCGGGGACGCGCTTCGAGCTGGGGCGCATTGCAGGGCCTGTCGTCAATCGAGGTGCTTCATGAATGCCAAGACCGTCGCCCAACTCGTGCAGGAAGCAAAGGGCACCATCGAGAACCTGACGCCGGACCAGGTCCAGGCGGAACTCGCCACGGGCAACATCGTGCTCGTCGACATCCGGGATGCCAATGAACTGGCCAACGGCACGATCCCCGGCGCCATCCATGTTTCCCGGGGCATGCTCGAGTTCCATGCCGATCCCGCCAGCCCGTTGCACAAGCCGGAGCTCGACCCGAACCGGCGCGTGATCCTGCACTGTGCCTCCGGTGGTCGTTCGGCGCTGGCCGTGCACACCCTGCGCACGCTCGGTTACCGGAACGTCGCCCACCTGGACGGCGGATTCAAGGCCTGGCAGGCGGCCGGCAAGCCGGTGGCCTGAGCCACACGATGGATCCCGAATACTGGTTGCAGCGGTGGCGCGAGGGACGCATCGGCTGGCACCACGAGCGCGTGATGCCATTGCTCGAGCAACACTGGCCCACGATCGGCGTCGCACGCGGCACGCGCGTGCTGGTGCCCCTGTGCGGCAAATCGCTGGACATGCTGTGGCTGGCCGCCCGGGGCCTGCACGTGCTGGGCGTGGACCTGTCGCCCCTTGCGATCAAGTCATTCCTCGAAGAGAACCATCTCGAAGCCACGAGCACGCCCATCGACGGGGCCACGCAGTACCGCGTCGGCAATGCACCTGCCGGGGGCAGCATCGAGCTGCTGCACGCGGACATCTTCAGCGTTGCCACGGCAACCCTTGGCGAGTGCCATGCCTTCTATGACCGCGCCGCGACCATCGCCCTGCCCGTCCCGCTGCGCGAACGCTTCGTCCGCGAGGTCTACGGAAAACTCCCGGCGGGAGCCCGTGGCCTGCTGATCGTTCTGGACTATCCACCCGCGGAGATGGATGGCCCGCCCTTCCCGGTGGACGACGCCGGGGTCCGGCGATTGTTCGAAGCACAATGGGACACCCGGCAACTCGAGCGCCGCGAAATCCCGCCATCCCAACCCGGCTTCCGGCAGGGCCTGAGCTCGATGCATACCGCCGTGTACCAGCTCACGAGACACGCAGCGCGATGAGCCGATCCCTCGCCGAGTTCCGGCGTGGCTGGACGGTGCTGGTGGCCTCTTCGCTCGGCGTCGCCTTCGGCGCCTCGCCGATCCCGTACAACTCGCTCGGTCCCTTCACGCGTCCGATCACCGAGGACATGGGCTGGGGCCGGGGGGAATTCCAGCTTGCGGTGCTGTGGTACACGGTGGCAGTCGTCCTCGTGGTACCGATCGTCGGTGCGCTTGCCGACCGCTTCGGCGTCCGGCGACTGGCCCTGCTCACCTTGGGACTCTTCGGCCTGTGTTTCGCGGCACTGTCCCTGGCGCCCCCATCCATCATGGTGTTCTACCTGCTGTGGTTCATCGCAGGCTTCCTGGGTGGTGGCTCAACCCCGGTCACGTGGACCCGCGCGATCAATGGCTGGTTCGTCGAGAACCGCGGGCTTGCCCTGGCAATCACGCTGCTCGGCACCGGCATCACCGCGGCATTCCTGCCGACCCTGACGATCTGGCTGATCGAACGCTTTGGCTGGCGTCGGGCCTTTGTCGGCATCTCGCTGCTGCCACTGGTCGTTGCGCTGCCGATCGCGATCGCCTGGTTCCGTGATGCCCCGCCACCAGCAACGGCCACGGCCGGCACGGATAGCGGCCACCGCGTGGAAGGCGGCATCACGCTGGGGCAGGCGGTGCGCAGTTACCGGTTCTGGGCCATGATCCTCTCGATCCTGCTCGTGGCCACCGGCATTGGCGGCACGATCACGAACCTCGTGCCGATGCTCGAGGACCGCGGTTTCGAAGCACTGGATGCCGGCAAGATCGCCGGCGCGATCGGTATCAGCATCATGTTCGGCCGCGTGTTTGCCGGCTACATGATGGACCGCTACTGGGCACCCGGCGTGGCCCTGCCGATGCTGCTCCTGCCCGCGATCGCCTGCCTGCTGCTGATGAACCACGGCATTGGTGCCGGGATGGCGGTCCTGGCTGCCGTGCTGGTCGGCTTCGCCTCCGGCGCCGAGACCGACCTTGTCGCCTACCTGAGCGCGCGATATTTCGGCCTCAGGCACTATGGCCGGATCTATGGTGCCCAATATGCGGTGTTCGGGTTTGCCTCGGGCATAGCCCCGCCGCTCTTCGGCTTCGTGCACGACAAGACCGGCAGCTACGATGCGATCCTCGTCACCGCCGCCATCGCCTTTGCCGTCGGCGCGACGCT
>CAZMVP010000117.1:0-6167 GCA_964569355.1 uncultured Chromatiaceae bacterium | reverse complement strand
TGCAGTTCACCGGCCGCCATGGGCTGTCGCCGTTCGAGACCTACCGCGCGCTGCGCCTGCTGAATCCCTCGCCGTACATGTTCTTCGTGGATCTGGGCGACATCCAGGTGGCAGGCTCGTCGCCGGAGGCGCTGGTCAAGCTCCGGCAGGGTCATGCCTCGCTGCGGCCGATCGCCGGCACCCGACCACGCGGAGCCACCGCCGAAGAGGATCTCGCCCACGAACAGGCGCTGCTCGCCGACGAGAAGGAGAACGCCGAGCACGTGATGCTCGTCGACCTGGCGCGCAATGATCTCGGCCGCGTTGCAACCGCGGGCTCGGTGCATGTGGCGCCCTATCGCTCGATCGAGCGCTACAGCCACGTGATGCATATCGTGAGCGGCGTGCAGGGCGAGCTTGCCGCCGGCAAGGATGCCTTCGACCTGTTCGCCGCGGCCTTCCCCGCCGGCACGCTGGTTGGTGCGCCGAAGGTGCGGGCGATGGAACTCATCGACGAACTCGAGCCCAGGCGTCGCGGGCTCTATGCCGGCACGGTCGGCTATTTCGGCAGCAACGGCGACATGGACCAGGCGATCGCGATCCGCACGGTGATCTTCCGCGGCGACACCTACCATTACCAGGCAGGCGCGGGGCTCGTCGCGGACAGCGTGCCGGAAACCGAGTACCAGGAAGTCCTGGCCAAGAGCGCGATCCTGCGATCGGCGCTGGCCATGGCGGAGGAAGGCCTGTGAGCGTTGGAAAGCCCTCGCTGCTCCTGATCGACAACTACGACTCCTTCACCTACAACCTCGTGCAGGCCTTCCTCGTGCTGGGCGCGGATGTGCGGGTGTATCGCAACGACGAGATCAGCGTTGCGGAGGCGCTGAAACTGGAACCGACTCACCTGTGCATCTCGCCCGGTCCGGGCCGGCCGGAGGATGCCGGTGTGTCGCTCGCGATGCTCGCGGCCTTCGAGAAGCGCGTGCCGATCCTGGGCGTGTGCCTCGGCCACCAGTCGCTGGTGCAGCACTTCGGTGGGCGGATCGTCGCGGCCGACCGGCTGATGCACGGCAAGACCTCGATGATCGACCACGACGGCGCCACGATCTACGCCGGGCTCAGCCGGCCGTTCCAGGCCGGGCGCTATCACTCGTTGAGCGCCGAGGATGCAAGCCTGCCGGCCGTGCTGACCGTGACCGCACGCAGCGAGCAGGGCGAGATCATGGGCGTGCGTCATCGCACGCTGCCGATCGAAGGCGTGCAGTTCCATCCCGAGAGCGTGCTGACGCCGGAAGGGAACCGGCTGCTCGGCAACTTCCTCGCCCTGTCGTCGGAAACCGGCAGCGGGCAGGCCGCGGCCCGTCCCGAAGAAAGAGCCCCGAAGAAAGAGCCTCGAACATGATTCCATTGAAGAAAACCCTCGAGCAGCTGCTGGCCGGCATCGATCTGTCGGAAGCGCAGGCCGAGGACCTGATGCGCGCGTTGACCGACCACGAGCTGGCGCCGGCCATGGCGGCGGCGCTGCTGGTGGCCCTGCGGGCCAAGGGCGAGACCGCTGCCGAGGTGCGCGGCTTTGCCAACGCGATGCGTGGCCTGGCCCGGCCGTTCGAGCTGCCCGCTGGAAGCACGGCGGTGGATCTCGTGGGCACCGGCGGCGACGGCTCCGGCAGCCTCAACCTGTCGACCGGCGCGGCGCTGGTGGCGGCGGCCTGCGGCCTGCCGGTCGTCAAGCACGGCAACCGGTCGGTGTCGTCGAGGTCCGGCAGCGCGGATGTGCTCGAAGCACTGGGCCTGACCCTGCCGGCCGATCCGGGGCAGGCGAAGGAATTGTTCGACGCCACGGGCTTCACCTTCCTGTTCGCGCCCCACTTCCATCCGGCGACGAAGGCCGTCGGCCCGGTGCGCGGTGCGCTCGGCGTGCGCACGGTCTTCAACATCCTCGGCCCCCTGACCAACCCGGCGGCACCGCCGCATGGCGTGCTCGGCGCCTTCGACCTGGCCACCGCGCGACTGATGGCCGAGACACTCTCGGGCATGCCGATCCAGCGGTACTTCGTCGTGCACGGCGAGGCCGGCTGGGATGAGGCCACGCCACTCGGGCCGTTCACGGTGTTCGACGTGAAGCCCGGCATCGTGCGCCGGCAAAAACGCGATCCGTTGCACTACGATCTGCCGCGCTGCACGGCCGCCGACCTTGCCGGTGGCGATGCGGCCTTCAATGCGCGCGCCATCGAGGCCGTGCTGACCGGGCGCGACACCGGGCCACATCGTGACGCACTGATCCTCGGCGCGGGCCTCGCGCTGGACCTGAGCAACCGGGTCCGTGGCCTGCGCCGCGCCATCGAACACGCGCGGCGGACGCTGGAAGCCGGCGGTGGCACGACACTGCTCCGGCACCTGCGTGAGTTCAAGCCGGGCACGGCGCAGCGGGCATGAGCAACTTCCTGCAACGGATGGCCGCGAGCAGTCGCCTGCGGGCGGATGCGGCCGAAGCCCGCCTGCCGGCGGAGGCATTGGCAGCAAGGATCCGCAGGCTGCCGCCACCACCGGCGCTGCGACTCTCGCCGCTCGGCTTCGACCTGATCGCCGAGCTGAAGCGCCGGTCGCCGTCGGTGGGTCGGCTCGCGCCAAACACGTTCGGCATCGCGGCCCAGGCACAGCGCTACGCCGGTGGCGGGGCGGCCGCGTTGTCGGTATTGACGGAGCCCGACGAGTTCTCCGGTGATCTCGCCCACCTCGAAGAGGCGGTGGCCGCGGCCGACACGGTGCCCGTGATGCGCAAGGATTTCCTCGTGTCGCCGTACCAGTTGCTGGAGGCACGCGCGGCCGGCGCCGGCGGCGTGCTGCTGATCGCGGCCATCCTCGACGATCGCGAATTGCGCGAGATGCTGCGGGCGACGCACCAGCTCGGCCTGTTTGCGCTGGTGGAAGTCTTCGATACCGCCGATCTCGAGCGCGCCGCCGTGGCGATCCGCGCGGCGGGGCCGGCCGTGGTCGACGGCCGCTGCCGCACGCTGCTTGGCGTGAACTGCCGTGACCTGCGGACGCTCGCGGTCGATTTCGGGCGGTTTGCGGCGCTGGCGCCCGGGGGGCATCACGCTGCAACTCCCCGGGATCTGCCCGGCGACATCCCGTGGGTCGCAGAAAGCGGCGTGGAATCGCCAGCCCAGGCGGCCCGCGTCGCCGGCCTCGGTTATCGGCTGGCGCTCGTTGGCACGGCGCTCATGCGCGCGGCCGATCCGGCGCAACTCGCCGCTGGATTGCTCGCGGCCGGCCGGGCGTCCGCCTTCGAGTCCAGGGCCGGCAGCGCGCCATGAGGGTGTTCGTCAAGATCTGCGGGATGTCGACGCCGCAGGCATTGGCAGCTGCCGTCACGGCGGGTGCCGATGCCGTGGGCTTCGTGTTCGCCGAGTCGCCGCGGAAGGTCACGCCAAAGCGGGCGCGGCAGTTGTGTCGCGACCTGTCGCCCGTCGTGATCCGCGTGGCCGTGATGCACCACCCGACGCCCGATGAATGGCAGCGGGTCGCCGAGGAATTCGAGCCCGACTGGCTGCAGACCGACGTCGAGGACTACGCGAACCTCGACGTCCCCGAACGTTTCACCCGGTTTCCCGTCCACCGCTCCCCCCAATACCTGCCCAAAGCGGTACCGGACTCCCCGGGTGGAAGGTTTGCCGGGGAGGAGAACCTGCTGCTGTTCGAGGCGGCGACGAGCGGGCAGGGAATCCGCGCCGACTGGTCCGAGGCAGCCGCGCTCGCCGCCGGTCGCCAGCTGGTGCTGGCCGGCGGCCTGACGCCGGAGAACGTGGGCGAGGCCATTGCCACCGTGCGTCCGTACGGCGTGGATGTCAGCAGCGGTGTCGAATCGAAACGCGGGGTGAAGGACGCGCGCCGGATCGCCGAGTTCCTGCAGGCAGTCCGGACGGCCGAGCTGGAGGGCTCGAACCTCGCGCTGCACGGATTGAACGAGAGATGACAGCGGAGCATTGCCATGCCCATTGAGGAAATCGCCGCCAACGAGCGTCCGGTGTTGCTCAAGCAGCTGATCGCCGGCGAACTGCCTGACCGCCGCGGCCGCTTCGGTCCCTTCGGTGGCTGCTATGCCCCCGAAACCCTGATGCCGGCACTCGAGCGGCTCGCGGCGGGCGTGCGCCAGTACCTGCCGGATCCCGACTTCCAGGCCGAATACGCCCGCGAGCTGCGCAACTGGGTGGGCCGCCCCACCGCGCTCAGTGAAGCGCCGACCTTGAGCAAGCACTGGGGCGTGTCGGTGTACCTGAAGCGCGAGGACCTGAACCACACCGGCGCCCACAAGATCAACAACGCGCTCGGCCAGGCCCTGCTCGCCAGGCGCCTCGGTGCCGGTCGCGTGATTGCCGAGACCGGTGCCGGCCAGCACGGCGTGGCCACCGCGGCAGCCTGTGCACGCGTCGGCATCCCGTGCATCGTCTACATGGGCGCCGTGGATGTGCAGCGCCAGGCGCCCAACGTGGAGCGCATGGTGCAGCTCGGCGCCGAGGTAGTGCCCGTCAAGACCGGCGACCGCACGCTCCGCGCCGCGATCGACGAAGCCTTCCGCGACTGGGTGTCGGATCCGGATGGCAGCTACTACCTGCTCGGCTCCGCCGTGGGTCCGCATCCCTATCCGTTGCTGGTGCGCGAGTTGCAGTCGGTGATCGGCCGCGAGGCCCGCGCACAGTTCATCGAACGCACCGGCGGCCTGCCCGACGCAGTCTTTGCCTGCGTCGGTGGTGGCTCGAATGCGATCGGGCTCTTCCATCCGCTGGTGGCTGATGCCTCCGTCGAGCTGATCGGCATCGAGGCCGGTGGGCGCGGCCCCGGCCTCGGCGACAATTCGGCGACGATCGCCACTGGCCGACCGGGTGTGCTCCACGGCAGCTATTCGCTGCTGTTGCAGGACGAGGATGGCCAGGTGCAGGAAACCCATTCGATCTCCGCCGGCCTCGACTATCCCGGCGTCGGTCCGGAGCATGCGCTGCTGCGGGCCGTCGGCCGCGTGCACTACGAGAGCGCGACCGATGACGAGGCCCTGGACGCGCTCCACGAATGCTGTCGTGCCGAGGGCATCCTGCCGGCGATCGAATCCGCCCACGCGCTGGCCGGCGCCCGCCGCTGGGCCCGTGCACACGCCGGACGATCGCCGACGCCGAAAGTCCTGATCGGCCTGTCAGGCCGGGGTGACAAGGACATGCCGACGCTGTCGCAGGTCTTCGGTGGCGCGAGAAAGATCCTGGACGAGGCCGCACGATGATCATGGATCCGATGAATCTGCCGCACGAACGCATCAGCCGCGCGATCCGCCGCAGCACCGATGCGGGCCGCACCGCGCTCATCCCCTACATGACCGCCGGTTACCCGACGAAGGACGGCTTCATCCCGACCTTGAAGGCCATTGCCGGCGAAGCCGACGTGGTCGAGGTCGGCGTGCCATTCAGCGATCCGATGGCCGATGGCGTCACGATCCAGCGGGCCAGCCACGCCGCCATCGCCGCCGGCGTGAGCCTGCGCTGGATCCTCGAGGAGCTCTCGGCCAACGCGCCATACGATGCGCCGATCGTGCTGATGAGCTACCTGAACCCGCTGTTGAACCATGGCTACGAGAAGCTCGCCCGCGCATCGGTGCGCGCCGGCGTCTGCGGCTACATCATCCCCGACCTGCCGATCGAGGAAAGCGGCGAACTGCAGTTGGCGCTGGAACCCCATGGCCTGGCCCTGATCCAGCTGGTCACGCCCGCCACGCCGCCGGTCCGCCTCGAGAGGCTCTGCAATGCCAGCCGCGGTTTCATCTATGCCGTGACGGTCACCGGCATCACCGGCGGTGCAAGCGACCTGCCCGCCGAGGTAACCGGCTATCTCGACCGCGTCCGGTCGCTGGCCACGCTGCCGGTCTGCGCCGGCTTCGGCGTGCGACGGGCGGAACAGGTGCGGGCGCTGGCGTCACATGCGGATGGCGTGGTGGTCGGGTCGGCGCTGGTCGAGCAGCTCGAAGCCGGCGCCGATCCGGTGGCGTTCCTCAGATCGTTGCGGTCGTGACGGAGGCAGCGCCCCGGTACCCCTTGGCGGCCTGGCGGGCGGACCCGAGGGCTCGCCAAGGGGTACCGGGGCGCTGCCTCCTCTGCGGCGAGTGATCCCGGCCGGACGCCACCGGCACCGTCGCCAATGGAGGG
>CAZMVP010000116.1:0-6228 GCA_964569355.1 uncultured Chromatiaceae bacterium | reverse complement strand
ATTGATTGGTTGGTGGTGATGGGTAGAGTTGAACTACCGACCTCAGCATTATGAGTGCCGCGCTCTAACCAACTGAGCTACATCACCACGCGGGGCGGGCATTGTCTGGGCCGGGTCCCGGACTGTCAAGAAAACGGCCCGAAATCGACCCGGAGATCGGCCCAGGAACCGGCCTACAGATCGGCCTCGACCACGGGTTCGCCGTTGATGTGGATGGCCCGGGCCCGGTCCACTGCAGCATAGATCCGGCCCGTGGAGCGCGGGCTTTTCAGCACTTTCCAGGCCACGTCACCCAGGTCCTGGCGGTTGATGTAGCCGACCACCTGCGAGCTTTCCACGGCGATCGGGCCAGCCTTGCCGGGCCGGATGGTCATGCCGCCGGAGCGGAGGATGGTCCAGCCCATGGTGGTCTCCCTGAGTCGGGTCTCGGCCCAGTTCTTGGCGCGGATGGCCTTGCCAGCGAACGCCTTGACGAAGGGGTCGAGGACCACGGAGCTGTCGCCGCAGCCGACGGAGGTGGTGAGCAGGAAGCGTGACACGCCGGCGGCGGCCGCGGCGTCGATCACGTGGATGTTGCCCTGGCTGTTGCGCTGGGGACTGCCGCCGATAAAGCAGACCACAGCATGGTCCGCGGCGCCGGGTGCGGCAAAAACAGCTTCTACCTCGGGTCGTTCGATGGGATCGGCAACCAGTACGCTGGCGCCCATCGACTCCAACAGCTCGCGGTCGCGCTCGCGCCGGACCACGGCCCGCACGGCCCACCCCTCGCGTCGCGCCAGCTGCACCAGCCGATACCCGGTGTCGGATTCCGCACCAAAGACCATGACATGGCGGCAGGGCTCATTGGCGGCCATGCCGGCATGGTGGCAGATCGGCGGCCGGCAGGGCTACACGTTGAAGCGGAAATGCATGACATCGCCTTCGTTGACGATGTACTCCTTGCCCTCGAGCCTGAGCCGGCCGGCGTCCTTGGCGCCCTGCTCGCCCCGGCCCTTGATGTAGTCGTCGAAGGCAATGACTTCGGCGCGGATGAAACCTTTCTCGAAGTCCGTGTGGATCTCGCCCGCGGCCTGCGGGGCGGATGCCCCCTTGCGCACGGTCCAGGCCCGGACTTCCTTCTCCCCGGCGGTGAAGAAGGTCTGCAGGCCGAGCAGGTGGTAACCGGCGCGGATCACGCGGTTCAGCCCAGGTTCGGCGAGCCCCAAGTCAGCCAGGAACGCCGCCTTGTCGGATTCATCGAGCTGGGCAATCTCGGCCTCGATGCCGGCGCAGACCACGACGCACTCGGCGTTTTCGGCTTCCGCGAGATTCCGCACCTTGTCCACATGGGCGTTGCCGGAAAGATTCTGTTCGTCGACGTTGGCCACGTACATCACCGGCTTGGCAGACAGGAGGAACATCTCCTGCACCACCGGCCGCTGCTCGTCGGTGAGCTCGAAGGTCCGTGCAGGCTTGCCGGCGCCGAGGTGGTCGCGCAGGCCCGTGAGCAGGTTGCGGCGATTCACGTCTTCCTTGCGGCCGGTCTTGGCCTGCTTCTCTGCCTTGTCCGCGGCTTTCTCGACGGCGACGAGGTCCGCGAGCAGGAGTTCGGTGTTGATGATGTCGATGTCGTGCAGCGGATCGATCTTCCCGGCCACATGCACGATGTCGTCGTTCTCGAAGCAGCGGACCACGTGCGCGATGGCGTGGGTCTCGCGGATGTTGGCGAGGAACTGGTTGCCGAGCCCGGCACCTTTCGATGCGCCCTCGACGAGCCCGGCGATGTCCACGAATTCCATCGAGGTCGGGATGATCTTCTGCGGCTTGACGATCTCCGCAAGCTGCGCGAGCCGTGGGTCCGGCACCGCCACCACGCCGACGTTCGGATCGATCGTGCAGAACGGATAGTTCGCCGCCTCGATGCCGGCGGCGGTGAGCGCATTGAACAGCGTGGACTTGCCCACGTTGGGCAAGCCGACGATTCCACATCGTATGGGCATGGGGGCTTCAGTCCGGGATCGGGGCCGCCATCCTAAACGCCGCCACGCCGGATGCAAAGCATGGCATGGCCCGCCGAGGCCGCCACGGCCTACTGGATCGTGTCGAGCAGCGAGCCTTCGACGATCGGCCGACCCACGGCAAATTGCAGCTGCCAGCTGCCGGAGTTGACGTAACCGAGCGAGATCAGGATCGGCCCCACCGGCGACCGGCCGCTCAAGGTCGCGGCGATGCCGCGCAGCACGTCGTCATCCACGTCGTCGATACGGTCGGCCATGCGGCCCACGTCGAAGCGCAGGCCGGCGTAGAGCGCCTGGCCGAACAGCGACTGGATGTCGGCCAGCTTCCAGGCATAGTCGGCGCCGGCCAGCCAATAGCCCTCACCGCGCAGTTCGCCGGATTGCAGGCCCGGGAAGGTCCGGATGCCACCCAGCTGGAACAGTTCATTGGGTGGCAGGGTGCCGCTCAACCGCGTGCCGCCGCTCACTTTCAGGCTGAGCGAATCGCCCCGCCACGGGAAGGCGCGCGTGAGCACCCCCTCGATGAGCCCGTATTCCTGCTCGCCACCCAGCCAGGTGCCCGCATCCACGAGTCGCACGTTGAGCAGGGTGCCACGAGTCGGCAGGGCCACGGCATCACGCGTGTCGTAGACGAGGGAATAGTCAAGGCTGGCCACGTCCACGCCGTCGACATCCTGGAACGAAGGCGGGCCGGTATCGCGATCGATCGACATCACGCCGCGACGGATCCCGGCGCGGAGCTGCGCCCGGGTGCCGAGGTTGGCGCCGAAATCCAGCTGGGCATTGCGGGTGCGGAAGTTGTAGCGTGCAACCCGCACGCCATCGATATAGATATCCTCGAGCGTGCTGTCGAGCTTCAACTTCGGGTCCACGAAGAACCGCTGCGGAATATCCAGCGGCTGGTAGAAGCCGGTCTCCACGAGGTTCTCCTGGCCAAGTTGCAGCGCGCTGTGCCACTCGCCACCACGCCGGTTCACCCAGGTCCGGCGGTGCTCGGCGCGAATCACGGCCTGCAGCGTGCTGCCCGTGCCGCCGGCGATGCCGAGGTCGAAGCGCAGGAAATTGGGCCCCCAGGGCTTCTCGACCGGCTCGATGTCGAGCACCCGCGCATCCGGCGACCCGGCCAGCCGATAATCGACCCGGGAGAAATCCCCGAGCGCGTAAAGGTGCCCGGTGACATCCGCGATCTCCGCGTTGCTGACCGTGGCACCCGGCTTCACGGCACCGAGCTGGCTGCGCACGTAGTCCGGATTGACGTGTTCCAGGCCGATGATGCGAACATCGGCGAGCGTCGTGGCCGGCGGACTCACCCGCGTGACCTGCGCCCGCCAGGCCCGGTATTCGGCATCAGGCAGCGAGTAGCGTCGCAGCTTGCCGGCCACCGACAGTGCCGCTTCGCGGCCCATCTCGATGGTGTCCGGCACCTGCGTGAACGACGTGGAGCCGATGTCGCCCATCGGCACCACGATGCTGACGTCGCGATCGGTCAGCGTGGCGAGCTGGGCATTCTCGTTGGCGATGACCGACACGTCCATCACGCGCGCGGCCAGCGCGACCGGCGTTGCCAGGTCCGAGGCCTTGAGCGGCGGCGACGGCAGGGAAACCGCGATGACGACATCGGCGCACAGGCTCCGCGCGACGTCGACCGGCAGGTTGCGCACGAGGCTGCCATCGGCGAGCACCCGGCCATCGAGCGTCACTGGGGCAAAGGCGCCCGGCACCGCCATGCTGGCCCGCATGGCCACGGCGAGGTCGCCCTTGCCCAGCACCACCATCTGGCCGGTGAGCATGTCGGTGGCGACGGCCCGGAACGGGATCGGCAGCGCGTCGAAATCATGGGTGAAGCGGGCGTCGGCGACCAGGTTGCGCAGCAGGTTCTCGATGTCCTGGGTCCGCAGCAGGCCGGCCGCGCCCACCAGCCGGCCGTGGCTGATGCCCATCTCGAGGTTGTTGGTGTAGGTCACGCCGGCGAGCTTCCGGCTGATCGGCATGCGGCTGCGCTGCCCTTCCGAGCCAACCGTGCGGGACCAGTTGATGTCCCGCACCTCCTGCTCGATTTCCGCAGGCGGCATGCCGGCGGCGAAGGTCGCGCCGACCAGCGCCCCCATGCTGGTGCCGGCCACGCAGGCGATGGGCACGTGCAGTTCATCGAGGACGCGCAGCACGCCGATGTGCGCACCGCCCTTGGCGCCACCGCCGCCCAGCACCAGGCCGATCCGCGGATGGTCGGTCGTGGCAGCCACGACGACGGATGGCAGCCATGCCAGCAGTGCCATCCAGGCGATGAGCGTGATGGCCTGCCGCCCGCTGATCATGGCTGCATTATGCGTCAGTCCCGATGTTCGGCTAGCATACGGATCGAAGGGGCACCCGATGCATCACCCGCGCAAACCACTCCCGGCATTGCTGTTGCTTGGCTCGCTCGCCGGCAGCGTGCTTGGCGGTCTCGCAGGCGGACCGGCCCTCGCGCAACCGGCCGACAACACCCCGCGCTACTGGTTCCTCGACAAGCTCTCTGCGACCGACCTCGTGCCGGCCGACTGGCAGCTCCTGCGACAGAACATCAACCTGGCTCTCTACGAACTCGGCGATGGCGAGTCGGTGGGCTGGACGGAACCGGAGTCCGGCCACTCAGGCGGCGTGCGCGTGATCAGCACCGTGACAGGCGAGGAGCGCACCTGCCGGCGCGTCCGCGTGAGCGTGGACGCCTCTGCCGGCAGCGATGATGGCATCTTCGAACTCTGCCGGACGGGCAACACCGGCTTCTGGATCCTGACCACCAGCGCCTTCGCGCTGCACAACTAGCCTGCCGGCCCGAAGTCCCCCGTGGCGTCCGGCCGGGGTACCGTCGTGTGCAGCTGTTGCATCGCGCGCTCGAGGCCCGAGCGCGCATCGGTCGAGGCCACCAGCAGCTCCACGGCATCCGCCCCCGCCGCCATGGCATCAAGGATCAGCGCCCGCTCGGCCTTGCCGGGTGCGTGCAGGACGTAGCCCGTGACCAGGTCCTTGTGTCCCGGATGGCCTATCCCCAGGCGCAGGCGCAGGAAATCCGGCCCGCAGGTGGCCACGATGTCCCGCAGGCCGTTGTGCCCGCCATGTCCGCCGCCGCGCTTGAGCCGGGCCACGCCCGGCGGCAGGTCGAGCTCGTCGTGGACGACCAGCATCTGTTCGACCGGCAGGTTGTAATAGTCGAGCACCTTGCGAGTGCTCTGCCCGCTCTTGTTCATGAAGGTGGCGGGACGGATCAGCCGGACGGCGCGCCCGGCAAGGCTCCCGCGGCACTCATCGGCGTCAAGCCGGGATGCGGCGGAGAATTTTCCGCCGATGTGCGCCGCGAGCTGGTCGACGAACCAGAAGCCGACGTTGTGCCGGTCGCCAGCATGCTTCGGCCCCGGATTGCCGAGACCGACGATGACAAAGGTGTCGGCGCTGCTGGCCACCGGCCGCAACGGCCGCTATTTCTTGTCGCCCTTCGCCGCGGGCTTGGCCTTGTCGCCTGCCGCCTTGTCGGCAGCCGGCGCCGCTGCCTTGTCGCCGGCCGCGGGCGCAGCCGCCGCATCGGCCGCCGGGCCCGCTTCGGTGGTCGGCTCCTCGACGGCACGCAGGATGTGCACGTGCACCACGGGCAGGTCGGTATCGGTGTTGGCCACGAAGCCCGGCACCTCGACGCCCTCGGGCAGCGTGAGGTCGCGGATGTGCTTCATGTCGTTCAGTTCCATCGCGCCGATGTCCACGACGATGGACTCGGGCAGGTCCTTCGGCAGGCAGCTCACCTCGAGTTCGGTGACAAGGTGCGACACCGTGCCGCCGCCGAGCTTCACGCCGGGCGCCATCTCATGGTTGATGAAGCGCAGCGGAACCGTCATGCGCAGCTTCTCGGTGGCGATGATCCGCTGCAGGTCGAGATGCAGGATCGTGCGCCGGGCAGGGTGCGGCTGGTAATCGCGCACGATCGCCTGCAACGGCTGGCCATCGACGGTCACGTCGATGATGCTGGACAGGAAGGCCTGGTTGGCCATGTTCCGGTGCAGGGCGTTGGCGTCGAAGGCCACGCCGGCCGGCGGTTGCCCGCCGCCGTACATGATGCCGGGGATCTTGCCCTCGCGACGCAGGCGGCGGCTCGCACCTTTCCCTGCATCGCGCCGGCTTTCCGCGGCGAGATTGAACTGATTTGCCATTGGAATATTCCCTTGAGAGTCGGTGGTTGATCGGGATTTCCCGCCGGGCCGGG
>CAZMVP010000115.1:3110-6291 GCA_964569355.1 uncultured Chromatiaceae bacterium | reverse complement strand
CCGCTTGTTAGTCTCGCCGCCGGTCGTCATGCTACGGCCGGGCGCAGCCAGAACAAGAACGATGCAATTCGCCTGGCGATCTTATGTACGCGGGACCAGGCTGGCCGGCCGGCCAGTCGTTGAACTGGCGATGCTGCTCGGTGGCAGTGGGACAGCCGCCGCGGCCACCGATCCGGCGCCGACGGCAACGGTGCCCGCGGCCCTGGCACTGGCCATCGTGCTGCTGCTCGTCGCGATGGCGGCAGGACTTGCGGTAATGGTGTTGAGGCTCCGCGCCGCGCTCGCCCGCCGGCGACGCGCGCTCCTCGAGCTGACCACCGCTATCGAAGCCCTCGAACAGGGCAGGCCGGTCGTGGACCTCACCACCACGACCGGCGATGCCACCGACCTCGCCCATGCCCTGGGCCGGCTGCGGCTCCTGCTGCAATCCACGGCCAGTGCCCGCGACTACCTCGGCGAGGTACTGGCCAGCATCAGCGATGCCGTGGTGCTGACGCGCATCGACGGCACGATTTCCCAGGCGAACCCGGCGGCGGAGCGCCTGCTCGGCCAGTCCGCCATGGATCTCCGCGGCCAACCCCTGGTCAACTTCGTGGAAGCTTCGCAGCGCGCGGCCTTCAGGCTCGTCGAGGACCGCGGCCACACCCGCGAGATGTCGCTCGTCAATGCCGCAGGCGTGGAGATGCCGGTTTCCTATACCTGCGCCGCGATCGCTTCCGGGGATCCCGCCTTGCGCGGCTACGTGATCACGGCCCGCAACATCAGCGAGCGCAAGGTGGCCGAGCAGCGCATCCGCTACCTGGCGCGCATCGATGCGCTGACCAAGGTGCCCAACCGGATGCAGTTCCAGCACCTGCTGCAGCGGGGCATCGCCCGGGCGAGACGTGGCACCCACCGGCTCGCACTGGTGTACCTCGACATCGACAAGTTCAAGGAGATCAACGACACCTACGGCCACACCGCCGGCGACCTGTGCCTGGAAACGCTGACCGACCGGCTGCGCCGGCTGTTGCCGGATTCGGCGGCCATCGGCCGGCTGGCCGGCGACGAGTTCGGCGTGATCCTCGACCAGCTGGATCCGTCGCGGAACCTGCGCGCGGAGATGGTCGCCACGACGCGCCTCCTGCAGGAGGCGATCACCGAACCCCTGCACTTCCAGGGGCACCAGCTCTACATGAGCGCGAGCGCCGGCATCGCGCTGTACCCGGGCGACGGCAACAACGTGATCGACCTGATCCGCAACGCCGATGCCGCCCTGTACAAGGCCAAGCGCCTGGGCGGCGGCGCCCTCGAGGTCTACCACGCCGACATGAATGCCGCGGCAGTCGAGCGCCTGATGCTGAAGACGAGGCTTCGGAAGTCTTTTGAAAACAATGAATTGCGGGTCCGCTACCAGCCGAAGATCGATCTCCGTGATGGCTCGATCGCCGGCGCCGAGGCACTGGTGCGCTGGGAGCTCACGGATCGCGGCGTGGTGCTGCCCTCCGAGTTCATTCCGCTCGCCGAGGAAAGCAACCTGATCCTGCAGATCGGCGAGTGGGTGCTGAACCAGGTCTGCACGGACCTTCGGCACTGGCGGCTTGCCGGCATCAATCCGGGGCGCGTGGCCGTGAACCTGTCCCTGCGCCAGCTGAAGCAGCGCAATTTCATCAAGCGGGTGCAGGCCATCTACGGCCAGCACGACGTGGTGCCCGACGCGCTGGAGCTGGAAATCACCGAATCCACGTTGATGGAGGATCCGCAGCGCACACTCCGCCTGCTGGGTGAACTGCACGACATGGGCCTGCGCCTGGCCATCGACGACTTCGGCACTGGCTACTCCTCGCTGAGCGCGCTGCAGCAGTTCCCGATCTCGACGCTCAAGATCGACCAGTCGTTCGTCGGCAAGGCCACGGTGGACCATGACCGGGCAACGATCGTCTCGATGATCATCGAGATGGGCCATGGCCTGAAGCTCGACGTGGTGGCAGAAGGCGTGGAATCCGAGGACCAGTTGCGGTTCCTGCGCGCGCTGAACTGCGATTACGCCCAGGGACTGCTGTTCGGCCGGGCGATGGCTGCCGATGACTTCAAGGACCTGCTGCTGGAGCAGCGCACCGACGGCCGCTATCGCCCGCTTTTTGCGCGCCGGTAGGCGGCAACGCAACAGGGGGCTGACCCGCCGGCCCGCGTCGGTCATAATTTCCGGCAATCAGGCATCGAATCCCGTCATTTCAGGAGTAACACCCCCATGCGCACGCCCCTGCTGTTCGCCCTGCTGGGCCTGACTTTCGGCTTCGCAACCGTTTCCCACGCAACCTGCGAATACCCGGCAGAGGTCAAGGTTCCGCCGGGGGCATCGGCCACCAAGGCGGAGATCGAGGCTGCTGCCACGACGGTCAAGAAGTACCTGGCCGATCTCGACGACTACATGAAGTGCATCGACACCGAGTTCGCCGCCGTCCCGGTCGAGGAGCAGACCGACGAGATCAAGGCCCTGCACGTGAAGCGCTACAACGCCGCGGTGGATGCAATGAACGCCGCCGCCACTGCATTCAACACCGAATTGCGCGCCTTCAAGGCCGCCAATCCACAGACATCCAAGTAAGAAGGATTTTCCATGACCAACGCCGCGCGCGTCACCATCACGGGTGCTGCAGGCCAGATCGGCTACCAGCTCGCCTTCCGGATCGCTTCCGGCCAACTGCTGGGCCCGAACCAGCCGGTCATCCTCCAGCTGCTGGAGATCACGCCCGCGCTGAACGCGCTCAACGGCGTGGTCATGGAGCTCGAGGACTGCGCCTTCCCCACGCTCCGGGGCGTGATTGCCACCGACAAGGCCGAGGTGGCCTTCAAGGACACCGACTACGCGCTGCTCGTGGGCGCCAAGCCGCGCGGCCCGGGCATGGAGCGGGCCGACCTGCTGCGTGACAATGCGAAGATCTTCACCGGCCAGGGCAAGGCGCTCGACGCCCACGCCAACCGCAACGTGAAGGTGCTGGTGGTCGGCAATCCGGCCAACACCAATGCGCTGATCGCGCAAAGCAACGCGCCGAGCCTCAATGCCGCCAACTTCACCGCGATGACCCGCCTCGACCACAATCGTGCGCTGGCCCAGCTCGCGGCGAAGACCGGCACCCACGTGAACGACCTGAGCCGCCTGATCATCTGGGGCAACCACTCGGCCACGCAGTATCCCGAC
>CAZMVP010000115.1:0-3010 GCA_964569355.1 uncultured Chromatiaceae bacterium | reverse complement strand
AGCTACGGCATCAAGGAAGGCATCATCTATTCCTATCCGGTGCGCTGCACCAAGGGCAAGTACGAAATCGTCCAGGGCCTTGCCATCAGCGATTTCAGCCGGGAACGGATGAAGGCCACCGAGGACGAGCTGCGCCAGGAACGCGAGGCGATCGCAGCGCTGCTCTAGGCGCCACCGCAGGGTTGGGACCCTGCCTCCCGGCCCTGTTCTTCGCCCGGGGCCGGGCTGGTTTATAGTCAGTGGCCATCTGCTGGGGTAGTGGCCATGGTTGAATTCCTGATTTGGCTCGTCTGGAGCCTGGCGCTGGTCGCGGTGGGCCTGACACTGGCCTACCGCCGTGTCGACCTGCCGGCTTCGACGCTGGTGCTCGGGCTGGCGCTCGTCGTCTATTCGCTGTTCGGCGCGGGCTGGCTCATCTGGAAGCTGCTCCTCTGGCTGCTGTTCGCCGGCCTCGTGGTGCTGAACTCCGTCAACTTCCGCCGCGAGCGGCTGACGTTGCCGATGCTGCGCTTCTACCGGACGGTGGTGCCGTCGATTTCCGACACGGAACGGGAAGCCCTGGAAGCCGGCACCGTGGGCTGGGACGGCGAGCTCTTCTCCGGCATGCCCGACTGGGGCCGCCTGATGGCCCTGCCGCCGCCGCACCTGACCGCCGAGGAACAGGCCTTCCTCGACGGGCCCACCGAGGAGCTCTGCCGGATGTCGGACGACTGGCAGATCACCCACGAACTGGCCGACATGCCGCCGGAGGTCTGGGCCTACATCAAGCAGCAGCGCTTCTTCGCGATGATCATCCCGAAGCGTTACGGCGGCCTCGAGTTCTCGCCGATCGCGGTGGCAGCCGTGCTGGCGAAGCTCTCGAGCCGCAGCACCGTGGTGGCCTCGACGATCGGCGTGCCGAACTCGCTGGGTCCCGCCGAGCTGCTCCTCCACTACGGCACCGACGCGCAACGCGACCATTACCTGCCACGACTGGCCTCCGCCGAGGAAATCCCGTGTTTTGCGCTGACCGGGCCCCGGGTCGGGTCCGATGCCGCCTCGATGACGGACTCCGGCGTGGTTTGCCGCGGGCAGTGGCAGGGCGAGGAAATCATTGGTCTCCGGCTCAACTGGGACAAGCGCTACATCACGCTGGCGCCGGTCGCGACCGTGCTGGGCCTGGCTTTCAAGCTGTACGACCCGGAGCACCTGATCGGCGAGGAAACCGAGCGCGGCATCACCGCGGCGCTGATCCCGGTGAACACGCCGGGCGTCGAGATCGGCCGGCGGCACTTCCCGCTGAACATCCCGTTCCAGAACGGGCCGACGCGTGGCCACGATGTGTTCGTGCCGCTGGACGCGATCATCGGCGGGCCGGAACGGGCCGGCCAGGGCTGGAAGATGCTGGTCGAGCAGCTGTCGGCCGGCCGCGGCATCACGCTGCCGTCGAACGCGATGGGCGGCTGCAAGGCGATCACGCTGGCCTCCGGCGCCTACACGCGGCTCCGCCGCCAGTTCAACCTGCCGGTCTGCGAGTTCGAGGGGGTCAGCGAGGCGCTGGCCCGGATCGCCGGCCACACCTACATCGTCACGGCCGGCATGTCGGTCACCGCCACCGCGATCGCGCGTGGCGAGAAGCCGGCGGTGCCGTCCGCGGTGCTCAAGTACCACTGCACCGAACTCGCGCGGAAGGTCATCAACGACGCGATGGATGTCCACGGCGGCAAGGGCATCATGCTGGGGCCGAAGAACTACCTCGGGCGCGGCTACGAGGGCATCCCGATCGCGATCACGGTGGAGGGCGCCAACATCCTCACGCGCAGCCTGATCATCTTCGGCCAGGGTGCGATCCGCTGCCATCCCTTCGTGCTGAAGGAAATGGAAGCAGCGAAGGACCCGGATTTCGCGCGCGGGCTGCGCGACTTCGACCGCTACCTGTTCGGACACATCGGCTATGCCATCAGCAATGCGGCCCGGTCATTCGTGCTCGCGCTGACCAATGCCGAGATCAGCCGCACGCCGGTTGACGGACCGACCGCGCGTTACTTCCAGCACGTCAACCGCTACAGCGCGGCCTTCGCGCTGGCCGCGGACGTGTCGATGCTGGTGCTGGGCGGCCAGTTGAAGCGCAAGGAGACCCTGTCGGCACGGCTCGGCGATGTCTTCAGCAGCATGTACCTCGCCAGCATGGTGCTGAAGCACTTCGACAACCAGGGCCGGCCGGAAGGCGACCTGCCGCTCGTGGAATGGGCCTGCCGCACGCTGCTCTACCAGGCCCAGGAACAGCTGCATGGGTTCCTCCGCAATTTCCCGAACCGCATCGTGGCGGCGCTGCTGCGCGTCTGCATCTTCCCGCGCGGCCGCATGTACTCGGCACCCGCCGACGACCTGGGCCACGCCGTCGTCAAGCTCATCACCCGGCCGACGGAAACGCGAACCCGGCTCTGCGAGGGCATCTACGCCACGCGCGAACCCGGTTCGCCACTTGGCGAACTGCAGGCCGTGCTGGAAACCGCGGAGCGGCTGGCGCCCGTCGAGTTGCGCATCCGCAATGCCGTGCGCGCCGAGCTGATCAAGCCGGGCGACGCGCATGAACTCGTGGAGCGGGCGCGGGAACGCGGCATCATCACCGCGGAGGAAGCCCGCGAGCTGCTGGATTTCGACAACGCAGTAATGGGAATCATCAATGTCGACGACTTCGATCCGTCGGAACTGCCGCGCATCATCCCGGCGGGATCCGGGCCAGCGGAATCCGGGTCGATTCATGACAGCGTGGGAGCGGTCGGTTAGAATTTGTCCATGAACACATCATTCCTCCGCGTTTCCCTGGTGGCACCTGCCGCCGTGGTCCTGGCCGCCCTGGCCCTGTCAGCCTGTGGCTCGAAGCCCGCCGATACCGCCGCCCAGGCTCCTGCTGCGGCTCCTGCTGCGGCTCCGGCCGATGCCACCGCTTCGGCCAGCACGCCAGCAGCAACACCGGCGCGGACACCCTCCCCGGCCGGGGCCTCGGTGGCGATCCTGAGTCCGCGCA
>CAZMVP010000114.1:0-6310 GCA_964569355.1 uncultured Chromatiaceae bacterium | reverse complement strand
CGCCTGCGTTCCGGCCCACGTCCCATGTAAAATCGCCACCTGTTCCGGGTGCCCGTCGCTGGCTCGCCCCGCGAACCCACGCAGGGCAGAGACATCATGTTTTCGTTGCAGACGATCTTCGGCAAGGGCGACAAGTTCTACGGGCTCCTGGAGCAGAGCGCGGAACAGGCATGCCTGAGCGCACAACTGCTGCGCAGGATGGTGATGCGCGAGTCGGGCCTCGAGGCTGACGAACTGTCCTTTCCGCATCTGCGCGAGAAGGCCATCGCGACGGAAATCAGCGAGGCGCTGGTCAACACCTTCGTCACGGCACTGGATCGCGAGGACATCGAGGAGCTCTCCTCGGCGCTTTACAGGATTCCCAAGACGATCCAGAAGTTTGCCGAACGTTATCAGCTGGTGGCTGAGCGCCTTGGCGACATCGATTTCGGCCCGCGGGCCGAGCTCCTGGTCAGCGCCACCGGGGAGGTGGCCGAAATGGTGGGCGAGCTGCGGCACGGCTTGCACATAACGTGCATCCGCCGGCTGCAGGATCGCCTGCAGGCGATCGAATCCGAGGCGGATCGCCTGCTGCTCGAACCCTACAGCACGCTCTACGTCGATGGCGAGGATCCGGTGCGCGTGCTGCTGGCCAAGGACCTGTTCGAACTCATCGAGAAAGCCATCGACCGCTGCCGCGATGCCGGCAACGTGATCTACGGCATCGTGCTGAAGAACTCCTGAGGCCATACGCATGAGCCTGGGTGCGCTGCTGGTAGTGATCTTCATCGCACTTGCCTTCAACTACATCAACGGCTTCCACGACACCGCCAACTCCATCGCCACGGTGGTGGCAACCAAGGTCCTGACGCCGAGCCAGGCCGTGATGCTGGCCGCCATCACCAACGTGCTGGGTGCGCTGTGGGGCACGGCGGTGGCCAGGACCATCGCCTCGGGGTTGATCGATGCCGGCCTCGTCAACATCGGCGCGGAGCTGATGATCGGCGCCTTGCTGGGCGCCATCATCTGGAATCTCGTCACCTGGTGGCGGGGCCTGCCTTCCAGCTCCAGCCATGCGCTGGTCGGCGGCCTGTGCGGCGCGGCCGTGGGCGTTGCCAACAACAACCTGGATGTCATCATCTGGGCGCACGATCCGGCGCAGTGGTGGGCGGGCAAGGGCGTGATCCCCAAGGTCATCGTGCCGATGGTGGTTTCGCCGCTGCTGGGGTTCATCATCGCGTTCGTGGTGATGGGCGGGCTGTTTGCCCTGCTGGCCTGGTTCGCCGAACGCAAGGGCTGGTTGCGTCGATTGGGGCGCACGCCGTTTGCCAATGCGTTCTTCGGCAAGGCGCAACTGCTCTCGGCCAGCGCCATGGGCGTGTCGCACGGCATGAACGATGCGCAAAAGACCATGGGCATCATTGCGCTCGCGCTGGTCAGCGCCACCAGCGCGGGCCAGTTGGACGACCTGCCGTCGTGGGCCGGGTTCCTGCGCATCGAAGGCAGCCTGACCGGCGGTTTCGACATCCCGACGTGGATCAAGGTGGTGTGCGCCCTCGTGATGGCGGCGGGCACGGCGGGCGGCGGCTGGCGCATCATCAAGACGCTGGGTCACAAGATGGTGAAGCTGCATCCCATCAATGGCTTTGCCGCCGAGACCAGCGCGGCGGCCGTCATCATTGCCTGCTCGCAGATGGGCCTGCCGGTCTCCACCACCCACAACGTGTCCTGCGCGATCATGGGCGTGGGGGCTGCCAAGCGCTTCAGCGCCATCCGCTGGACCGTCGTCGAGCGCATGGTGTGGTCGTGGGTATTGACGCTGCCGGTCACCGCGCTGATCTCGTACGTGCTGGCGCGGCTGATGCACGGCCTGTACGTGTAGTCCCCGCGTGCTGCCGCTGGATGCCCCGTCCGGGCAGTCACGGCGACGGTGTTTCCGGTGCCGCGGTGGCGGCCGGCTCTACCTTCTGCACGCGTTCGCGCCAGATCAGGTACAGGCCGCAGGCAATGATCAGTGCGGCGCCGAACCAGATGCGCGATGAAGGCCACGCCGACCAGAAGACCCAGTCGATGGCCACGGCCCAGATCAACGCCGTGTATTCGAACGGGGCGATGACCGAGGCCGGCGCATGGCGGAACGCTTCGGTCACGAAGTGCTGGCCCAGCGCGCCGAAAAGGCCGAGCAGCGGCAGCCAGATCCAGTGCGCGGGCTCGATGGGCACCCAGTCCTTCGCCGCCAGCAGCCCGGAGAAAACCGTCAGCAGCATCAGGAACCAGAATACCAGGCTCACCGTGGTCTCGGTCCTGGTCATCACGCGCACGGTGATCGAGGCACTGGCATAGGCGACAGCCGCCGCCAGCGCGCCAATGGCTCCCCAGGTGTCCAGGGTGTTGCTGCCAGGTCTCAGCATCCACAAGACGCCCGACAGTCCGACACCGATCGCGGCCCAGCGCCGCCAGCCCACCTGCTCCTTGAGCAACGGGACCGCGAGTGCCGTGACGATCAGCGGGGCGACGAAGAAGATGGCATAGGCATCGGCCAGCGACAGCACGCTGACGGCCGACACGAAGCCCCACAGCATGATGAGCGCGAGCACGCCCCGAAGCAGGTGCAGTTCCCACCGCACGACGCGCAGGTCGCGCCAGCGGCCGGTCGCGACCACGGGTGCCAGCACGAACGGCAGGGAAGCCGCACCGCGCAAGGCCCCCACCTGGAAGGGCGGATAGGTGCCCGCCAGCAGCTTCAGCACCGCATCCATCGCGGCAAAGAAGGCCACGGCCGTGAGCATCGAGGCGATGCCGCGCAAGCGGGGGCTGGTCATGGGATCAGAGGACGATGCATCGGCCCCATGATAGAAGAAGCCGCGACAGCCGTGGTCCGGATCAGGCTCGCAGGCGGTTCCAGGCGTCGAGCGCGGCGACCTTGTAGGCTTCGGCAAAAGTCGGGTAGTTAAACACCGCGCTCACGAAGTACTCGAGTTTGCCGCCGTGGGCGAGCACCGCCTGGCCGATGTGGATCAGTTCGGTGGCGCCTTCGCCGACGATGTGGGCGCCGAGGAGCCGGTGGTCCTTCAGGTCGAAGAGCAGCTTCAGCAGGCCTTCCTGCACGCCCTGGATCTGGCCGCGCGCGGTCTCGCGCAGGCGGGCGATGCCGGTTTCGTACGGAATCCCGTCATTGCGGAGCTGCTGCTCGGTCTTGCCGACGATGCTGATTTCCGGCACCGCGTAGATGCCGAGCGGAAAATGCTCCTGTGCGCCGAGGGCGCTGGCCTTGAAGGCATGGCAGGCGGCGAGGCGCCCCTGTTCGGCGGACGTGGAGGCGAGCGCCGGGAAGCCGATGATGTCGCCCACGGCATAGATGTGTGGCACGCTGGTCTGGTAGGTGGGTTGCACGGTCAGCCGGCCGCGGGCATCGGCCTCGAGGCCGGCCTTGCCCAGATCGAGATCGGCGGTGGCGCCGAGCCGGCCGGAGGCCGCCATCAGCAGGTCGCTCTTGATCTTCTTGCCGCTCTTCAGCCAGGTCAGCACCGAGCCGTCGACAAGCTTTTCCACGCGATCCACTTCCTCGCCGAGCCGCAGCTGGATGCCGCGGGATTGCAGGTCGTGGCGGAACTCGTCGACGATGTCGGCATCGACGAAATCAAGGATGGTGTTGCGCGAATCAACCAGCGTGATGCGGGCATCCAGCGCGCTGAAGATCGTGGCGTACTCCACGCCGATCACGCCCGCGCCGATCACGACCATCGACCGCGGGATCTGGCGGATCTGCAGCAGGCCATCGCTGTCGATGATGGTCTCGTCGTCGAAGGGGATGTTGGCCGGCCGGTGCGGCACGGTGCCGGTGGCAATCACGATGGCCTCGGCAGAGAAGTCGGCGATCTGGCCCGCGGAGTTCCTCGTGCGCACCGTGTGCGGGTCCAGGAAGCTGGCGAGCCCGTTCAGCACCCGCACGCCATTGCGCGACAGCTGGTGCTGGATCACCTCGATTTCCTGGCGCACGGTCAGGTGCAGGCGATTGAGCAGGTCCTCGGCCGTGATGTCCGCCTTGACGCGATGGCTGCGGCCGTAGATGCCCTTCTCGCGCCAGCCGCAGAGATACAGGACGGCCTCGCGCAGCGTCTTGCTCGGTATCGTGCCGGTATGCGCCGTGACGCCGCCGACGATCTCGCGCCGTTCGATGACGGCCGCCCGTTTGCCGAGCTTGGCCGCCTGCACGGCGGCGCGCTGGCCGCCGGGCCCGCTGCCGATGACCAGCAGATCGAAATGTTCCATGGATGCCTTGTCCCGGGGCTTGTGCCGGTATGTCGGCCATTCAGGCAGGAACTTGATGCAGGATCAGGCGGAGCAGGTGCGTGGCGTGACGTGGTTCCGGGTGGGCTTCACTGCTCGGAGGCCATGGTCGGCGTGCCCGCGCCCTGCTCCGCGGACAGGTGGGGCCGGGCCTGCGTGAACCGGAGGATGCCATTCCGGTCCAGCCACGCCAGCACGAGGGCGACGACCAGCGAGAAGATCGTGCAGAGGACACCGGCCAGGCCCAGCAGGTTGAAGAGCCTCGTGTAGATGGGCAGCATCTGCGCCGGATCGGTAATGGTGTCGGGCACGCTGGCAACGGTGGCGACCACGCCTCCCAGGTACTGCGACACGCCCGTGGCCACGAAGTACGCGCCCATCATGAAACCGCCCATCCGGGCCGGCACGTAACGCGCAATGAGGGCGAGGCCAAGGCCGCTCGTCAGGAGTTCCCCGAGCGAACCGAAACCGTAGCCGGCCACCATGATCCACTGGCTGGTCTGGCCTGGCGAGGTGGTGAATGCTCCGGCAGCGCCGTAGATGAAGAAGCCGATCGCGACCGCGGCGAAGCCCAGCGCGAACTTGCTGGCGATGGAGAGGTCCTGCTCGTGCCTGGCGAAGTGGGTGTAGAGAAAGGCGAGGATCGGGCTCAGGATGAAGATCCAGATCGGGTTCAGCGCCTGGAACTGGAGCGGATTCCAGTCGAACAGATGAAGGCCGAAGATCCGGAATGCCGGGTCCACGTTGCGCACCGCGAAGATGTTGAGCGAGGTGGACATCTGCTGGTAGAAGATGAAGAAGAACATGGTCTCGATCACCAGGATCAGCGCGATGATGATCCCGGCCTTCTCGCTCTGGTGGCTCTTCGCGATCAGCCAGGCAAAGATCCCCAGCACGCAGACGCCGGCTGCGTAGACGAAGATGCGCGCGACCTTGCCGTACTTCAGGATGAACGCCGAGGCGAACACCACCACGATGCTGCCCGCGATCACCGCCATGAGCTTCCCGAAGTGGAACGGCTGGCGATCCGGTTCCGAGCCGATGTGCGCCAGGGTCTGGCGCATCACCATGTAGTTGCCGAGACCGACCAGCAGCCCCGCGCAGCACACGGCGAACGCGATGTGCCAGCCAAGCTCCCCGCCGAAGAAGTTCCGGGCGCCGTCACCCAGGAGCCAGGTCAATTGGCCATCGAACGGTGCGTTGAAGTAGTCCTTGATCTGCGGGGTCAGCAACTGCGAGATGGCCGCGCCGATGTTGACCGCCATGTAATAGATGGTGAAGGCGCTGTCGATCCTGGCGTCGTCGCCTTCGTAGATCTTGCGCACCAGGTTGCCGGCGTTGGCCTTGAACAGGCCATTGCCGACCACGATCACACCCAATGACATGAACAGGAAGTCGGTGCTGTGCGCCGGCACCACCATCAACGCGTAGCCCAGCGTGAGGATCCAGGTGCCAAGAAGCATGGTGCGGCGGGTGCCGAAGAACTTGTCGCCGACCCAGCCGCCGATCGCGGGTGACACATAAATCAGTGCCGCCGCCGCGCCCCAGGTGAGGTAGGCGGGTGTGTCCTCGAAGCCCAGGCGCTGGATCATGTACAGGACGATCAGCACCTGCATCCCGTAATAGCCGAACCGTTCCCACATCTCGATGAGGAAGACGGTGGAAAAGGAGCGGGTCCTGGAGACGGCTGGCGATTTCATTCGGGAACTCCGCGCGGACGCGCATTCAGCCCATGTGCGAGATTTTGACCGGCCGGATCCTGTAGATCAGGCGCACTTCGTCCGGGCCACCGGAATACTTGTCCTGCCCAGTGTACTTCTTGGCCATCTTGTCGATGTGGGCGTCCGCACCCTCGCGCGTGATCTTGTCGACGATCCCGCGTATCGCCAGGTAGCGATAGGGGTTGTCCGGGTCGGCGATCGCGAGGGCCACGTGGGCGTTGCGCTGCATGTTCCGGTCCTTCTGCCGCCCGCGCGCCGAGTTGATGATGACGTGCGTGCCGTCGTAGTCCACCCAGACGGGCGTGACCTGGGGCGAGCCG
>CAZMVP010000113.1:0-6325 GCA_964569355.1 uncultured Chromatiaceae bacterium | reverse complement strand
CCGCACATCCTGCCGGAGCACACGCACGAGTTCTACGAGGACGTGACGCCGGGGGCCTGAGCTTGCCCTGGTCCTGGTTGCGGCCCCGGTTGCAGACGGCGCTCAGCTGCGCCGGCCTGCTGCTGGCAGGTCGCTGCTTCGGCATCGCGCACGGGCAGGAACCGACCGACGCCGGGTTCGCCGCCCGGATGCCGTGGGCCGTGGTCATCGTCAGCGCATCCGGCCCGGGCATCTGCACGGGCAGCCTTATCTCGCCGACGGTCGTGCTGACTGCCGCCCATTGCGCAGGCAGCGGACAGACGGTGCTGTACGGCAATCGGTCGCGGCAGGCCGCGCGCCGCGTCGCGGTCCGCGAATCGGTTCGCCACCCGAAATTCAGCCGGGACCCGATCACCCACGACCTCGGCCTGCTGCGCCTCGCACATCCGGTGCGGGCCGGCGTGGTGCCGGTGGCGGGCCGGGCGGAAGCCTGGAGCCTGCTGCGCCGAGGGGCGCAAGCCACCATCCTGGGCTGGGGACGGATCAACGACGACGTGCAACGGCCAGACATCGTCCACGAGGCGCAAATCCGCCTCGATGCAGTCGGCATCGTCGGCACGCACATTGCGATCCGGGCAGCCGATGGCGGCCCGTGCGGCGGTGACAGCGGCGGCCCGCTGTTGATGAAGGCTGCCGATGGGCAATGGGTGCTGCTCGGCGTGGCCAGCATCACGGACGGCAATCTCTGCCGGAAGGGCGGCGGGCTTGCCGGCTATACCGATGTGGCGGACATGCTGAATTTTATCCGGGCGAACGTGCCGGGCTGGTCCGCCAGGCCGCCACCGGTGGATTTCGGGCGCCCCGCCGGATAGCAGACCGCAGCTCGCCGCGGCACATCCGCGCCTTGCAGCGCCGAGGCCTGGCCCTATTGTCATGTAAGTATGATGATAGTACATTAGGTCCGTCAGCCAGGAGCACCCATCCCATGTCAGCCAACGCCCAGCCTACGTCCACCGCCGCCCGGTCAACCGCCACCACGATGCAGGTCCGCCCGCTCACCGGTGCGCTCGGCTGCGAGATCTCCGGTGTCGATCTTGCCAACCTGTCCGACGAGGAATTCGGCCGCATCCACCAGGCCTTCCTCGATTACTCGGCCGTCATGTTCCATGACCAGATCCTGACCCAAGAGCAGTTCGCGGCTTTCGGCCACCGCTTCGGCAAGCTGGAAGACGAGCCGTTCCTGCCGCACCGGGGCGATGTCCCCGGCATCTTCTACCTGCGCGGCGCACCGAAGAACGGCAAGCAGCTGTCGACCCAGAATCTCGGCTGGCATGCCGATCACACCTACCAGAAGAATCCCAGCCTCGGCGCGATGCTGTATGCGCGCGAGGTTCCCGAGGCCGGCGGCGACACCCTGTTTGCCAGCAACTACCTGTCCTACGAAGGGTTGTCGCCCGCGATGCAGGCCTTCCTGGATGACAAGATCGCCATCCACGATGTCCTGCAATACGGCCTGAACTCCGGTCACCACTCGGCCGCCACCGTGGGCGCGATCGACATGCTGCGCAAGATGCGGGAGAAATTCCCGCAGATGGAGCACCCGCTCATCTGCCGGCATCCGGAGACCGGCCGGAAGATGCTGTACATCAACCAGGCCTGGACCATTGCGATCAAGGGCCTGAACCGCGAGGAAAGCGATGCGATCCTCACCATGCTGAAGCGCCATTCGGTCAAGGACATCTACTGCTGCCGCGTCCGTTACCGCAACAACTCGCTCATCCTGTGGGACAACCGTGCCGTCCAGCACAGCCCCAACTCGGACTACACCACCCAGCGGTTGATGTGGCGCCTGGCCCTCCACAGCGACTGGCAGCCGTCCCGCTAACACACCGTCGTTCAGTACACTGCGGCCTTCCTGTCAATGGAAGGCCGCAGTGATGACATCCGGGCTGGTATCCGATCTCCTCGGTGACGCCGCACAGGCCTCGCCTGCATCAACCACCGGAGCGGGTTCCCTCGACTACGGCGATCCCGCCGACAACCTGTATGCCTTCGGCAAACTCTGGGCAGGCTACGACACGCCGGTGGTCGGTGGCTTCCACGGCCTCATGTACCTGCGCATCCCGGGCCGACGGATGGTGCCGGTGTTCGGCTATACCGGCACCGGCGTGATGCTGGCCCGGATCGACGAGAACCGGGACCTGTGGATCAAGTCGCGCGAGACTGGCTACTTCACCGATCTCCGCACCGGCGACATCCTGGAGACCTGGTACAACCCGTTCACGGAGAAGACGGTGCCGGTCTACCACTTCTACAACGACCTGCTGGTCGGCAAGGTGGGCAAGGAAATCCCGAAGTTCTTCTTCGGGGGTGCGGGCGACAGCCCGACCCTGATGAACGAAGGCACGGTCTTTCCGGACGAGTCTGGTCGCTATCCGTTCATCCTGCCGTTCCACCGCTATGGCGATGACCTGCTGCTGTCCTGGGACTACACCCACGAATACACGAACCCGGTGACACCGGAAGGGTGGCCGCGGTCATCGACAGGTGGGCGCATCACGCCTTCGGAGCACTTCACGTTCAGTTGTTCCCGGCACGCACTGGAAGACCGCAGCCTGCCCACCGTGCGCTTCAATGCCAGTTTCTCGCGCATCTCCGAATGCTGGCCGTTCATGCAGATGGGTGGGACTCCCTTTGCCGGCACGGCGTTGTTCGGACGCATGTTCAGCCACAAGGGGCTGCCCGGCCTCGAGGAGGTGCCGCCCAAGGTCCGGGCTTACCTCGAAAAGCACGCACCGGAGTTCCTGACCCTGCCGGACGGCTGGGTCCCCGACAACTCCCGAGTGGATACCTGGAAGGCCTATGCCCGGGATATCCGGCCGGAGAATCCCGACCATGCCTGGGAACCCCCGGCATTCAGGGTACCGACCGGCAGCGGCCGGAATCACCAGTCCTGACCAGTCATGGATGTTGAGCAGACCGCGGAAACGGCCCGTCTCGAGGTTGCTGCCGTTTGCGCCGGGCTCGAAGCCGGCGGTGCGCAACCCGTGCACGTACGGCGGTTGCTGCGGGCATGGTGTCGCAGCCGACCGCTTGACGAGCCGGGATCACTGCCGGAGTTGCCGGCCCGCCTGAAGCGGGCCCTGCCGTCCGTCGCGGCGCAATTGGCAGCGCTTGCCGGGATTTGCAGCGAGACGCGGGGCGCGGACGGATCCACGCGGCTCCTGGTCCGCCTTGCCGATGGCCAGACCGTGGAAACCATGGTCCTGCCGCCGAACGGTGCCTGCGTGTCCACGCAGGTGGGCTGTGCCGTCGGTTGCGTCTTCTGCATGACCGGGCGGGACGGCCTGCAACGACAACTCGGCAGTGCCGAGATCGTGGCACAGGCAGTGCTGGCACGACAGGTGCTGGCCCGCGCCGACACATGCCCGCCGCTCCGGCGTGTCGTCTTCATGGGCATGGGCGAGCCGGCGCACAACCTGGACAATGTCCTCGAAGCGATCGATGTGCTGGGAACCCATGCGGACATCGGCCACAAGAACCTGGTGTTCTCGACGGTCGGCGACCGCCGGGTGTTCGAGCAGCTGCCGCTCGGTCGGGTCAAGCCGGCACTCGCGTTGTCGCTGCACACGACCGATGGCGCGCTGCGCGCGAAGCTCCTGCCGCGGGCGCCACGGATCGATCCCGCCGAGCTCGTCGAGCTGGGCGAACGCTATGCCCGGGCCACGACCTATCCGATCCAGTACCAGTGGACGCTGCTCGAGGGCGTGAACGACAGTGATGCGGAGCTCGATGCCATCGTCGACCTGCTTCGGGGCAAATACGCGGTGATGAATTTCATTCCCTTCAACGCCGTCGACGGAGTGGATTTCCGGCGTCCGGCCGCGGCGCGGGCAGCGGCGATGGTGCGCTACCTGAACCAGCATGGCGTGCTGGCCAAGTTGCGCCGCTCCGCAGGCCAGGACATCGAGGGTGGCTGCGGCCAGTTGCGCGCACGGGCCGCCGCACCCGGGATCTGAACCGATCCTGAACCGTCCGGCGGCCGGTCCGGGGGCCACGTCACCTTGCCCGGCCCGGCCACGGAAAGTGGCCAGCCCGACTATGCTCCGCGCCGCATTTCGGTACACTGCGGCGGACCGGCATACGGAAATCCCAGCAAGCTCAAACGTCAAGGAGACAGTCATGTTCGATCGCACGAGGAAGGGCGACGCCAGCGCGGACCTGCCCGGCAGCAACAGTTTCTCCCCGCCACCCCCTGCGCCAGCCGCCGATACCACGACCCGCCCGGCCGGTGCTTCCGCCGGCACCGCCCCTCGCGGTCGTGCGACCGCGGTCATCGGCCCGTCGATCCAGATCGAGGGCACGCTCCGCGGCCAGGAAGATGTTTCGGTGGAGGGTGAAGTCACCGGCACGATCCAGCTCCAGAGCAACACGCTGACTGTCGGCACCCAGGGCAAGATCAAGGCAGACGTCTACGCCCACACCATCTTCGTCGAGGGCACCGTCGAGGGTGATCTGTTCGGGTCCGAGCAGGTCATCGTGCGCAAGAGCGCCAAGGTTCGCGGCAACATCACCTCGCCACGCGTGAGCCTCGAAGACGGCGCCACGTTCAAGGGCTCGATCGAGATGGATCCCGAATCGGTGAAGAGCGTGCTCGGCACCACGGGTCAGGCCCAGCGCAACTCGTCGGGTGCCGGCTCCCGGTCGAATGCCGCCCAGCCGGTCGCCGCGACGATCAGCCCCGCCGGCAGCCAGTCCGCCGGGCAAGTCGCCAGCCAGGCCCGCTAGGCATCCGGAGCGGCATCGATGGCCCTGCTGGCGAGATCCACGTCATCCGTCGCCGGCCGGGGGCCGCTGGCGCCGGCCGGCCAGCCCGCGGCGAAGGATGCCGCACGGGTCAACGCGCCGCTGTTCCGTCGGCTCGTGGAGTCGCTGAGCACCGAACAGCGTTCGGTGGTCCTGGACCTGGGTCCGGTGCGGCCCGCGACGGTCAGCCTGCTGACGCCATTCCGGTGCCGGCTGGAGATCGTCAGCCTGGCTGAAGGCCTGGCTGCCCTGGAGGACCGCGAGGGCCTGGACGGTCCGCCGGACATGGACCTGCTGTGGCAGCGCGCCGAAGCCCTGCTGCCGCCGCCGCGGCCCGAGCCGGTGGACATCGTGTTGTGCTGGGACCTGTTGAACTACCTCGACCGCCCGGCCCTGACGGCCCTGATGGACCGGGTCGGGGCCCGGATGCGCCCCGGCGGCCTGCTGCATGCCCTGATCGCCTATTCCAGCCCACGGATGCCCGCCCGGCCCGGCCAGTTTTCCCCCCATGCCGATGGCGGCCTCGAAGAAGTGCCAACCACGGCCGAGCTGCGGAACTCGCCGCGCTATTCCGCGGAGGACATGCGGCGCTGCCTGCGGGGCTTCCGATCGGACGGCGCCACGTTGCTCAAAAATGGCATGCAGGAACTGCTGTTCCGCGCCTGATCCGGCCTGGCACATCCTCGGTGCGCTGCTCGCGCTCCTGTTCAGCGTCCAGGTGGCCGCTGCCGACCTGTCCGGCGACTGGTATTTCGAAGTGCAGTCACCGAACGGACCCGGGTACCGCGATGTGTTGTTCCGCCAGGAAGGTGCCCGCGTCATCGGCTTCATCGACAGCGACTCGGCGAGCGGGCGCTTCGTCGGCCACGTGGCCGGCGCCGACCTGGAATTCACCGCGGTGCTCGAGTTCGGCGGCCAGCCGATGGCGGCGGTCTACAAGGGCCGCATCGCCGGCGACCGGATCTCCGGGACGATCGACTACGGCGCCTATGGCCGGGCCACGTTCTCAGGCCATCGCGGCCGGCGACCCGAAGCGGCCACGCCGCTCGTGATCGAAGGCTCGGCCCGCGAGGCGGGCATCGCCGCGGCAGTGTCCGGTGACCTGTTCGGCGTGCTGGTGGGCGGCGTGTTGCAGCCCGAGATGGTCGACATCCCAGCCGGGAAATTCCGGATGGGCAATGACGGGCCGCTGGTCAAGCCCGAGTACGGCGCCGACTTCGCCCACGTGCATTCCGTGGAGTTGCCGGCATTCCGGATGAGCCGCTTTCTCGTCACCAATGCCCAGTACGCCGCATTCACCAATGCCACCGGCCGCGATGCCGTGGTGCCGCCGCGGGGCTGGAGCCATTACACCGCCGGGTTCCCCAACCATCCGGTGACCAACGTGAACTTCCAGGACGCCACGGCCTATGCGCAGTGGCTGGCCACGGTGACCGGCCGCGCGTTCCGCCTGCCATCGGAGGCCGAGTGGGAGTACGCGGCGCGCGGCGGCATCGACGGGCGGAATTTCGTGTTCGGTGACACGTGGCAGGTGCGTGGG
>CAZMVP010000112.1:3355-6330 GCA_964569355.1 uncultured Chromatiaceae bacterium | reverse complement strand
CGCTCCGGGCCATCACCGATGATCCGCAGTTGCCAGTTCGCGGCCAGTTCAGGCGCCTGGCGCTTCAGGAGTCCGCCGGCACGAACCAGCAGCATCTGGTTCTTCACCGCCTGCAGCCGGCCGACGGTGCCGATGACGATTGGCCGCGGAGCGGGTACAACTGCACTCGCCGCATGGAACCGTGCGATGTCCACGCCGTTGCAGATGTGGGTGATGCGGTTCGGGTCGATCCGCAGCGTGTCCGTGAGCCACGTGCCAATCTGCCGTGAGACCACCACGTATCGGCCCACCAGTGGATCACAAAGCCGTCGCAGCCGGTTCTGCCGGATATCGGTGCCATCGAGATCGTTGACATCCCAGCCGTGGTAACCGTGGACTCGTTGCCTGACGCCGGCCAGCCAGGCGGCGGCCTGGCAGTCCAGCACGCCGGTGTTCCTGGTGTGGACCACGGTCGGGCGCAGCTGGCGGAGCAGCCTCCACAAGCGCAGGTAGGCGCCCGGATCCTTGCCCGGTACCTTGTGCAGCTCGTGCACCGTGACGTCTGGCCGACGGATCCGCTGCCGGAAGTCGGTGGCGCTGGTCATGCTGATGATGGTGTGCCGGTAAGAAGTCGCGGGTAACCCATTGATGAGATTGATCAGCCCGTTCTCGAGGCCACCATAGTCCAGCCGATGGACGATATGGGCAATCAGGGGCAGGGTCATTCCATCGGCTCATTGCGTGGTGAAAAAGGGATCGATATCTTGCCCGGAAGCCCATAGCGGGGGTACCCGGGATTGCGACGCCTTCGGTGGTTGGCGGGGGCTGCCCGCGTCACACTTCGCCAAGGTTCGATCTGCGAAAAGCCCGGCAACTCCTTGGTCTATAATCCGATGTCGCCTGAATCCAGGCTGGGGAGGAAGTCACAGATGAGCGCATTTCCGAACATGTTGAACATCGTCCGGGGTCTGGTGCTGGCCCTGGGCGCCGTCATTGGCCTGGCTGCCTGCCAGTCCACCGGCCCGACCAAGCCGGTGGCCGAAACCGCCGCAACTGCCGCACCGAGCGAGTACGTGATCGGTCCCGGCGACACGCTGCAGATCTTTGTCTGGCAGCACCCTGAGGTGTCGGTGACGATTCCGGTGCGACCGGACGGCCGGATCTCCACGCCGCTCGTCGAAGACATCGTCGCCGTGGGCAAGACGCCAACGCAACTGGCACGTGACCTGGAAACCGCGATTGGCCAGTACATCCGGGCGCCCACGGTCAGTGTGATCGTCACGAACTTCGTGGGAACGTTCAACAACCAGGTGCGCGTGGTGGGCCAGGCTGCCCAGCCTCAGGCCATTCCCTACCGGCAGGGCATGACCCTGCTGGACGTGATGATCCAGGTTGGCGGATTGTCACCGACTGCGGCCGGCAACCGTGCCAAGATCATCCGCCGTGAAGATGGCAAAGAAGAACAGATCCGGGTGCGCCTGTCGGACCTCATCAATGACGGTGACATCTCGAAGAACGTACGCATGCAACCCGGTGACGTGCTGATCATCCCCGAATCGCTGCTGTAACCGACGGGTTGAAATCTCCGCAATGGATCTGCGACAACTGACCTCCGATCTCGTCGAGGACGCCTACGGCATGTGGCGCTTCCGGTGGACGGCCCTGGCGATTGCCTGGGTCGTTGCACTGGGGGGCTGGATCTGGACCCTGCAATTGCCGAACCAGTACGATGCCACGGCCCGTGTCTTCGTGGACACCAAGACCATGTTGAGGCCGTTGTTGAAGGACCTCACGGTCGATTCCAACACGCTGAGTGATGTCGCGATGGTCACGGAGGCGCTGCTCAGCCGGCCGCAGCTGAAGGCCGTAGCGCTCGAGACCGGCCTCGAGGCGCGTGCCACGACCCCGGAGCAGCTGGAGCGATTGCTGGAAAACCTCAAGACGTCTGTCACCATCGACAAGGCCCCGCGGGAGGACATCTACACCATTTCCTACCGTGATTACGATCCGGAGATGGCGCGCAACGTGGTGGAGGTCATCCTGACCGACTTCATGAAGAACTCCCTGCACAAGGACCGCACCAACTCTGCGCAGGCCCAGCAGTTCCTGACCCAGCAGATCAAGCTCTACGAACAGCGCCTGGTGGACGCCGAGAACCGGCTGGCCGATTTCAAGAAGAAGAATGTCGGCCTGATGCCCAACGAAGGCGGCGATTACTTCGCCCGGCTCGATGCGGCGCAGGTGGCGCTGAAGCAGACCCAGACGCAGTACGCCGAGTTGCAGAACCGCCGTGCGGAGCTGCAGCGGCAGGTAGCCGGCGAGGAGCCGGTCATCGGCATGTCGCGCTCCGGCGCGGTCGTGGGCAGCACGTCGGTGGATGGCGCCATTGCCGACCTGCAGAACCAGCTGGCGGACCTGCTGGTGAAATACACCGACAAGCATCCGGACGTGATTCGCGTCCAGCAGACCATTGCCGACCTCGAGAAGGTCCGTGAAACCGAATTGAAGAAGGCACGGGTTACGGCGCCTGCCACCAATCCGCTGGATACCAACCCGGTCTACCAGCAGATGCGGGTGTCCCTCAGCGCGACGGAAGTGGAGCTGGCGAGCCTGCAGACCCAGTTGGCACAGCGGCAGGCCACGGTCAGCAGCTTGCGACGGGCAGTCGATACCATTCCCGAGGTGGAGGCGGAGCTCAACCGCCTCAACCGTGACTACGGCATCGTCAAGGCACAATACGACGCGCTGGTGAAACGCCTCGAGTCCGCCCGGCTGACCGAGGAAGTGCAGGCCGAGAAGGAGGACGTGACCTTCGACGTGATCGAGCCACCGCGGCTGCCGCTGTTCCCGACGGCTCCCAACCGCATCCTGCTTTATTGCGGCGTGCTGGTGGCGGCGCTGATTGCCGGGCTGGGCGGAGCCTTCCTGCTCAACCAGCACAGCCCGGTGTTCTACTCCGGCAAGAAGCTGCGCCAGGCAACGGGGCTGCCGATCTT
>CAZMVP010000112.1:0-3255 GCA_964569355.1 uncultured Chromatiaceae bacterium | reverse complement strand
CCGTTGGCCGATTCAGGCACGAACATCATCATGATCACCAGCGCCATGCCCGGGGCCGGCAAGACCTTCATGTCGGCCAATCTTGCCCAGTCGCTGGCCATGGAGCGGGATCGCACGACCCTGTTGATCGATGCCGACGACACGCGCGCAACCTTGAGCCGGGCCATGGGGCTGCATGGCGGGCGCGGCTTCTTCGACGTATTGCAGGACGAAACGCTGTCGCTCGATGCCTGCCGGTACACTACGGACATCGCCGGCCTCGAGTTCGTGCCGGCCGGCCACCGTTTCGATGATTCGCTGGAATTGCTCACCAGCAATCGCGCTCGCGAGATCGTCAAGCGCCTGTCGGAGGAAGACCGGAACAGGCTGGTGCTGATCGATTGTCCTCCGCTGCTGGGCACGCCGAATGCCGTGGCGATCTCCGCCCTGGCAGGTCAGGTCCTGGTGGTGGTGGAGGCCGGGGCATCGACCGAGCCGTCGCTGATGCAAGCACTGGAGTACCTGAACCGCGACAAGCCGATCGGCCTCGTGCTGAACAAGATCCCGCGGTCGTCGCTGCTGAGCCTGTCCAATGGCAGCTACTATTACTATGCGCCGACCGAAGAGGACGACCGAAGGGGGGAATGATGGCTCATCCGGCATGGGGGAGACTGACGGCGCTGTCGGCCGCGATGGTGGCCGTGATGGCGGCCGTGATGGCCGTGGCACAGCCGGCGCTGGCGCTGGACATCGGCGGCGGGATCTCGATCGGTGCGATCTACAGCGACAACGTGACGCTTGCGCCCTCCGGCCAGGAAGACAGCGACACGATCTTCCGTGCCGACCCGTCGATCTACATCGCATCGGTGGGGCGGCGTTATGATTTTCGCATCGACTACACTCTGGAAGCGCTCCGCTACCAGGACCGGTCCGATACCTCGGCCTACAGCCAGGGCAACGTGACACTGGATGTGGGCATCATCCCGGAGCATTTGTTCCTGAACTCGTCGGCCAGCATCGCCCAGGTGGTCATCGACCCGGAGGCTCCCTTCTCGAATTCGAACCTGCCGGAGATCAACAACCGGACGGATGCGATCCGGTACCAGACAGGACCGCAGTGGCGCCAGGATTTCCTCGGTACCTCGCTCAACTTGCGCTACGACGTTGGCCGCGTGGACTATGACGACGAGACCCTGCAGGACAGCGATTTCCAGACCATGCAGACCGACTGGACGGGTCCGGAGAAAGCCCATGGGCTGACCTGGGCGGTACACCACGAATACCTGAAGTACGAATACGATTTCTCACCCAGCGCGGAACGGCAGCTGGCCGAACTGTCGCTGATCTACGAGATGAACGGTGGGTGGGCGCCATTCGTCTCCGGCGGCATGGAAAGCGACGTCCACGACCGGACCAGCGCCGACCTGGAGGATGGCATCTGGCGGGCTGGGCTGCGGCGCAGGACCGATCGGACATTCTTCGAGGCCTATGGCGGCGAGCGCAGTTTTGGTTCGTCGTGGGGCGCCAGTTTCCAACGCCAGTACAGTGCCCGCAGCGGCGACATCCTCCGTATCTCCTACGATGAAACGCCCCGCACGGACGAAGACCTCAGCACCACCATGTCGCGACCGGTCGAGCCGACGGTGGGCACCGGGTCGGATGACACCACCCCGACAGGACCGCCGACGCCCGTGATTCCTTCCCCGACGCTGCCGCCCAATACCCATGCGCCGGGAACCGGCCGCTATTACCTGGAAAAGCGGGCCAATTTCCTGCTGGCCAAGGCCTTCAACCGCAATTCCGTGTCCTTGAACCTGTTCTACAGCAATGAGGAAACGCTGGACGAGGGCCCCGCGCAGGATAGCGACGACACGCGGCAGGCGGGAGTGTCGTTTGTCTGGGCCTACAACATCGGGGTCCGTACGCACTCTACGCTGGACGGCTACTACGTCAAGCGACGGTTCTCCCGCGTGCTGGCCGAAGACGACGAGGACGATCTGTTCCGGATTCGCCTGGGTTTGACCTACCAGCTCGGTGCAATGACCAACCTCAGCGGCTGGGTCGGCCGGGAGGAGCGCCGCGGATCCGATGTGGGCACCAACAACTACACCGAAAACCAGGTCGGCCTGGCAATCGGCCGGACATTCTGAACACTCCCGCGCGCATAACCAACGTGATGTCGGTCGACGTGGAGGAACACTTCCACGTCGCCGCCTTTGACCGGCAGATCGACAGCGCCGACTGGGACTCGCACCCGACCCGGGTCGTGGCCAATACCGAACGCCTGCTGGCCCTGTTCGAGCGGCGCGGGATCAGCGCAACCTTCTTCATCCTGGCCTGGGTGGCCGAGCGCCATCCCGCCCTGGTCCGGCGCATCATCGAATCAGGGCACGAAGTCGCGAGCCATGGCTGCAACCACATCCCGGCCTTTCGCCAGACGAGGGAAGTATTTGCCGACGACGTCAGGCGCAGCAAGGCGACCCTGGAGGACATCACGGGCCAGCCAGTGCTCGGCTACCGCGCCGCCAGCTTCTCGATCGTCAAGCGCAACCAGTGGGCTTTCGAAGAACTGGACAGGGCCGGTTATCGCTACTCGTCCAGCGTGAACCCCGTCCGGCACGACATCTACGGGTTTCCCGATGCGCCGAGGTTCAACTTCCAGCCGGCGGGGACCAGGTTGACGGAGTGCCCGATCACGACGCTCGAGCTGGCGGGCCAGCGGCTGCCCTGCGGTGGCGGGGGGTATTTCCGTCTGCTGCCGCCAGTCCTGTTTCGCTGGGCCTTGCGCCGCGTGAACCGGGCTGGGCATCCCTGCTACTTCTACCTGCATCCGTGGGAGGTGGATCCGGACCAGCCGCGGATCCCTGGCGCGTCCTGGAAATCCCGCTTCCGCCACTACACCAACCTGCACAAGACCGAGGGCCGACTGGACCAGCTCCTGCGCGAGTTTGCCTGGGATCGCTTCGATCGCGTGCTGGGCTTCGGCTGAGAGTTCATGAACGATCCGGTACCGGTCAGGGAGGTGGGTCCTGAAGCTGCCGCCCGATGGGACAGGTTTGTCGCCGGGCAGCCTTCGGCGTCCGGCTATCATGCCTGGCAGTGGCGGGAGATCCTGACGGCCGAGTTCGGCTGCGAGCCGCACTACCTGCTGGCTGGTTCGCCGGATGCCGTGCGCGGCGTGCTTCCCCTAATCCGCCTCAGGAGCAGGCTGTTTGGCGATTTCCTGGTCTCCCTGCCTTTCGTGAACTACGGCGGATGTCTGGCAGTGGACGAACC
>CAZMVP010000111.1:0-6365 GCA_964569355.1 uncultured Chromatiaceae bacterium | reverse complement strand
TGCCGATCGTGAACACCGGGTTCAGGGCCGTCATGGGCTCCTGGAAGATCATCGCGATGTCTCGCCCGCGGACATCCTCCATGGCCCGCTTCGGCAACGGCACGAGATCACGGCCCCGGTACTCGATGCGGCCCGAGGCGATCCGGCCGGGCGGCATCGGGATCAGTTTCAGGATCGACAGCCCGGTGACGGTCTTGCCGCAGCCGGACTCGCCGACGAGCCCCAGGGTCTCGTTGGCCGCCACCTCGAAGCTGACGCCATCGACCGCGCGCACGAGGCCATCCTCGGTGTCGAACTCGATGGCGAGGTCCTGCACCCTCAAGGCCGGGACCTGGGGCGACGATCCATCATGCCGGTCCATCAGCCCACCTTGCGCGGATCCAGCGCGTCCTGCAGCGCGTCGGCCACTGCGTTCACCGCCATGACCAGGCCGAACATCAGGAGCGAGGCCGCCAGGAAATTGTTGTAGAAGCCGGCCAGCACCTCCTTGGTGCTCTCGGAAATCATCAGGCCCCAGCTCATGCCGTCCTTGATACCGATGCCGAGGAAACTCAGGATCACCTCCGCCTTGACCGCGCTGACGAACAGGATGGAGGCCTGCACCAGCAGGATATGGGCCGTGTTCGGCAGCAGGTGGCGGAAGATGATCGTGAATTCCGGCACGCCGATGGAATGGGCGGCCTCGACATACTCCATGTCGCGCAACTTGATGACCTCGCCGCGGATCAGCCGTGCCGTGCCGACCCAGAACGTCGAGATCATCGCGACGTGCATCGCCCACGGGTTGTCGGCCAGCGCAAAGGCCACGGCAGCCACGAACAGGTAGAACGGAATGGCGTCGAGGACGCCCATGACCCAGAGCAGCAGTTCATCGATCCAGCTGCCGCCGAAGAAGCCGGCCACGGCACCGGCGACCGCGCCGAGCGCCGTGGCCACCAGGGCAACGACCATGCCGACCTGAAACGCGGTTGCCGTGCTGTAGATCGACCGGGCGTAGATGTCCTGGCCGATGATGTTGGTGCCGAACCAGTGCCGGGCTGACACAGGCTCCCATTTGCCGCCGACGAGATCCCCCCAGCCGCTGCTCCACAGGCCGAGCCAGACCCCGACCGCCGCCAGGAAGTAGATGAGCACGACGCAGAGCGCCAGCATGCCGAGCCGGTCACGGGCAAACTTGCCAGCGGCCTTGCCCCAGAGCGACTCGCGAGGGGCCACGGCTGCCGGGAGCGCCGTCTCGACGGCCGTCGGGGCCACGTTGCTCACTTCAGCGTCACCCGCGGGTCGACCAGCCGGTACAGGATGTCGTTCACGATCACGACCAGCACGAACAGGATCGCCGTCAGCGTGACCACGGCCTTCAGCACGGGCTGGTCGCCGGTCACGATGGCCTCGTAGGTGGCCTTGCCGACGCCCGGAATCCCGAAGTAGGTCTCGATCAGCAGCGATCCGCCGATTGCCACCTGCGGGATGGAGAACATGATGCGGGTGATGATCGGGATCAGGCTGTTCTTCAGGATGTTGCGGAAGAAGATCCGGGTTTCCGGGATGCCGAAGGCGCGCGCGGTGCGCACATGGTCCCGGGACATTTCCTCGACGATCACGGCCCGGTAGAACCGGGTTTCATAGCCGATCGCAACGAACATCGTGGCCAGCGTCGGCACGGTGACGTAGCTCAGGTAATTGCCGAATGTCGTCGCGTTCCAGCCGCGCACCGGGAACAGATTGAGGCCATCGGTAGAGCTCAGCAGGATCTGGAAGCTGATGATCACGATCAGGAAGCTGATGCTCATGCCGATCACCGCCAGTGCCATGATCAACTTGTCGATCCAGCGGCCGCGCCAGTAGGCCGCACCGATGGCGAGCAGTAGGCCGACGATGTGGCCGAGGATGAAGCCCGGCAGGATCAGGATCAGCGATACCGGCACCGTATTGGCGAGCAGCGTGCGCACCGGCTCGCCGGTGGACGCGGAGCCGAAATCCAGCGTGGCGATCTGGCCGAGGAACTGCCAGTAACGCTGGATGAAGCCCTGGTCATAGCCGAGCTGGTGGCGGACCTCGAGGATCTGGTCGGGCGTCGGGTTCTTGCCGAGCAGCTGGTAGGTCATGTCCGGGCCGAAATAGACCATCAGCGCAAAGCTCACCAGGGTCACGCCAAGGACCAGCGGAATGCCCGCGATGAGCTTGCGCGCGGCGTACTGCAGGGTTTCCATCGGTCAGTTCGCGGGTCTGGCCACGTTGCTGGCCACGCGTCCGGCTGCGCGTCCGGCCGCACCCGGCGGCACGACATCGACATACTTCAGGAAGAAGCCGCCGAGGATCTCCCGGTCCGGGATCGCGAGCACGTTCTTGTGCCAGAGGTACACGCGCGTCCGCGACAGCCCGGTGATGGCCACGCAATCATCGATCACGATCTGGTTCATCCGATGGTAGATGGCCGTGCGCTCCGGGGAAGGCAGCATGACGGAGGATTCTTCGTAGAGCCGGTCGAACTCGGGATTGTGCCAGTTGGCATCGTTGGAACCCGGGGAGCCGTTCGGCCCGTAGAAAAGCTGCAGCGTGTTCTGCGCGTCCGGATAGTCGAGCCCCCAGCCCTTGGCCACCAGCGGGAGCTCGCTCCGCTTCCAGGCCCGGGACAGGTCGCCGAAGTTCGCATAGGTCTTGCGCACGAATTTCTCGCGCGGGAAACCGATGTCGTGCATCCAGGCGCGCATCTGCTCGAAGAACAGCCGGTCGGTGATGCCGGCCGGGCCACCATAGACGATGGTCGGCAGGTTCTGCGGGGTCCAGCCGTTGTCGCGGAGCAGTTTCCGTGCAGCGGCGACGTCGCGCGTGACGCTCTCGCGTGACAGGGTGGGATCGAACTCGGGGCTGGCCGGCACGATGATGCCGGGAAAAACCTCGGCAAGTCCCATGTACCAGCTCTCGTTGCGGGCATTCCAGTCGTAACCCTTGATGATCGCGCAGCGCAAGGCCCGGTTGCGACGCTCGCGGACCGGATCCTTGTTGTAGCCGATCTCGGGGAAATCCATGTTGAAGGACGTGAACACGAAGCCCGCTTCCAGCCCACCATAGACGTTGTACTTCGCGGCATATTCGGGCCGCAGTGCCACCGGGTGCTTGCTCTCGAGCACCCGGTCCACCTGCTCCATGGGCAACACGGTGAGCTGGATCTCGTCACCCTTGGTGAACGATGCCCAGGCCGCGCTGGATTCGGTGATGAAATTGATCTCCAGCCGGTCAACGAAGGGCGGCGAGCGCCCGGCAATGGCCTCCACGCCGCTGAAACGCTGGGTGGCCGGGTCGTAGCCCTCGGCGGCCAGGTCCACCGGCTCCTGGCGGTAATGGGGATTGCGCACCATGACCACCTTGGCGGTGTCATACGAAACGAGCCTGAAGGGTCCGGATCCCACCGGATGGACACCGAGCCCCTTGCCGTACTTTTCGACCGCTTCACGTGGCACCAGCGCGGAGTAGCCCTGTGCCAGCGTGGCGACGAGCTGCGGATAGGGCTGGCTCAGCCGGATCTCGAGCGTGTGGTCATCCAGGGCGCGCAGTCCGGAAACCGGTTTCGAGTAGTCGGAGCCGGCGGCCTTCCACTCCTCGAGCCCGATGATGCGGTCCTGCCAGAGCCAGGCCCCCTGCGGCTGGTTCTTCGGATCGAACTGGCGCTTCACCGTATAAATGAAATCCTGCGCCACCACTTCACGGCCCCTGCCACCCGGAAAGCACGGGTCATCGACGAAGTGCACCCCCTTCTTCAGCCGGATCGTGTAGACGAGGCCATCCGGCGAAATCGTGGGAAAATCCACGGCCAGGTTCGGCTTGAGCTCGTAGGGACGGGCCAGGTACTTGTAGGAATAGAGGGTGTCGTAGGCGTTGACCACGACGAAATTGGCGTAGACGTTCGATGCCTGTACGGGATCGAGCGTCGAAGGTGCCTGGTCCATCGAGTAGTGGAACACCTTGGCGCCAGCCGGGATGGCGGTTTTTGAAGCGGCGCCACCACAGGCGGTGAACAGGCCGGTCAGTAACCCGGCAAGAAGGAGCCGAACGAGCTGCTTCAGAACCGCATTTCCTGTTTTTGACCCGGATTTGACATTATGCGGACCCACTACGCCAATAATCCAGTCAAAGTGGGACTACTAGTATAGAAATACAGGAAAATGACTTGAATCGTGGGATGGATATTCATGATTGGCTTACTGCAAAGGGTCAGCCGGGCCTGTGTCCGGGTTGACGGCCAGGCGATCGCCACCGTGGGCGCCGGCCTGCTGGTGCTCATCGGCGTCGAGCGGGGCGATACGCCCGCCGGTGCGGAACGCCTGGCAAACCGCCTGCTCGCATACCGCGTGTTCCCGGATGACGCAGGACGCATGAACCGTTCCGTGATGGAGGTCGGTGGCGACCTCCTGCTCGTGCCGCAGTTCACGCTGGTCGCGGACACGCAGCATGGCAATCGCCCCGGTTTCGAACCGGCGGCACCGCCGGCGCTGGGCGAAGCCCTGTTCGGACAGCTCGTCGCAGCCGCCGCAGCCCGATGGCCGCGCGTCGCCACCGGACGCTTCGGCGCCCACATGGAGGTGGAACTCGTCAACAGTGGTCCCGTCACGTTTTCCCTCCGGGTGCCACCCGGCATTCCCGCGCAAAAACAGCATGCCTGATGCCGGGCGCGGACGTGAAGTTTGTCACGTGGCGGCACGGTGATCAGGTTATTCTAGGCAGGCGCGCCGGCCCCGGCCGGCATTGGAGAAATGATCATGGGATTCGGCGGCATCAGCATGTGGGAGCTTCTGATCATCCTGCTGATCGTGGTGATGATTTTCGGGACCAAGCGCCTGAAGTCGATCGGCTCGGACCTGGGCGGTGCGGTCAAGGGTTTCCGCAAGGCCATGTCGGATGCCGAGACCGAAAAGAGTGATCCCCGGCAGATCGGCAAGCCCGATGCGGATTTCACGGATTCCGCCACCGCCGATCCGGCCGCACGGAAATCGGACCACAGCGGCACGGCCTGACCGGCCGGCCACACCCACCGGGTCCGGCGCCACGGTGCGGAGACACACATGTTCGAAATCGGATTCTGGGAACTGGCGCTGATTGCGGCGCTTGGCCTGATCGTCCTCGGCCCCGAGAAGCTGCCCCGCGTGGCCGCCCAGCTTGGTCGCTACGCCGGACAGGCCCGGCGCATGGCACGCACGCTCACCGCCCAGGTCCGCGAGGAGCTCGAGGCGGAAGAACGCCGGCTGAATGCCGCCGCGGCTGCAACGGCCACACCGGCCGCAAAACCGGTCGAGGCATCCGGCACGGCTTCAACCGCGGCAATTGCCACGCCGCCGGCGGCGGAATTCAATCGACCGGGCATGGCTGACCTGATCCCGGGCAACGCTTCGTCCCACGTGGGCTCCGGCGCGCCGGAGCAGACGACAGACCAGGCGGCGGGCGAGCCGGTACCAGCCGATCCGGCTGCCGGCGCGCCACGCGACATCCCCGCGGATCGGACCACTTCCTGACGGCGCCGCGACCGCGCCTCCGGGTTCATGGACGACAACGACCTCAAGCACAACGAGCCTCCGGAGGAGCTTCCAGAGGCCAGCTTGATGTCCCATCTGCTGGAGCTGCGCTCCCGCATGCTCAAGGCCGGCGCCGCGGTGATCATCGCCTTCATCGCACTGGTGCCATTCAGCCAGCAGGTCTTCAGGGCCGTATCGCACCCGTTGATGGCGCACCTGCCGAAGGGGGCGACGATGATCGCGACCCAGGTGGCCTCGCCGCTGCTCACGCCCATCAAGACATCCTTCTACGTGGCCATCATGCTGGCCATGCCGGTGGTGATCTACCAGATCTGGGCCTTCGTCGCGCCGGGCCTGTATCGGCGCGAAAAGCGCCTCGCGGTGCCGGTGCTGATCTCCAGCGTGATCCTGTTCTACGTGGGCGTCTGTTTTGCCTACTTCGCGATCTTCCCGGTGATGTTCGGCTTCCTGGCCTCGACCGCGCCGGAAGGCGTGGTGGTGATGACGGACATCAGCAGTTACCTGGACTTCGTCCTGGCGCTGTTCCTGGCCTTCGGCGTGGCCTTCGAGGTACCCGTGGCCACCGTCCTGCTCGTGCTCACCGGCATCGTGGCCGTGGACACGCTGAAGGGGATCCGGTCCTACGTGTTCCTCGGAGCCTTCGTCGTCGGCATGGTGCTGACGCCGCCGGACCCGTTTTCCCAGACCCTGCTGGCGATTCCGCTTTACCTGCTGTATGAAGCAGGCATCGTGATGTCCCGGATCCTGTCAACGCCAGCAGCCGCCAATGAGCCGGTGCGTGACTAGCCCGGCTGGATGAGTTCGCCAGGTTCCCCACCAGGCCACCCGGGCACGGGG
>CAZMVP010000110.1:0-6483 GCA_964569355.1 uncultured Chromatiaceae bacterium | reverse complement strand
CCCGGGCTGCTGCTGCCGGTCGCGGCCCTGCCGGTGACCGGCCGCCACAACGTGTCGAACGCGCTGGCGGCACTCGCGCTCGCCAGCGTCAGCGTTGCTGACCTCGAGGAACTGCTGCCTGGCCTGCGCACGTTCAAGGCGCTCCCGCACCGGATGGCGCTGGTGGCCCGTCGCAACGGCACCACCTGGATCGATGATTCGAAGGCCACGAACGTCGGCGCGGCGGTGGCCAGCATCGGCAGCGTCGAGGGTCCGCTCGTGCTGATCGCCGGCGGCGATGCCAAGGGCGCGAGCTTCGAGACCGTGGCCACCGCACTCGAAGGGCGTGCCAGCCGAGGTGAAGCGGTGGTGATCCTGCTGGGCCGGGATCGTGAACGACTGGCGGACGCCATGGACGGCATCTGCCCCCTCCACCGGGTCGATGACATGCCGGCGGCAGTGAACCTTGCTGCCGGCCTCGCCGGTGCCGGCTGGACCGTGCTGCTGGCCCCGGCCTGCAGCAGCCTCGACATGTACACCGACTACGGCGCGCGCGGCCGGGCCTTCTGCGATGCCGTGCGGGCGTTGCCGGCCACGGACCGGGGAGCAGGCGGCCATGGGTAGCCGGCAGATCGCCATGCCGGGCCAGGATCGGCCCGATGTCCTGCTGATCGGCGTCGTGGCGGTGCTGCTGTCGATCGGCCTGCTGATGGTGACGTCGGCCTCGATCGCGCTCGGCGATCGCCTGCATGACGACCCGTTCTACTTCTTCGAGCGGCAGCTGCTGGCTGCGGCGATGGGGCTTGCGGCGGGCTATGTCATGGTCCAGATCCCGACCCGCATCTGGCAGGGCCTCGGCATCTGGCTCGCGGGCCTGGCGCTTCTCATGCTCGTGGTGGTGCTGATCCCCGGTCTCGGGCACACGGCCAACGGCAGTACCCGCTGGCTCAGCGTCGGCGGCATCAACATCGTGCAGGTCAGCGAACCGGCCCGGCTCATGATGCTGATGTACGTGGCGGATTATGCCGTGCGCCGGAACGATGAGCTGTCCGCGGGGCTGGCCGGCCTCGTCAAGCCGATGGCCATCGTGCTGGCGGCTGCCGGCCTGCTGCTCCTGCAGCCGGACTTCGGCTCGGCGCTGCTGCTGGTCGGCATCTCCTTCGCGATCCTGTTCGTCGCCGGCGCCCGGCTGCGGTATGTGGTCCTGAGCATCACGCCGGTGATCCTGCTGTTCTTCGCGCTGGCCCGGTTCTCGCCGTACCGGATGCGTCGCCTGATGGGCTTCCGCGATCCCTGGTCGGATCCGTTCGGCGACGGCTTCCAGCTGACGCAATCGCTGATCGCGATCGGCACCGGCGAGTGGTGGGGCGTGGGCCTCGGCGCCAGCGTGCAGAAGCTCTTCTACCTGCCGGAAGCGCACACGGATTTCATTTTCGCGGTGATCGCCGAGGAGTTCGGGCTGATCGGCAGCATCGTGATGATCCTGCTCTATGGCCTCCTGATCTGGCGGGCGATGGTCATCGCCCGCACGGCCGCCAGCCGTGACGCGGGCTTCCGCGCCTATGTCGCGTTCGGGCTCGCGATCTGGCTGGCGATGCAGGCCGTGATCAACATCGGCGTGAACATGGGCGTGCTGCCCACCAAGGGCCTGACGCTGCCGCTCGTGAGCTACGGGCGCAGCTCGCTGATCGTGACCCTGGCGGCCCTGGGTGTCCTGTTGCGCATCGACCTCGAGAACTGCGGGCTCGTCGGCGCCCGGCGTCGCGGCAACTCGATGCGCCGGGCGGAACAGGCCGCCGGGCGCGAGGCACGCCAATGAACAGCGCCCTCGACAACGCCGTGGCCGGGGCACCGGTGCTGATCATGGCCGGCGGCACGGGCGGACACGTGTTTCCGGCGCTGGCGATCGCGCGCGCACTCAGGCAGCGCAATGAGTCGGTGGTCTGGCTGGGCACCGAGCGGGGCCTGGAGTCCCGTGTCGTGCCGGCCGACGGCTTTCCGCTCGAACAGATCCGCGTCCGCGGCCTGCGCGGCAAGGGACTGTTGAGCTGGCTCGTGGCCCCGCTGCGCGTGCTGGTCGCGATCGGTGATGCCTGGCGCGTGGTGCGCCGGCTGCGACCGAAGGTGGTGCTGGGCATGGGCGGCTACACCGCCGGCCCCGGTGGACTCGCGGCCTGGCTCCTGCGTCGGCCGCTCGTGATCCACGAACAGAATGCGGTCGCCGGTTTGACCAATCGACTTCTGGCTGGTTTTGCCCGGGAGGTGCTCGAAGCCTTCCCGGGCAGCTTTTCTGCCAGCTCGAGGTTCTTCGGCGCCGTGGCCGGCAGGACCCGCGTCACGGGCAATCCGGTGCGGGCCGACATCGCGGCGCTGCCGCCGCCATCCAGCCGCTTCGCGGATCGCAACGGCCCGCTGCGCCTGCTGGTCCTTGGCGGCAGCCAGGGCGCGCAGGCGCTCAATGCCGCCGTGGCGCCCGCCATCACCCGGCTGGCCAGCCCGTTGCCACCAGTCATCCGCCACCAGGCAGGTCCGACCACCCGGGGTGTGGCCGAGGCGGCCTATCGCAGCGCAGGCGTCGAGGCGACCGTGCACTCCTTTATAGAGGACATGGCGGAGGCCTATGGCTGGGCCGATGTGGTCCTGGCCCGGTCCGGCGCCCTCACGGTCGCCGAACTGGCCGCGGCCGGCGTGGCGTCGATCCTCGTGCCCTTCCCGGCGGCGGTCGATGACCACCAGACCCGGAATGCCGCCTGGCTCGTCGATGCCGGGGCCGCCACGCTGCTGCCGCAGTCCGAACTGACGCCGGAGCGGCTGGCAGCGGAGTTGAGCCCGTACCTTGGCTCGCGTGGCCTGGCCCTGGCTCGCGCCGAACGCGCGCGGACGCTCGCCCGGCCCGATGCCACCGCGACGATCGTCGAGCGCTGCCTCGCGGCCGCCTCCGGTGCCGGCCGCGACCCACGCGCGCAGCGGAGCGATGCCGATGGTTGATCGCATGCGCCGCATCAACCGCGTGCACCTCGTCGGCATCGGCGGCGTCGGCATGGGCGGCATCGCCGAGGTACTGCTCAACCTCGGTTATGCCGTGCAGGGTTCGGACCTGCGGGAGTCCACGGTGTCCCGCCGACTCACGCGCCTCGGCGCGCTGGTCCACATCGGCCACCGGGCCGAACAGATCGCCGGCGCGGACGTGGTCGTGGTATCGAGCGCGGTGGCCGAGGACAACCCGGAGCTGGTCGCGGCCCGGGCGGCACGCAAGCCCGTCGTGCAGCGCGCGGAAATGCTGGCCGAACTGATGCGCTTCCGGCACGGGATCGCCGTCGCCGGCAGCCACGGCAAGACCACGACCACGAGCCTCGTCGCGAGCGTGCTGGCCGAAGCCGGCCAGGATCCGACCTTCGTGATCGGCGGGCGGCTGAAGAGCGCCGACACCAACGGGCGCCTCGGCGCGGGCCGGTACCTGGTGGCGGAGGCCGACGAGAGCGACGCGTCGTTCATCCACCTGCTGCCGATGACGGCGATCGTCACCAACATCGACAACGATCACCTCGGGGCCTACGGCGGGGACCTCGAGCGGTTGCGGCGGACCTTCGTCGAGTTCCTGCACAACCTGCCGTTCTACGGCCTGGCGATCCTCTGCCTGGACGATCCGGGCGTGCGCTCGATCCTGCCGCTGCTCAACCGGGCCACGCTGACCTACGGCTTTGCCGCCGAGGCTGACGTCCGTGCCGAGGACTGGGTGCGCGATGGCCTGCGCTCGCGTTTCACGGTGATCCGCCCGGGCCACGCCCCGCTGCCGGTGGTGCTGAACCTGCCGGGCCGGCACAACGTGCTCAATGCGCTCGCCGCGGTGGCGCTGGCCGGCGACCTCGAGCTGGACGACGCGGCCTGCCAGCGCGCGCTGGCCGCCTTCGAGGGCGTCGATCGCCGCCTGCAGATGCTGGGCGAGCTCACGCTGGGCGGCAAGCGGGTGCTGCTGGTCGACGACTACGGGCACCACCCGACGGAAGTCGCGGCGACGATCGAGGCCGTGCGCCAGGCCTGGCCGGAGCGGCGGCTCGTCGTGGCTTTCCAGCCGCATCGCTACACCCGCACGCGCGACCTGCTCGATGACTTCGCCGAAGTCCTCTCCGGCGTCGACTGCCTGCTGATCAGCGAGGTCTATTCGGCGGGTGAAGCGCCCATCGCCGGCGCCGACGGCCGGGCGATCTGTCGCGCACTGCGCAGCCGCGGCCAGGTGGAACCGGTGTTCGTGCCGGCCATCGAGGAACTCGGCGAGCGGCTGGCCGGCGTCGTGCAGGCGGGCGACGTGGTGCTGACCCTCGGCGCCGGCAGCATCGGGGCGGCAGCGCTCGGACTGCGCGATGTGTTTGGTGATCGTGGCGCCAACCAGGCGGGGGCAACGGCGTGATGACGCAGGCGAGAGAACCCGTGGGACGGTTGATGCGTGATGAACCGATGTCGAAACACACGACATGGCGCGTCGGCGGTCGTGCAGACGTGTATTATGCGCCGCGTTGTCGCGACGACCTCCTGGAATTCGTTCGCAAGCTTGATGCGGACACGCCGGTTTGTTTCGTGGGCCTCGGCAGCAACCTCCTCGTGCGGGATGGCGGCATCCGGGGCGTGGTGATTGCCACCGGCCAGGCACTGCACGAGCTCCGTCATCTTGGCGGTGGCGTCGTGGAAGCCGAAGCCGGCGTGCCGTGCACGTTGCTCGCCCGGCGCTGCAGTCGCTGGGAGCTGGGGCCCGCCGAGTTCTTCGCCGGCATTCCCGGCACGGTCGGCGGTGCGCTGCGGATGAATGCCGGGGCATTCGGCGGCGAGACGTGGGACCGGGTCGTCGACGTCGACGTGGTGGACCGTCGCGGGATCGTGCGTACCCGCGGCCGGGATGAATTCGAGACTGGTTATCGGCAGGTTGCCTGTCGTGACGTGCATGAACCGCGGGAGGAGTGGTTCCTGGCTGCCCGATTCAAGTTCGACGAACACCACGCCGCGACTTCGGACCGCATACGGATACTCGTCTCCGAGAGAAAGGCCAGCCAGCCACTCGGGCTGCCGAGCTGCGGATCGGTCTTCAAGAATCCGCCGGGTGACCATGCAGCGCGGCTGATCGAGGACGCGGGCCTCAAGGGCCTGCGCCGCGGCGGCGCGGAGGTCTCGCCCAAGCACGCCAACTTCATCATCAACACCGGCAATGCGACGGCCGCCGACATCGAGGGCCTGATCGAGGAGGTCCGGGCCACGGTCGAGGCCCGGCACGGCGTCCGGCTGCAGACCGAAGTGCAGATCGTCGGGGAGGCCGCGCGATGACGGCCCGCCGCTTTCCATCCATCACCGATCCGCGGGACTTCGGCCGGGTGGCCGTGCTGATGGGCGGTACCTCCGCCGAGCGCGAGATCTCGCTCCTGACCGGTGCTGCGGTGCTGAAGGCGCTCCGCAACCAGGGCGTCGACGCCGAGGCCATCGATCCGGGCCAGGGAATGGGCCAGCAGTCGGGCCAGCAGACGGGCAAGGAAGCCGGCAACACCACCGGGGCCGGCAACGACCTGATCGCCCGGCTCGGTCCCGATCGCCATGGTGGTCGCCCGTTCGATCGCGTGTGGATCGCGCTGCATGGCCGTGGCGGCGAGGACGGCACGCTGCAGGGATTGCTGACGCTGCTCGGCCTGCCGTTCACCGGCTCCGGCGTGCTCGGCTCGGCCATCAGCATGGACAAGCTGCGCACCAAGCGCCTGCTCCAGGGCGCGGGGCTGCCCACGCCGCGGTATTGCGTGATCCGCGGGCCGGCTGACTTGATCGATGCCGGCGAGCAGCTCGGTTGGCCGTTGATGGTGAAGCCTTCGGACGAGGGTTCCAGCATCGGCATGACGAAGCTCGCGAAACCGGAAGATGCGCAGGCGGCCTGGGAGCTGGCGTCCGGGTTCGGCTGCGAGGTCTTCGCCGAGGAATGGGTTTCAGGTCCCGAGTACACGGCTGCCGTGCTCCACGACAAGGTCCTGCCGCTGATCCGCATCCAGGCCAGTGCGGTCTTCTATGACTACCAGGCCAAGTACTTCAGCGATGACACCCGCTATGTCTGCCCCTGCGGCCTGCCGCCGGAAGGCGAGCGCGAACTGGCCACGATCGCGCAGGCGGCGTTCGATGCCGTGGGCGCCTCGGGCTGGGGGCGTGTCGACATCATGGTGGCGCCGAATGCCGGACCGCTGGTCCTCGAGGTCAACACGGTGCCCGGCATGACCAGCCACAGCCTCGTGCCGATGGCGGCGGCAGTGGCCGGCATCGACTTCGACACCCTCGTCTGGCGCATCCTGGAGACCAGCCTGTGAAATTCCCGGGACAGCGCAATCGCCGGCGTCGCGGTGAACCCCGGCTGAAGCTGCCGCCCATTCCGTGGATGGCGATCTCTTCGGGGCTCCTGCTGGTTCTGGTCATCGGCACGTTGATCGGCGGCGGCCGGTGGCTGCTGAACCGGCCGATCGAACGCGTGGTGCTGAACGGCGA
>CAZMVP010000109.1:0-6519 GCA_964569355.1 uncultured Chromatiaceae bacterium | reverse complement strand
CGAAGGTACTGCTCGATCACGCGCGAAAGACCTGTCCGCACATGCTCTCGGCGCCGACCGAGGACTACGGCCCGAGCCACTCGAGCCTCGAGCACTACGCAAGCGAACAGCAGCCGGCGCCGGCTGCCTGATCCGCACCTGATCCGATGCCGCGCCGATGCCGGTAGCCGGCCTAGGTGGCTGGCACCGGCACAAGCGGCACGCTGGGCCAGTCCGGCACGCGGGGCATCGGCCAGTAGCCCGGGATCGCCTCCACCGCCGCCTGCCAGCGGCGGACATTGCCGAACGACGAGGTGTCCACGCCGCCATCAGCGGCCAGCGCCACGTAGGGATAGCAGGCAATGTCGGCCACGGTGGCATGTTTCAGCGCCAGCCAGTCACGACCGGCGAGGTGCTCGTCCATGATCTTCAGGATCCGGTAACTGGTGCGCACGGCCTGCTCGTAATCCCAGGGCCAGTTGAGGCCCTTGATGGCACGCGCCGCGGCCAGGCCATTCTGGATTTCATTGGCCGACACCGACAGCCAGCGCACCACGCGGGCCAGGCACAGCGGATCCAGCGGCGCCCAGGCATGCGGCGTGAACTCGCCGTAGCGTCCCGCGAGGTACAGCAGGATGGCATGCGAGTCGGTCAGCACGGCATCACCGTCGACCAGCACCGGAATCTGCCCGAAGCGGTTTCGCGCCAGGAAAGCAGTGCTCAGGTGTTCGTTCTGGCGCAGGTTAACCGTCCGGGTTTCGTACGGCAGGTTCAGCAGCCGGAGGAACAGTTCGACCTTGTAGGAATTGCCGGAACCGGGACTCGTGTACAGGGTGAGGTTCATGCTTCAGCAGCGGGGATGATGGCCAACGGGGCCGCCTATCGTCGGCTAAACTTTCGTCATGGTCCACCGCTATCGGCTTCGGTTCGATCCCCGGCGACAACGGGTCTATCGCCGCAGCAACCAGGTCATCGCGCTGCCGGTGCCGGCAGCCGCCGAGCTCGCCGGGGTCACGCAAGGCATCGCGGACGCCCTGGCTTCCGGCGAGACCGATGCCACCGCCCGGGCCAGCGCCCGGCTGCTCCGTCGCGTCTGCGCGCGACTCGGCGTCAATGCCCCGGCCGTCACCGTGCTCACCGAGCGGCCGGCCGGGAAATGGGGCGAGCTGCACGGCCTGTATACCCCGGCCCAGGGCATCGACGGCACGATCACGGTCTGGATGCGCACGGCCAAGCGTGGCCGCGTCGTGGCCTTCCGCACATTCCTGCGCACCCTGCTGCACGAACTTTGCCACCATCTGGACTTCGCCCTGCTGAAGCTGGCCCATTCGTTCCATACCAGGGGCTTCTACCAGCGGGAATCCAGCCTCTACAGGCAGCTTTTGCCGGTTCGACAGCATGCAGATAGACATCATCCTGGAACCTGACCTGACCCCTGCCCAGGTGGCGGAGATCGCGGTGGCCGCCGAGAACTTCGGTTTCCGGACGCTGTGGCACTCCAACTACCACCAGAACCCGGATGCCTTCGTGGCGCTCGTGCCGGCCGCGCTCGCCACGCAGCGCATCAGGCTCGGCGTGCTCGCGCTGAGTCCGTACGAGATGCATCCACTGAAGATCGCCAACGCCGTGCTCACGCTGAACGAAATCAGCAAGGGCCGGGCCGTGGTTGCCATCGGCGGCGGCGGGTCGGTGATGGGGGCCACGGGCCGCAAGATGGAGCCGAAGGCGAACCGGATGCTCCAGGGCGTGAAGGAGGCCGTGGAGATCGTCAAGGCCGTGACCTCCGGCAAGTTCGTGCAGCGTTACCAGGGGGAACTGTTCCAGCTCGGCCGTCCGCTGAAAAGCAGCTGGGCGAAGGCACCCCGGCCCGGGATCTTCACCTGCTCCACCGGGCCGAAGATGCTCGAGCTGGCCGGCCGGCTGGCCGACGGCACGCAGATGAGCGACGTGACCCCGGAGAAGATCGGCCAGCACATGCAGGCCCTGCGCACGGGTCTTGCCGAGCGGACCGCTCCGGCGGAGGACTTCCGGGTCGGCAATTTCTGGGCCTGGCACATCAAGGCAGATCGCGAAAAGTCGCTGTACGAGGCCCGGCGCGAGCTGGTGTTCCGTGGCGAGCTGCTGCCGCCGAAGTACGACATGCTGCCCTATGTGACGGCCGAAGAGCGCCAGCTCGTGATCGACAAGTGGCAGAACTTCGCCAAGGCGTTCTGGACGCGCACCGGCAAGATCGAGGATGTGCCGGAGTCCATCGTCAACCGGCTGATTGCCGCCTGTTCGTCCGCCGGCGACCTCGGCGACATCGACCTCGAGGTCGAACGCTTCCGGGTTTTCGAGCAAGCCGGGCTGACCGAGCTCTCGATCCGGCTCTTCGACGAACCGATGACGGGACTCTCGATCGTCGCGAACCACGTCCTGCCCCATTTCGACCGCTGCAACTGATTCCCCATTCCGGCCACGGGGCTGTAGAGTAGCGGCCCATCGACGCCGCACCGGGGGATCCGCGCCATGACGACGACCGACACGACCACCGACCAGCCGACCACGATCATCGCCGCGATGCTACTGGCCTGCATGGGTGTCTTCGGCCTGCTGGCCGGTCCCGTGATGACGGAGCTGCTGGTCGCCGGCATGGGATTGCCCGCCGCGAGCGCCGGGAAAATCTTTGCGGTGGAGGCCCTGGGCACGGCGCTGGCACCGCTGGTCGCGACGCTGTGGATGAGCCGGGTCTCGTGGCGCAGGGCTGCCGCCTTCGCCGCGCTCGTCGTGATCCTGGGGAACCTCGCCTCCAGCTACCAGACCAGCGCCTCGAACCTGACGATCCTGCGCTTCGTGGTTGGCTTCTTCGGCCAGGGCACCGCCTTTGCGCTGTCGATGGCCATCGTCAGCGGCACGCGGAACAAGGACCGGAATTTTGCCTTCCTGATCGCGGCCCAGGTGGTCCTCGGCGTGGTGTGCTTCCTCGTGTTGCCGATGCACCTGCCGGTATTCCCGGCCAACGGCGTCGGTGGCGTGCTGATGCCGCTTGCCGCACTGGCGGTGGTGGCACTGCTCACGACCGGCTGGATCCCGCAGTCGGGCAGTGCCGGCGGCCACCATGCCGGGTCCGGCACCGGCGGCGGATCAGCCGGGCCTGCGCTGGTCGCACTGCTCATCATGCTGATCTGGTGCACCGGGCTCGGCTCGATCTGGGCCTTCGTCAAGCTGATCGGCACCTCGGCCGGCCTCGAGTCCACCCGCGTCGGACTGGCCCTCGGCATTTCCACCGCAACGGGCGCCCTCGGCGCGTTCGCGGCTTCCGCACTTGCCGACCGCGTCGGCCGGATCATTCCGGTCACGGTGGCGCTGCTGGTGCAGGTCGTCATGATCTCGCAGTTGCAGGGCGAACTGAGCTTCCAGCAGTTTGCAGTGACAGCGGCCGTGTTCCAGTTCTTCTGGAACCTCAATGGTCCCTACCTGATGGGCACGGTGGCGCTGAGCGACACGACCGGCAAGATCAGCCTGCTGATCCCCACCGCGCAGATCGGCGGCTTCTTCCTTGGCCCGATGATCGTCGCCGGGCTGATGAAGGCCAATGGCCTGAAGTCGGCCAACATGGTGGCCATCGTCTGCTGCCTGGTTGCGCTGGCCATCTTCATTCCGACCGCGCTTCGCCTGAAGCGTCGGCTGGCTGCCGCACAAGGCGGCTAGCGCTCACCGGACGGCGCGGCCGGAGCCCCTGCCGCGCTGCCCGGGCGCCCGGATCCCCCGCCCGACGGAGCACCCCTCCGGCCCTGCCGCAACCCGTCACGGGCGGCTGCGGGGGACTGCTTGACTTGCCCGGAATTTGAAATATCTTTCGCAGCGGACTCACACGCCACAGGAAGCCGACGATGGCCAAGCGCGAGGCAGCCCCCCCGGACCTCCAATGGGAATCAGCCGACGAAAGCGACGGTGCCGATGATTCCGGGGCGGAATTCCAGGGCGCTGCCACCGGTTCCGGCGCGCGACCCGGCTTCCACCTGCTGGCGGCCCGGCGCATCGAAGAGGCCCTCGAGCAGCGCCAGCTGCGCAAGGCCCTGGAGGACTTCGACGACTACGACGTCTGACGTCCCGCCGAGACCGCCGCTGTTAGCATAGGGGCGTGTCCACGCTGCAGCCCTGGATGGAAGCCTACCTGACCGGGATCGTCTCGCTGTTCGCGATGATGAATCCGCTGGCCGCGGTGCCGTTGTACCTGACGCTGACCGTCGGGATGTCGAAGGACGAGCAGAACGTCATCGCGCGGCGTTCGGCCATCAATGCCGGGATCGTGCTGCTGATCTGCCTCGCTTCCGGCGCACTCGTGCTGCAGTTCTTTTCCATCTCCCTCGCGGCCCTGCGGGTGGCCGGCGGCATGATCATCGTCTTCCTGGGCTTCCGCCTGCTGTTCCACGACGGCGATGCATCGCCATCGGGCCAGGCGGCTGCGGCGGCGAACAGGCCCGACCCCTCGCTGGTGCCACTGGCCCTGCCGACCCTCTCCGGTCCCGGCTCCATGTCGGTGGTCATCACGGGCTTGAGCCAGCTCGCGGCCCGCGGCAGCCCGGTGGGGCGGGTCGGCGGCTATGTGATCGCCGTGCTGGTCATCCTCAGCGTGTCGGCATCCGCCTGGGTCATCCTGCGCGCCTCGCCCCGCATCCTCGCCATGCTCGGCCATGACGGCATTGCGTCACTGAAGGGCATCATGGGCTTCATCCTGGTCTGCATCGGCGTGCAGTTCGTCGCCACCGGCATCGCCGAGTTCATCACGGTCGGGATCCCGCACTAGGGATTGCGCCGCGGCTGCAGCAGTTTCGCGACCAGCGCGGTCCAGCCGGTCTGGTGCGAGGCGCCCACGCCCCGGCCGGTATCGCCATGGAAGTACTCGTAGAACGGCACATGGTCGCGGAAGTTGGGATCCGCCTGCATGCGCGGATACTGCCCCAGCACCGGCCGCCGGCCATCGGCATCCGGCAGGAAGATCCGGACGAGGCGGCGTGACAGTTCGTCTGCGACCTCGTTGATCGTCACGTAGCGTCCGGAACCGGTCGGGCACTCCACCATGAAGTCGTCGCCGTAGTAGTGATGGAACTTCTGCAGCGACTCGATGATCAGGAAGTTCACCGGGAACCAGACCGGCCCCCGCCAATTGGAATTGCCGCCGAACAGTCCGTTCTCCGACTCGGCCGGCTGGTACTTCACTTCGAATGAGCTGCCGTTGACGCGCAGGACATAGGGATGGTCCGCGTGATGACGCGACAGGGCTCGGATGCCGTGGCCGGACAGGAATTCGGTTTCGTCCAGCATGCGTTTCAGGAGCCGCTTCATCCGGTGGCCGCGCAGAAGGGACAGCAGCCGGCGCTGGCCCTTGCCGGCCACCTCCCAGTGGGACACCAGCGAAGCCAGGTCCGGCCGGTAGTCCAGGAACCAGTGCATGCGTTTGGCAAAGCCGGGCAGCTTGTCCAGCATTTCGGGCTCGATGGTCTCGACGGCGAACAGCGGGATCAGCCCCACCATCGAGCGCACCTTCAGCCGCTCGGTATGCCCATCCGGCAGGTGCAGCAGGTCGTAGTAGAACTTGTCCTCGTCGTCCCAGAGGCCTGTGTCGCTGTCGCCCGCACTGTTCATGGCCTGCGCGATGTTCAGGAAGTGCTCGAAGAACTTGGTGGCGATGTCCTCGTAGACATGGTTGTGCAGCGCCAGCTCCAGCGCGATGCGCATCAGGTTCAGCGAGTACATCGCCATCCAGCTCGTGCCGTCCGACTGGTCGATGCGCCCGCCGGAAGGCAACGGCGCGCTGCGATCGAACACGCCGATGTTGTCCAGGCCGAGGAACCCGCCCTGGAACACGTTGTTGCCGTCCTTGTCCTTGCGGTTCACCCACCAGGTGAAGTTCAGCATCAGCTTGTGGAACACGCGCTCGAGGAAATCGAGGTCTCCCTTGCCGCCGTACTGGTGCGGGTGCTGGGCACGGTCGATCTGGAACACGCGCCACGCGGCCCAGGCATGCACCGGCGGATTCACGTCGCCGAAGGCCCACTCGTAGGCGGGGATCTGGCCGTTCGGGTGCATGTACCACTCGCGCAGCAGCAGGATGAGCTGGCGCTTGGCAAAGCCCGCGTCGATCAACGCGAACGGGATCATGTGGAAGGCGAGGTCCCAGGCTGCATACCACGGGTACTCCCACTTGTCCGGCATGGAGACCACGTCGGCATTGTTGAGGTGCTGCCAGCCGTGGTTCCGCCCCTGCAGGCGGCTTGCCGGCGGCGCCGGCTGGCCGGGATCGCCGGCAAGCCACTGCGGCACGTCGTAGTAGTAGAACTGCTTGGACCAGATGAGGCCGGCAAAGGCCTGGCGCTGCACGTGGCGTGCCTCGGCATCGCCAAGGTCGTGCTGGATGCGGCCGTAGAACTCGTCGGCCTCGGCAAGGCGGGTGGCGAACACCTCGTCGAAATCAAGGAGTGGCCGGGACCTCGGTCGCCGGCACAGGCGCAGCCGGACCTGCTGCCTGCCGCCTGCCGGGATCTTCAGCACATGCCA
>CAZMVP010000108.1:0-6593 GCA_964569355.1 uncultured Chromatiaceae bacterium | reverse complement strand
CGCGATGCAGCCTTCGAGGCCTGCCGCTACATCATCGACGAGGTGAAAGTCCGCGTGCCGATCTGGAAGAAGGAGCACTACGCGAGCGGTGACTCCGGCTGGATCAACTGCGAGGTGTCCGCCAGCACGGTCGGCGATGAACCCTGACCAGCCCTTCCCGCCAGCGGTTGTACCCGTCAGCGGTCCTGGCGTTCCCGCTCGATCAGTTCGGAAGCCACGGCCAGCAGGTCCTGCTGGTTGCGGATCTTCGGGCCATTGGTGGTGTACTTGCCGTCGATCACGAGCAGCGGCACGCCTTGCACCCGGTAATTCACGGTGAGCTCCCGCGCGCGCTTCAACTTGCTGTCGACCGCGAATGACCGGAACGTGCGGTTGAAGTCGTCGGCCGACACGCCGTTGGCCTCGAACAGCTTGCGGATCGAGTCTTCATCCGCCATCGGCTTGTTGTCGACATGGATGGCACGGAACATGGCCGTGTTGATCACGTCGAGGTCACCCAGGGCCTCGGCCGTGTAGAACACCCGGGCGTGGAGCTCGTTCGTCGGGTTCCACATCACGGGGATCCGCACGAAATTCACGTCCGATGGCAGCTTCTGTACCCAGTCCTTGATAAGCGGCTCGAGGTGGTAGCAGTGCGGGCAGCCGTACCAGAAGATCTCGGCCACCTCGATCTTGCCCGGCGGGCTGCTGGTACCCTGGGCCGTGGGCAGCACGCTGTAGTAGTCGCCTTCGGGATACTTCCAGTCGGTCCGCGGGGCAGGCTTCGCGGTGGCGGGTTTGTCGGTGGCATTGGCCGCCAGCACGATGTCCTGGCCCAGGTCGGCCTTGGTGGCGGTCTTCGGATCCGCCTTTGCGTCAGCTGGGGCGGGATCGCCCGGATCCGTGCCGGCCGACTCGGTGACCGCCTTCGTGGCAGCGCTTTCATCGGCCGCCTCGCTGGGTGCGTCGACTGCCGGGGCCGGAGCCGGGGCGGCGATGTTGCCGGCATCGCCTTTGGCCTCGTCGGCGGCGAGCGAACCGGTTGCGGCCGCGTTGGCGCCAGCTTGCGCGTCGGCGGCCGGTGCCGGTGCCTTGCTGCAGCCGGTGGTCAGGCCGATGGTCAGGCCCAGGGCCATCATCCCGGCCAACAGCAGAATTCGAGTGCGCATCATGTGCCGGTTACCTTCCGTCGCCGTTCGTCCGGGGTGGATCAATGCAGGCCCTGAATATAGGACGTCACCGCCTTGATGTCATCGTCGGTCAGGTGTGACGCCACATTGCGCATCATCTGCGTATCACCGTCGGTGGTGCGCTCCTTGCTGCGGTACGCATCCAGCTGGATCGTCAGGTAGTCCGCATGCTGGCCGCCGATGGCCGGCCAGCCAGCCGGTCCGTTGCCCCGGCCCGCGGGACCATGGCAGCCGAGGCAGGCGGGCACGCCCGTTTCCTTGTTGCCGCCGCGATAGAGATGCTCACCCGCCGCCACGAGGTCCGGGTTGGCCGTCGCCGGCGCCAGCTTCTGCGTGGAGAAATACGCCGCCAGGTCGAGCATGTCCTGGTCGGACAACGGCATGGCCATCGCACTCATCAGTGCGTTCTGGCGGGCACCACTCTTGAATGCCTTCAGCTCCTTCACGATGTAGGTCGCATGCTGTCCGGCGAGGCTTGGCCATTGCGGGTTCAGGCTGTTGCCATCCGCGCCATGACAGGCGGCGCAGGTGGCCGACTTGGCCTTGCCGGCCTCGGCCGAGCCGGTGGCGGCGGTCGCGGTGGCTGCCTGGCCCGGGATCGGCAGCGCCAGCAGGATTGCCACCGCCAGTGCCGCAAGCGCCGGCAGGAGGCCGGCGACCGTCTTTGATGTGCGCAGTCCGGTATAGGTGTTCAGGGCATCCATAACGCTTGTTCTGCAAGGGAAAATGGTGGGGACCGACATGCTAGACTTCGGCCGCGCTGAATTGTACACCAGCGTCCCAGCCGAGCCACGCCGATGTCCCGATACCCTGATGCGCGGTTTGTCACGAGCGCCGCGCAGCCCGAGCAGTTCCTGCCCGATGAAGGCACCGAGGTGGCGTTCGCCGGGCGCTCCAATGCCGGCAAATCGAGCGCGATCAATTGCCTCGTGGGACGACGGGATTTTGCCCGCACCAGCAAGACCCCCGGCCGGACCCAGCTCGTCAATTTCTTCGCGCTCTCCGAGGGCCGGCGGCTGGTCGATCTGCCGGGCTATGGTTATGCGCGCGTCACCGATGCGATGCGCGAGCACTGGCGGACGCTCATGACCCGGTACTTCGACCAGCGCCGTTCCCTGTCCGGGCTGATGCTGGTCGTGGACAGCCGGCGCGGCATCGGTGATTTCGACCGACAGATGCTGGAGTGGGCGATGGCCCTCGGGTGTGCCTGCCATGTGTTGCTGACCAAGGCCGACAAGCTCTCGCGGCAGGAGTCGGCCACGGCACTGGGCGTGGCGGAGCAGGAGCTCGCGGTCTACGGCGAGACCACCGTGCAACTGTTCTCGGCCACCTCGCGCCTGGGCCTTGATGACGGGCGTCGTGCGCTGGAGCGCCTGCTGGGCGAGGAGGCCGGCTGAGACCGACTGGACTTGAAAGAAAAAAGCGGCCAGAAAGAAAAGAGGCCCCGGGGCGTGGGGTACAGGGGGAACAGGGACACCCCAGGGCCAGTGTCACACCGGTGTTGGGATTTCCGGTGAGGCGATCCACTCAGGGAGGAAGGGAATCGCCTTGTCGACATCAGTTTGGACCGAGTCCAAAAGCTGAAGTTCCCTGCCTCAGTGCGCCTCGTCCCAGTTGGCGCCGTGGCCCACGTCCACCTTCAATGGCACCCGCAGCTCGGCCGCACCGGTCATCAGGGCCACGAGCTGCTTCTGCACCGCAGCCAGACGGGGCCTGGGCACCTCGAGGACCAGCTCGTCGTGCACCTGCAGGATGATCGCGGCGCCGGTCCCGCCCTGCTGCAGCCACCCATCGACGGCGATCATGGCCTTCTTGATGATGTCCGCCGCCGTGCCCTGCATGGGCGCATTGATTGCACTGCGCTCGGCGTATTGCCGGCGTGCCGGTTGCCGCGCCTTGATGTCCGGCAGGTACAGCCGCCGGCCGAAGACCGTCTCCACATAGCCCTGCTCGCGGGCCTGCGCACGGGTCCGTTCCATGTAGGCCTTCACCCCGGGATAGCGCGCAAAGTAGAGGTCGACGTAGGACTGCGCCTCCTCGCGGGGAATGTCGAGCTGCTTTGCCAGCCCAAAGGCCGACATGCCGTAGATCAGGCCGAAGTTGATGGCCTTGGCCGACCGGCGCTGGTCCGCCGTGACGTCGTCGAGTGGCACGCCGAAGACTTCGGCGGCCGTGGCCCTGTGCACGTCCCGGTCTTCGGCAAAGGCCGTGAGCAGGCCTTCGTCCTCAGACAGGTGAGCCATGATCCGCAGCTCGATCTGCGAGTAGTCGGCGGCCAGCAGCACGCAACCGGGTTTCGCGATGAACGCCTGGCGGATCCGCCGGCCCTCGGCGGTGCGGACCGGGATGTTCTGCAGGTTCGGATCCGACGACGACAGCCGGCCGGTTGCGGCCACGGCCTGGTGGTACGAGGTGTGGATGCGGCCGGTCCGCGCGCAGATCTGTTCCGGCAGCTTGTCCGTGTAGGTGGACTTGAGCTTGCTCAGGGACCGGTACTCGAGGATCAGCCCGGGCAGTGGGTGTTCGGTGGCCAGTTCCGCCAGTGCATCCTCGTTGGTCGAGGGTTGCTTCGTCGGCGTGTACTGGGTGATCGGCAGCTTCAGTTCATTGAACAGGACTTCCTGCAGCTGCTTGGGCGAGCTGATGTTGAACGGATGGCCGGCGGCTTCGTGCGCGGCTTTTTCCAGCGTGGCCATCTGCCGGCTGAACTCGCCGGACATCGCGCGCAACTGGCCGGCGTCGACCAGCACGCCGGTTTCCTCCATGCGCGTGAGCACGCCGACCAGCGGCTGTTCGATGGCGTCGTACAGCTCGGCCAGCCGGCCGGTGGCCTCGAGTTTCGGCCACAGTGCCTGGTGTAGCCGCAGGGTGATGTCCGCATCCTCGGCGGCATAGTCGGCCGCCTTTTCGACGGCCACCTGGTCGAAGCCGATCTGCCTGGCGCCCTTGCCGGCGACCTCTTCATAGGTGATGGTGGTCAGGCCCAGGTACTTGCGGGCCACCGAATCCATGTCGTGCCGCGTGGCCGTGCTGTCCAGCACATAGGACTCCAGCATCGAGTCGTAACGCAGGCCGGCAAGCCGGACGCCATGGTTGGCCAGCACGTGCGCGTCGTACTTCAGGTGGTGGCCGACCTTGTGCGCGGCAGGATTCTCCAGCCATGGTCGCAGGCGCTCGAGGACGGCGTCGCGATCGAGCTGTTCCGGTGCGCCGACGTAATGATGAGCCACCGGCAGGTAGGCGGCCCTGCCGGGCGCCAGGCCGAAGGACATGCCGACGAGCTCGGCGGCCATGTAATCGAGGCTCGTGGTCTCGGTGTCGAAGGCCACCAGTTCGGCGTTCTCGATCAGGACCAGCCAGGCGTCCAGCTGCTCCATCGACAGGATCGTCTCGTAGTGGCGACTGATTGCGTCGGGCAGGTGCACCGCGGCGCCTGAAACGGGGGGCTCCGACGCCGGTCCGGTCCCGGCTTCCTTCGTGGCCGCGTGCAGGGATGGCTCGTCGGGGGCGCCACTGTCTTTTTTGCCGCCTTGGCCATCGCCCGCGTCGTCGCTCTCGGCGGCCACGCGCAGCAGGCTGCGGATCTCGAGTGTCGCTGCCAGCCGCTTCAGCGCCTCCACGTCCGGCGGCCCGGGTTCCAGGTCGCCAGGCTTCTGGTCCAGTGGCACGTCGACACGAATCGTGGCGAGCTGCCGGGACAGCGGGATCTGACCGAGCGACTCGCGCAGCTTCTCGCCGACCTTGCCCTTGATGTCGCCCGAGCGGGCGATGATGGTGTCGAGGTCGCCGTGCTCGGCCAGCCATTTTGCGGCGGTCTTCGGCCCGACGCTGCGTACGCCTGGAATGTTGTCCGAGGTGTCGCCGACCAGTGCCAGGTAGTCGATCATCCTCTCGGGTGGCACGCCGAACTTTGCGACGACGCCGGCCGGGTCGAGTTCGCGGTGCGAAATGCCGTCGTAGAGGTGGATGTGGTCACTGACGAGCTGCGCCATGTCCTTGTCGCTGGTTGCGATCAGCGTGTCGATGCCCGCGGCGGCAGCCTGCAGCGCCAGCGTGCCGATCACGTCGTCGGCCTCGACGCCCGGCTCGCAGAGCAGCGGCAGCCCGAGCGCCTGCACCACTTCCTTCAGCGGCTCGACCTGCGAGCGCAGCTCGTCCGGCATCGATTCGCGCGTGGCCTTGTACTCGGCATAGAGTTCGTCGCGGAAGGTCCGGCCGGGAGCATCGAGCACGACGGCCAGCAGGTCCGGCTTCCGGGCCTGCCGGATCTGCCTGAGCATGTTGATGAAACCGAAGATTGCGCCGGTTGCCTGGCCTTTTGAGGTGGTCAGCGGCGGCAGCGCGTGGAAGGCGCGGTACAGGTAGGAGTAGCCGTCGATCAGGACGAGCCGACGCGCTTCAGTCATTGGCGTGTGGATCCGTCGGCAGACCCGTCAACGGGCCCATCAATGGGCATGGGCCGGATCGGGCGTGGTGGGATTGGCCTTGCGTTCGCCGCGCGGATCAACAGGCGGGGCGGGAGGCGTGGTCGGCGCTGCTGTCGGCGTGGTCTCGGGCGCCGTGGCCGCTGGCGCGGGCTCGTACAGGTCGCCCTTCATGCCGCAGGCGGCCGTCACGAGGCAGGTCATCAGCAGCAAGGCGGTGCGCATGCCGCCAGTATACGGGCACCGGCCGATCGCCGGTGCTGGCGGCAGCGCGTCAGCGTCGGCGAAGCTCCGCGCCGATCCGCCGGTAGGCCTCGCGGAAGCTGATGCCTTCGGCCAGCACCAGCGCGTTGGCCCGTTCGGCCGCATGGATGGCGTCGTCGAGGTGGATCCTGGCCGGCACGAAGGCCAGTCCGCGGACCAGGTGGGCCATGACCTCGCCCGAGTCGCCGGCGAGATCGATGGCGCGGAACAGCGGTGCCTTCATCCGCTGCAGGTCGCGCTGGTAGCCGGAGCCGAGCTTGGCCGGCAGCGCGATGATTTCGACGAGGGCTGCCTGGAGCGTGGCACCGGCGCCCCGCACGAGCTCCAGCACGTCCGGGTTGCGCTTCTGCGGCATGATCGAGGAGCCGGTGGTCATCGACTCCGGCAGCGTGATGAAGCCGAACTCCTGCGTGTAGAAGAGCAGCAGGTCCGCGGCCAGCCGGCCCAGGTCCTGGGTGAACAGGCAGAGCTCGAAAACAAGGCCGGCCTCGGCCTTGCCGCGGGAAACCTGCACGGCCGTGACCGGTTCCTGCACCGACGCGAAATCCAGTTCCCTGCGCGTGGCTTCGCGATCGATCGGCAGGCCGGGCACGCCGTAGCCGGCGGCGCTGCCGAGCGGGCTTCGATCGATCCTTCGCACGCTCGCCCGGATGCCGTCGGCGTCGTCGCGCAGTTCGGCGGCGAAGCCGCCGGCCCAGAGCGGCACCGAGCTCGGCATGGCCTGCTGCATGTGGGT
>CAZMVP010000107.1:0-6609 GCA_964569355.1 uncultured Chromatiaceae bacterium | reverse complement strand
AGGCCTGTCGCGCCTGTGCGCCGATTTCTATTCCTATGCCATCGATGCGCAGGGCCTGCCGGCCGTGCCACTGGGCAGCCATGCTGGCCCCAATACCGCCGGTGCCGTGTCCGAAGGCGGCTACCTCGGTTTCGCCGAACTGCAGTACATCCACATGCCGCTGCCGGGTGAATCGCTGGTCGCCTTCCTGAGCGACGGTGCCTTCGAGGAGCAGCGTGGCCCGGACTGGGCCCCGCGCTGGTGGCGCGCACGGGACAGCGGCTTTGCCGTGCCGGTGATGATCCTCAACGGCCGGCGCATCGAGCAACGCACCCAGATCATGCAGGAAGGGGGTGCGCAATGGCTGGCCGAAGACCTGCGCCACAACGGCTTCGACCCGGTGATCGTCGATGGCCGCGACCCGGCCGCGATCGCCTGGGCGATCATCGAAGCCGAGGATGCACTGCGTGCTTTCGCTGCCGACCCCGATCGCCGCTATCCGGCGCCCCTGCCCTACGTGATCGCCGAGACCGAGAAGGGCTTCGGCTTTCCCGGTGCAGCAAGCAACGCCGCGCACAACCTGCCTCTCGGCGGCAACCCCCGCACCGATGCCGCCATGCGCAGGCTGTTCAACGAAAGCGCGGCCGCGCTGTTCGTCGCCCCGTCCGAACTCGACGCGGCGCTTGCTGCCTTCGCGACCCATGCAGCCCGGCAGCGTCCGCTGGAAAGCATGCATCCGATGGCGCACCGCCACCCCGCCGCGCCCAGGCTGCCCGAACCGTGCTGGGAGGCGCCCGGCAGCGAAGGCAGCGCGATGACGGCGCTGGACCGGTGGTTCGTCGATTTCGCCAAGGCCAATCCAGGCCTGCGCGTGCGCATCGGCAACCCGGACGAATTGGCCAGCAACAAGATGGGGGGTACGCTGGCGCTGCTCAAGCACCGCGTCAACGAGCCCGAACCTGGCGTGCCCGAAGACCTGCACGGCGCCGTCATCACCGCACTCAACGAGGAAGCCGTGGCCGCCGCCGCGCTTGGCAACAAGGGTGGGCTGAACCTGATCGTCAGTTACGAGGCGTTCGCCATGAAGATGCTCGGCCTGATGCGCCAGGAAATCATCTTCGCCCGCCACCAGCGCCAGGTCGGCCAGCTCGCCGGCTGGCTGCCGGTGCCGCTCATCGTCACCTCGCACACCTGGGAGAACGCCAAGAACGAACAGTCGCACCAGGATCCGACCATCGGCGAAGCCCTGCTGGGCGAGATGTCGGACACCTCGCGTGTGCTGTTCCCGGTGGATGGCAACACTGCCGTCGCCGCACTGCGCGACATCTATGCCGGGTGCGGGCAACTGGCCTGCCTGATCGTTTCAAAGCGCGACGTGGAGAACCGCTTCGATGCCGAATCGGCGCAACGCCTGGTCCGCGACGGTGCAACCCACCTGGTTGGCGATCCCGCCGGGGCTGAAGTGCAGCTCGTCGCGCTCGGCGCCTACCAACTCGACGAGGCGATCAAGGCGCAGCAGCACCTCGCCGGGAGGGGCAAGCGCGCCTGCGTCACCGTCATCCTGGAGCCTGGCCGCCTGCGCATCCCGCGCGATGCCATGGAAGCGGAATTCGTCGATGATGACGCCACCGTCAGCGCACTGTTCCCGCGCGACCTGCCCCGCGTGATCCTCACCCACACGCGCCCCGAACCCATGCTCGGCATCCTGCGCCGCATCGACTGCGGCCCCGCCAGGACACGCGCGCTCGGCTACATCAACCGGGGCGGCACCCTGGATGTCTCCGGCATGCTGTTCGCCAACCGCTGTACCTGGGCGCATGCAGTGGATGCCGCAGTGGCTGCAGCGGGTTGGGATCGCGAAACGCTGCTCGATCACGCACAGCGCGCAAGCCTTGATGGCACCGGTGATCCGGCCGTCAGAACCGGTAGCTAGCCCGGACGCCGAACTGGCGCGGGTTGGGCAGGCCACCGAAGTACTGGAAGACGCCCAGCCCCGCGGTAAAGCCCAGCTCGACGACCTGGGCGGCGAAGTCGGGACCGGACCCACCCGTCTTGATGGTGTCATCGTCGAACAGGTTGTCCACGTAAAACAGGATGTCGACCTTGTCGCCGATGAAGCCGATGCTGGTGTCGGCCAGCCAGTAGCTGTCGAAGTAGATCTGGTTGTCATGGTCTAGGTACCGCTTGCTCTGCCACTGCGCGTTGAAGTCCCAGGCCCACTGGAAGTTCGTGTCGAGGAACGGACGCGTGATGTTGATGCCGGTGACCAGGGCATGCTTCGGCGTGCGTTCCAGCTGGTTGCCGGACAGGTTGAGCCGGCAGTACGGCCCGCCATTGGCCGGGTCGGACAGATCGTCGGGATCGGTGCCCTGGCCGCCCTTGTAGACGATGCTGCAGGCCCCGGCGTTGGTCGCGGCACGGAGCGCACTCGTGGTGTCGTCGAAGAACGTGGCGTAGGTCGCATCGAGATAGGTATAGGCCATCCGCAGCGTCAGCCCCGGCACGGCATCCGGTGCCCACAGCGCGTCCATCTCCGCACCCCAGATTTCCGCGGCGGCGGCGTTGACCACCCGCGCCTGCAGGACGCCGTCCTGCAGGACCTGCGTACCCACCTGCTTGTCGGTGTAGTCTTGGAAGAACCCGGAGAAATTGAGCCGCAGGGCGCCCGCCGCGTCCCAGTCGGTCTTGGCGCCGAGCTCCCAGGCCGTCATCTTCTCCGGATCGAAGCGGTCATCCCGCATGGGCACCGGGGCACCACCGCCCGCAATGGCCGAGATGCCGCCAGGCTTCTGGGCCTTGGCCCAGCTGAAGTAGTACTGCGTGCGATCGGTGGGCTGCCACTGCAGGGTCAGCTTCGGGGTACTGAAGTGCGACACCGTGTTGCCGCGATTGATGCGATAACCGAACGTGCCCTGCAAGGAGATGGCCTGTGGTGGAAAGTTGCCGTCATACAGCAGGAATTCCGAGGAACAGCGCTGGTCGTTCAGGATCACGCCACCCGGGCCGATGGTCTCCTGGAGCATCTTGACGCCACCCGGGTTCGGCCCGAAGAACTGGCTGCACGAGGCCTGGTTCGGCTTCGTGAGGTCGAAGGTCTCCGACACGAAGCGGTCCTCGAAGGTCAACGTCCAGTCGTCGGCCACCTGCCATTCGAGCAGGCCATAGAAGGACCAGCTGTCGGTATCGGCACGCCAGGGTCCCGGCACCTGCGGCTGCAGCTGCCGGTAGTAGGCCTGCCAGTTGTCGAGGGTGCCGGCCTGGCCATCGCAGTAGGAGCCTGAACTGACCACGATGTCGGTCTCGTTCTCGCCGTACCCGGCTCGCCGGGTCAGCGTGCAGAAGATGATCGTGGACCGGTCGTCGTACTTCCGGGTCTCGGTCCAGTAGAGCGCACCCAGCGTGAATTGCACCGGGCCGTCGAGCTGGCTCGCAAACCGGAACTCGTTGCTGAACTGCTGGGTATTGGTATAGGAGTCGGCGATCTGCTCGCCGAGCAGGGCATCGGGACGTCCCACGGCCTGCCAGTCCTGGTCGTAGAGGTCGGTGCCCTCGAAGTCGGTGTAACCCGAGTAGATCGAGAACTTGCCGACGCCCAAGTCCACGGAAGTCTCGAGCGCGAGGCGCCGGGTTTCCGTCGAGGTGCCCGGGAAGTCATCGCCCGTCAACGGGTTCTCGCTCTGCGCCACGACCTTGCCGGCGGCGCTGCCGAAGTGGGTGGGCACGCAGAATCCGGGGCCCTTCGACGGATCCTGCAACCCGGGCGGGCAATACTGGCCGAAATTGACCAGGGCCGTGCTGGTGGAGACCGATGTCGTGTCCCAGCCGGGCAGCCCGGTACCGCTGACAGCCGCCGGGATGTACTGCGCGTTCCGGCCAAGACCCGCATCCAGTGCCGCCTGCGGGTACTCGTAGAGGTGCAGGTCATGACCCGTCCGGCCGCCGCCGATCCGGGCATTGGCCAGCGGCCCGGAATCCTCCTTGCTGTACTCGCCGCGCAGCTTGAAGCGCAATGCATCGGTCGGGGTGTAGACCGTGGTCAGCGCGAAACCCCGGCCGTCGTTGTCGGCCAAGTCGTCGCCCGATAGCGAGTTCTTGTAGAAGCCGTCGGATGAATACCATACCGACGTGGCGCGCACGCCGAGCACGCCGTCGATCAGCGGGCCCGACAGCGACAGGCCCACTTCCTGCTTGCCATAGTCGCCGAAGTCCAGCCGGACCTTGCCCTCGAAGGCATCGCTGGGATCCTTGGTGACGTAGTTGATGGCCCCGGCGAAGGCCGCGCGACCATAGAGCGCGCTCTGCGGACCCTTGACGATCTCGATCCGCTCCACGTCGGTCAGCAGGCGCCGGTTGGCGAGCAAGCCGGAGCCGCCAGCGTTGAGGTTCTCGGTGGTGACGTCGATGCCGTCGACCAGGAAGGCCACGTTGGAGCGGCCGCGCGAGTTCGACAGGCCGCGGATGGTCACCCGGGTATCGGCGGGGCCGTAGGAGGTGTCGAACTGCACGCTCGGATCCTGGCTGACCACGTCGTCGAGGCTGCTGATGCCCTGCCGCTCGATCTGCTCGGACGTGATCGCCGTGACGGCCAGCGGGACCTCCTGCAGGTTCTCCTCCTTCTTGCGGGTGGTCACGGTGATTTCCGTGATCTGGCTGTAACCGGTGGCCGGTGCCAGCATGAGCCCGACGCCGACAAGGCCGCCGGCCATGGCGATCGCCAGGCCGGACGTGCGATACGTGGTAGACATCAACGAAACCCCCTGAGGAACAAGCCTGCGGCCAAAGACCAGGCTGCGCCAGATACTAATAGAGCGATCAGCCATGGGACGCAACGCCCGGCCACCTGTCCACCTGCTGACCAGAACAGCATGCAGGCTCCCTGTCACGATCGCGGCCGAGTGGTAACGCCGGGACTTTTCGCTATAGTCCCGGCTCCTGTCCGCATCGCGAATGCCGGACTCCCGGGGGCGAGACCATGCCGAAGCTGAAACGAATGCACCTGTGCCTGGTTGCCGTGGCAGCCACGTTGCCGACGATCGCCATGGCGGATGTGAGCTACTACATCGGCCTTGGCATCGGCGGCGCGCGCGTCGAGCGCGACGACATCAACCTGCACTTCGACGAGTACACCCAGGTGCAGGGCGTGCCCGGCCTGCCTCCCGGCGCCTTCGCGCCGCCGTACGATGTGGACTTCCGCGGGCCGATTGTCGAGACCGTGGATCCCAACGGCTACCGGACCCCGGGCGCCCGGCCAGTCGAGGTCCGCGATCCGGCGGGCTCGGACGTCGCATTCAAGGCCTTCGCCGGCCTGCGCTTCGGCAAGTACTTCGGCATCGAGGCCGGCTACATCGACCTGGGCGAGGCCTCCGACGGCTTTCCGTACCAGATCCCGATGATCGAAAGCCTCGCCGGCTTCCCGCCCCGTCCACTGGAAGATCGCCAGATCGACATCGAGACCAGGATCGACGGCTTCCAGGGCTATCTGGTCGGCTTCCTGCCGATCAACGACACCGTGGAGCTCTTTGGCAAGGTCGGCCTGCTCGCCTGGGACCAGGACACGCTGGTGGTCGACCGGATCGGCACCATGGAGGGCGTGGACCAGCCGGCGATCCCGGAGATCATCCTCGGCAACGAGGCCCCGGATGGCGTCACCTTCCAGTCGCGGAAGACCTCGGACAGCGGCACGGACCTGGCACTGGGCGCCGGCATCAACCTGCGCGCTTCGGAGCACGTGAGCCTGCGGACCGAAGTCGAGTGGTTCGATATCGACAACACGAGCCTCGCCTGGGCCGGCTCGGTGTCGCTGGTCTTCAACTTCTAGGGAATCACGGCTCCGGCGCGGCGGCTTCGGCGGGCGACGCCTGCAGCCGGTCGATCACCTCCAGCAGCGCCGCGGGCGGCTGGGCGCCGGACACCGCGTACTGGCGGTTGAAGATGAAAAACGGCACGCCGCTCACCCCCAGGCGTTGCGCCTCGCCAATCATCGCCCGCACCCGATCCTCGTCGCGGCCGGCCCGCAGGCCTGCCTCGACCTGCACGGGGTCCATGCCTGATTCCCCGGCAATCCGGGCCAGCACCGCCGGATCCCCGATGTCCTGGTTCAGCGAGTGGTGGGCGGCGAACAGCCGCTCCGCCACGGCACCTTGGTCAATGCCGGCCTGCTCACCGGCCCACAGCAGCAGCACATGCGCCGACAGGGTATTCGGCGCGCGGGCCCCGGGGCCGGTCTCGAAGTGCAGGCCCTCGGCCGCCGCCGTCTGCTGCATGCGCTCCCGGATCTCCGCCATCCTGCCGGTACCGAACTTCTCGGCGTAGTAGGCCGCCCGGTCCACGCCCTCGCGCGGCAACTCGGGACTGAGCTGGTACGGCAGCCACCGGATCGACACCTCGAGCCCCGGCCGCTCGGCCAGCGCACGCTCCAGCCGGCGCTTGCCGATGTAGCACCAGGGGCAGACGACGTCTGAAACAATCTGGATGTCGAGCAAGATGGCCTCCGTACCGGCAGTGTAGCAGCGGCCTTGTCGACGGGAGGACCCGTTGACAGCGCGGCTGTGCCGACGGGAGGGCGCACCAACAGTGGAGCCGCGCCGGCAGGAGGGGGGCTTGGCGAGCCCTCGGGTCCGCCCGCCAGGC
>CAZMVP010000106.1:0-6626 GCA_964569355.1 uncultured Chromatiaceae bacterium | reverse complement strand
CCTCGGCATCGCAATGACCGAGGCCGGTGCCGGCAGCGACCTCGCCGGCATGCGCAGCCGCGCCGAGGATCGGGGCGACCACTACCTGCTGAACGGCCAGAAGACCTTCATCTCCAACGGCATCATCGGCGACCTGTTCGTGGTGGCCGCGCGCACCAATCCCGACGTACCCCGCGAGATCGGCCTGTTCCTCGTGGAGCGAGGCATGGAAGGCTTCGTGCGTGGGCGCAAGTTGAAGAAGATGGGCCTCGATTCCCAGGACACGGCGGAGCTCTTTTTCGAGAACGTGAAGGTGCCGAAGGCCAATGTGCTTGGCGATCCGGCGCGCGGTTTCTACAACCTGATGCGCTTCCTCGCCGAGGAGCGGCTGATCGGCGCCTGCACCTACGTTGCCAATGCCCAGATCGCGTTCGATCTCACGCTCGGATATATCCAGGAGCGCCGGCTGTTCGGCCAGGCGGTCGCGGATTTCCAGGTCAACCGCTTCAAGATGGCCGACATGCGCACCGAGATCGACATCACGCAGGTGTTCGTCGACCACTGCGTCCGGCTGCACAACGAGGGCAAGCTCGACGGCGACATCGCGGCACGAGCCAAGCTCTTCGCGAGCGAGCTCGAGGGGCGGGTGCTCGACGAATGCGTGCAGCTGCACGGCGGTGCCGGCTACATGGACGAGTACGCGATCTCGCGGATGTACCGCAACGCGCGCGTGTCGCGGATCTACGCCGGCAGCTCGGAGGTCATGCGCGAGATCATCGCGCGCTCGATCGGCCTTGATCCGCGCAAGAAGCAACCGGCCGGCGGCAAGGGGCACTGAGCCATGGGGCCGCTGTCCGGCGTGCGCGTGATCGAAGTCGCGGGACTGGGTCCAGGACCCTTCGGCGGCATGATGCTCGGCGACATGGGCGCCGAGGTCATCCGCATCGACCGGCCGGGCACCGATCCGCGCCAGGCACTGGATCCGTTGTGCCGCAATCGCCGTTCCATCGTGCTGGACCTGAAATCGCCGCGCGGCGTCGAGGTGCTGCTGAAGCTCGTGGATTCCGCCGACGCGCTGTACGAAGGTTTCCGGCCGGGCGTGGCCGAACGGCTCGGCTTCGGGCCGGACATCTGCCTTGCGCGGAATCCGCGCCTGGTCTACGGGCGGGTGACCGGCTGGGGGCAGGACGGGCCGCTGGCGCCCAGGGCCGGCCACGACATCAACTACATCGCGCTGTCGGGGGCGCTCGTCGGCATCGGGCGGGCGGGGGAGCCGCCGACACCACCGCTGAACCTGGTCGGCGATTTCGGCGGCGGTGGCATGCTGCTGGCCTTTGGCCTGGTCTGCGCGCTGCTGGAGAGCCGCCGGTCCGGCAAGGGGCAGGTCATCGATGCCGCGATGATCGACGGCGCCAACGCGCTGATGGCCACCTTCCACGCATTCCGCGCACAGGGCCTGTACGACGACCGGGCGGGCACGCACTTCCTGTCCGGCGCGGCCCACTATTACGACTGCTATGAAACCAGCGACGGCAAGCATGTGTCGATCGGGGCGCTCGAACCGCAGTTCTGGGCACTGCTGATCGAGAAGGCCGGGCTGCCGCGGGATCGCTTCGGGCCCCGCGGCTTCACGCTGGAGCCGGACAAGGTGCACCGGGCCGATTGGCCGGCGTTGAAGGCGGAGCTGGCCGCGGTCTTCCGCAGCAGGACCCGCGATGAATGGTGTGCGTTGCTCGAGGGCACCGATGCCTGCTTCGCGCCCGTGCTGACCGGCGAGGAAGCCAGTCATCATCCACATCATGTCGCGCGACGCTCGTTCCTCGAAATCGACGGCGTGCTGCAGAATGCGCCGGCGCCGCGGTTCAGCCGCACGCCGGCGGCTGAACCCGTGGCTCCGCCGGCGCCCGGCAGGGACACGCGCGCGGTGTTGCGTGATGGCGGTTACGCCGACACCGAGATCGACGAATTGATCCGCTCCGGAATCGTGAAGACAGCATCATGACCACACCTGACTGGAAGGAACTGCGCCAACAGGTCCTGCGCTTCGTCGAGGACCGCGTGTATCCGGTCGAGAACGACCTGGACAGCGGCTCCCGCACCGAGCGGAACCTGATCATGTCGCGCCTGATCGACGAGGCGAAGGCGGCCGGTCTCTGGGCGCTTGGCCATCCACGGGAGATCGGCGGCCAGGGCATGCCGTTCATGGACTACGTGCATGTCAACGAGGTCATCGGCCGGTCCTTCCACGCGATGCAGGCGCTCGGCACGCTGTCGTTGCAGGATTCACTGATGCTGCAGCGTCATGCAGCTCCGCAATGGCGCGAGCGCTACCTGGCGCCGCTCGTGTCCGGCGAGATCATCCCGAGCTTCGCGATGACCGAGCCGGACGTGGCGAGCTCGGACCCCACGCAACTCAAGACCACGGCGAGGCTGGAACGCGGCCAATGGGTCATCAACGGCCGGAAGTGGTTCACGACCGGTGCCGGCGATGCCGAATACACCACCGTCATGTGCCGGACCGAGGACGAAGCACCGCGCCACGAGTGCTTCAGCATGATCATCGTGCCGACCAACACCCGCGGTTACCGCATCGTCCGCGAGACGCCGCTGCTCGGCATCGCGGGCGGCCACTGGGAGGTTGCCTACGACGATGTCCGGGTGCCGGAGGAGAACCTCCTCGGGCCCCGCGGCAAGGGCTTCGCGATTGCCCAGCAGCGGCTGGGGCCGGGACGCATCTTCCATTGCATGCGCTGGCTCGGCCAGGCGCAGCGCGCCTTCGACCTGATGTGCCGGCGACTGGACGACCGGGTGGCGTTCGGCGAACCGCTCTCCCGCAAGCAGCTCATGCAGGCCCACGTGTTCGAGAGCGCGGCCGAGATCCAGGCGAGCCGCCTGCTGACGCTGGAGGCGGCCCGACAGCTCGACGCCGGCAGCGAGGCCCGGGAGATCATCGGGCTCATCAAGGTGGTGGGCGCCCGGATGTTGCACAACGTCATCGACCGGGCCATCCAGGTGCATGGCGCACTGGGCCTGACCGACGACACGCCGTTGAGCCGCATGTACCGGCACGCGCGCGAGGCGCGGATCTACGACGGGCCGGACGAAGTGCACATCCAGTCGGTCGCGCGCCGTTACCTGAAACGCTACCGCGACGGCGGCCCGGGGCTCGACTTCGGCGATCCCGGCAGCGGTTGACGCCAGCAGCAGGCATCAGGAAAACCGTCAAGAAGGTTGACAATCAGGACTGGCTGTGGAATTCTCCCGCCATGGCCGATGATCCGGTTTCCGCCGGCGTCGCGCCAGGCACCAACCTGAGGGAGTAGTCATCCATGAGCGCCACAGCACAGCAAACCAGGCCAGGGAAGCTGGCCCCCATCTCGAGCATCCACCACGCCGCCTATCGTTGCCGGGACGCCGAACAGACGCGTTGGTACTACGAGGACGTCCTCGGCATGCCGCTCGTCGCGGCGATCATCAATGAACAGGCCGCCGGCCGGACCGAGGAGATTCCCTACCTGCATCTCTTCTTCGGCCTGGGTGATGGCAACACCATCGCCTTCTTCGACGAGCCGGAAGGCGCCACGGCAGAGCAGTTCGAACGCATCGGCGGCTTCGACCGCCACATCGCGTTCCTCGTCGACACCGAGGAGGAGCTGCTGGCCTGGCAAAAGCGCATCAGTGACGCGGGCGTCAGCTGCCACGGTCCCATCGACCACGGCATCGTGAAGTCCATCTACATGTACGATCCCAATGGCCTGCAGACCGAGATCTGCATCCATGGCACTGGCTACGACAGCGCCATGCAGGCGGAGCAGAAGGTTGCCCGGGACAACATCCGCAAGTGGGATACGCGGACACGGAAGACCAAGGAAGCGAAGTTCGGCACGGAGGCGCTGGCGCGGCGTACCGCGCAGCCATCGAGGCGACAGAAGAAGAACTGAACAGGGCGGGCCGTGCCGCGACCCGTCGTCTTCATGCGTCCGATCGGCGGCGGCAGGTCCCTGCCGCCGCCGATCGCGTCTGCCAGGGCCGGCTTCCATGTTGTCGGCGTAACCCATTACCATGTCGGCCAGCCCCGCCAGGCCGAGAAAGCCGTGGGCGTCGTCGGTCGCTGGCTGGAGGCCAATCATCTGGCCAATCACCTGGCCAATCACCTGGCCTGATGTTTTCACCCCGCCCCCCGGAGGAGCCGCCCGCATGCCTGTACCTGACAAGTCCCTGATGCGAGGGCTGCTCCACGGGTTCTACTGGTGTGACGAGTGCCTGCAGGGGAGTCTCTCGGCGGGCGGCTGGCCGGCGTTGTCGCGCACGCAGTCGATGATCATGATCAACCTCTCCGACGGCATCACCCGCCCGTCGGATCTCGCGCGCGCCATCGGCGTCAGCCGCCAGGCGATCCAGCGGACGCTGATGGAGATGGAGCACGACGGGTTCCTCCACCTGGAGCCGGACCCGCAGGATGGACGGGCGAAGATCGTCCGGCTGAGCGGCGATGGCAAGGGCATCTTCGGCACGGCGCTGCGGACCATCGCCCAGATGGAGGTCGAGCTCAAGCGGCGCCTCGGCGCGACGGCGGTCGACGAACTGCGCCGGATCCTCTATGCGGACTGGGGGCCCGTGGTCACGATCAAGCACGGGGAAGGCGCGCCGCGGCGGCTCGCGAAACGGTCCCGGGGCTCGCGCTGGCGCAAGACCAACCTCTAGGACCGCTGCTCAGTAGACGGCCAGGTCCTCGCCGATCCGGACCGGCCCGGAATAGTGCTTGCGGACCCCGGCGAGGATGGCCCCGGCGTCGATCGTTTCCAATCCGGGAGGTGTCGCGATGTGGCTCAGCACCACCATCTTCACCTCCGCCGCGGCCGCCAGCTTTCCGACATTCTCGGGTGTCAGGTGCTCGACGGCCATGTGGTCGATCAACGGCTGCTGGTCGATCCCGGTGGCCGCCTGGCGCTTGCGCAGGCTCACGATGAGGGCGTCGAGGTCGATGACCTCGCTGACCAGCAGGTCCGCGCCCCGTGCAAGGTCCTCGACGGCGCGGCTCGGGCCGGTGTCGCCAGTGAAAACGACGGAGCGATCGGCGAGATCGAAGCGGTAGCTCAATGAACGGTCGATGCCGTGGCCGGTCTTCGGCAGGTGCATCGTGTCGTAGTGGGAGTTCTCGACCGCGCGCACGGTGACGATCTTGTCGCGGTAGACCTCCCGAGCCGTGGTGACGTCCAGGTCATGGCCGGAGAAGAGGGAGTCCATGGGCTGCAAGTCAGGCAGCTCCGGCCGGAAGATTGCCTCGCCACTGGCGAGCGCCTTCAGCGTGTCGCTGACCAGGTTGTGCGTACCGGGCGGGCCGTAGAAGTCCACCGGGGCCTGGCGGCGTGCCATCCAGTCAAGGGCCAGGAAGCCCATGATCCCGGCGGTGTGGTCGAAGTGCAGGTGGGTGATGAACACCGCATCGATCGCATTCAGGTTCACGCCAGCCCGCACGACCTGGCGCGGCGTGCCGGCGCCGATGTCGATCAGGTAGGATTTGCCACCGGCTTCGAGGAGGTTGGCAGGTTGCGAGCGGCTGATCCGCGCGATCGGGCCGCCACCGGTGCCGAGCAGGATGACCCGGTCCGCAACCGGCACCTGCCGGGGCGATGGTTTCTTCAGTGCCGCCGGCGCCGGCCGCGGCTTCTGGCTGGCCGCGGCAGCCGGCGTTGGCGCCAGCGCCAGGGCCAGTGCCAGGATCAGTGGCGATGCCAGCACCGCCAGCAGGGTCAGGTCGCGCACATGCCGGATTGTCGGTGCCATCGTCCCGTCTCCAGTCCACTGCTGGCCGGAAGCTAGCCCGGGTTGCCGAGCTTGTCAACTTCGTTTACAAGCTGTTAGGCTCGGAACGGGCCAGGTCAGGCAGTGGCAGTGGCAGTGAAGCTGGAGCAGGCAGTGAATCCCGTCATGCGTGCCGTGCTCTGCCGGCATCACGGTCCACCGCAGTCGCTGGAAATCGGCACCGCGGCCATGCCGCACCCCGTGGCGGGCCAGGTCCGCATCCGGGTCGATGCCTGCGGCATCAACTTCCCGGACCTGCTGCTCGTCGAGGGCAAATACCAGGACAAGCCATCCTTGCCGTTCATCCCCGGCGGCGAGGTCTCCGGCGTCATCGACGAGGTCGGGCCGGATGCCGGGCCGCTGCAGGCGGGTGAGCCGGTGATGGCGGCCACGATGCTCGGCGGGCTGGCGCAGTACGTGGTGGCGGCCGTGAAGGATGTGGAGGTGCGGCCACCGGGATTGACGACGGAAGAGGCCGCCGCGTTCCCGGGAGTCTACGGCACTGCCTGCCACGCATTGGTGCAACGGGCGCAGCTGAAGCCCGGCGAGACGCTGCTGGTGCTTGGCGCGGCGGGTGGCACGGGCCTTGCAGCCGTGCAGCTGGGTCGTGCGCTCGGCGCGCGCGTGCTGGCGGCTGCCGGCAGCGACGACAAGCTGGCATTCCTCACCTCCCACGGCGCCGATGAGGTCATCAATTACCGTACGACCGCTCTGCGTGATGCGGTGCGCGGGCTCACCGCCGGGCGTGGCGTGGACGTGGTCTTCGATCCGGTGGGCGGAGCGCTGTTCGATGAGGCCAGCCGCTGCATCAAATGGAATGGCCGACTGCTGGTGGTCGGTTT
>CAZMVP010000105.1:0-6685 GCA_964569355.1 uncultured Chromatiaceae bacterium | reverse complement strand
TGGCATCGGCCAGCGGTATCGCCGCGGGATCCTGGTCCGGGTTCGAGAGCGCCGAGGGCAGGCCGGACTCCTGCGCTGCAGCCTCGTCTGCCTGGCTGTTTGCGCTCAAGGCTGCCGCAGCCAGCAGGCACAGACCCAGTGCAATGATTCGCATCCGCCAGTAGGACGGTGGCGGCGCCCCGAATCAACCGGGACCTGGGTCACGGCGCCGGGCGAACTCCGGAAAAGAGTCGAAAAAAAGCCCCGCACTCTGGCGGGGCTTTTCTCCGGCTGTGATGCCGGAACCGTGATGGTTGCGGCACTGGCTGCTGCGAGCTTAGCTCTGGCGGCTGGCCACGGTCATGCGGCGGCGGACGGCAAAACCGGCGACCATCAGGCCGAGGCCGAGGATCGTCAGGCTGCCGGCTTCCGGCACCGTGACGCGGCGGAACACTGCCAGGTCCTGATGGCTGCGGCTCTGCCAGACATCAATGACGTAGTTGTTCGGGCCACCGAGGTTGTTGAGCCAGGTCTGCGCCAGTGCGATCGAGCCGTTGGTGCCGTTGCTCACCGAGAAATTGCCGGACGCGAGGTTGTACAGGTTGCCGGCCGTTTCATTGAGGATTTCCCAGATCGCGATCTGGAAGGCACCGGAGGTGGCGGCATTGGTGATCTGGGAGTAGGCCTGCGTGGCCAGCTGGCCCAGGGCCTGGGTCTTGGCCGCGCCAAGGGCCGCGAGGGCGCTGGTCTGGCTGTAGTCGTTCACCGTGGCGCCGAAGTTGGTCCGCTGGAAGATGTCGATGCACCACGAGGTGAAGCTGTCGCCACCGGCCGAAGTCAGGAAACCGCCCGCATACACGTGGCTGTTCTCCGACGGGCTCACGTTGTTGATGCGCACCGTTGTCGGGTTGCTCGGATACTCGAATCCGGTGACAACCAGCGGCAACGCCATGCTCGGCGTGGCAAACAGGGCGGAAAGAACCAGACCCGCGGCAATCATCCCGGGACGTCGAATGCTTTTCATCAGTTGGACCTTTTTCTGCTGCGTAGTCATTGTTGTGATCCCTTCACATTCCACTCCCCGCATCGCCAACGGGCCGTGCCAGGGGGCCGGACGATCATTCGTCCTTGCCGTGTATCAAGCAACAAGCGTGCCGGGCCGGATATTCCTCTATCAATCAATGATCTGGATGCCACTCCATACCGCCGGTAACCGCTGTTTGTAAAGCTTTTCGACGAATGGCGCCGGGCCCGGTGTGACGCAGGTCACAAACCCCACCGGCCGCTCCCGTTGCCCACCCATCGCCCATCCCGTCCAGCGACCCATCTCACGACCTCGGCCACGACCTCGGCCACGACCTCGGGGTGGAGTTAGGCGACCCACCTCGGTCACTATCGCCCCCAGCCATGAAGGTCGTTCCCGCCCCCCTGTCCCAGTGGTTGCAGCGGCAACTCTGGCGGCCGTCCGCCGCCAGGGAGCCACCGCCCCTGCGCTGGGTGAGGGTGCTCCTTCAGTTCCTCTACGCACTCGGCCGGGAACTGCTTGCCGGCCAGCTCACGTTGCGTGCCACGGGCCTTGTGTACACCACGCTGCTGTCCGCGATCCCGTTGCTGGCACTGTGCTTCTCGGTCGTCAAGGTCATGGGCGTCCACCAGGTGCTGCAGCCGCAACTCGAGGCGTTGATGGAACCGCTGGGGCCGCGCGGCGCCGAAATCACCGACTGGGTGGTCCGCACGGTCGACCACCTGCAGGGAGGCGTGCTGGGTGTCGTGTCGCTCGTTTTCCTCCTCTACACGGCGATCGGCATGGTGCAGAAGGTGGAAGAGAGCTTCAACCATGTGTGGCTGGTGCCGCGCACGCGCAACCTGGCGCGACGGCTGATCGAGTACCTGAGCATCCTGCTCATCACGCCGCTGGTGGCCGCGATCGTCATCAGCCTGGCGACCTCCATCGCCAACGACGCAATCGTGCAGCAAGTCCTCGAACGACAACCGCTCGGCGGAGTGGCCGTCGCGTCCGCCCGCCTCTTGCCGTGGTTTCTCGTCACGGCCATGTTCTGCTTCCTGTACAAGGTCCTGCCCAATGCCAGGGTCGGCTTCCTGCCCGCCGCGACCGGGGCGCTGGCGGCCGGAATCCTGTGGGTCATCGCCGGCCGGCTGTTCGCCTGGGCCGTCACGCTCTCGGTCGGTCGCAATGCGGTCTACGGCAGCTTTGCCATCGCCATCTCGGCCCTGATCTGGCTGCACCTGAACTGGCTCATCCTGCTCATCGGCGCACAGGTGGCGTTCTACGTGCAGCATCCGGTCTTCCTGCGCCTCGGCCGCAGCGAGCCCGAACTCGACAACAGCCTGCGCGAACACCTCGCGCTGAACATCATGTATCTCTCCGGGCGCGCCTTTCGCGACGGCAACGCCCGCTGCACCGCCGCCACCATCTCCGCGGCGACACGGGTCCCGGGCCTGACGCTGGCGCCGATCATCGCGTTGCTGGAAGGCGCCGGCCTGCTGCGGACCACGGCGGATGACGTGCTGATCCCGGGCCGCGAGCCTTCGGGCATCACGCTCGCCGCAATCCTCGCGGCTGTCCGCGACGGCGGCGACACCGGCTCGCTGCTGCCGCCGGCCTGGTCACCACCTGTGGCCGCCCTGACCACCCGGTTGCAGGACGCGCTCGATCAGCTGCTCGCTGATGAAAGCCTGGGCGAGCTGCTGGGCTCGTCGGAGCCGGGGTCCGAATCAGAGCCAGGGTCAGGGCCGGGATCGATTCCGGCTGCCCGCATCACGACGGGCCCGGCTTGAGGCCCTCCGGTCCGCCGGCACAGGTCACGCGGCGCTTCTGCCGCGCAACCGCGTCAGCTGGTTGCTGGTTCGGCAACAGCATGCGGCTCGACATCCGTCGCGCCATGCCATCGAGGCGCCAGTCGTAGATCACGCCGAAGGCGAGCACGCGCATGACGTAATCGCGGGTCTCGCCATAGGGGATGGTTTCGATGAAGACATCCGGCGGCAGCGTGCCGCGTTCGGAGAGCCAGCGTTGCACGGGCGTCGGGCCGGCATTGTAGGCGGCCGTCGCCAGCCACGGGCTGCCGCCGAAGCGCTCGGCCTGCTGGGCCAGGTAGCGCGTCCCGAGCCGGATGTTGGTGACGGGATCGAGCAGCATGCCGGATCCCTGCCAGGCGATGCCGAGCTCGCGCGCCATCCGCTGGCCGGTGGCCGGCATCAACTGCATCAGGCCCAGCGCATTGACCGGTGAGCGCGCATCCGTCTGCCAGGCGCTCTCGGCGCGGATCAGCGCCAGCGTCCAGACCGGATCCAGGCCGTTGGCCTTCGAGGCCTGCTCTACCGTGTCGCGCCGGTCGATCGGAAATCGCAGCCGGTAGTGCTGGAGGTCGTCACCCCGGTTGAGCGCCAGGATCACCCGATCATCCCAGCCCGCCTCGCTCGCGAGCAGGATCAGCGGCAGGCGGTCGGCATCGCCGGCACGCACGCGGGCAAAATCCCAGGCCCGCACGGCCTCCGTCCGCCAGCCGATTGCATGGAGCTCGAGCGCACGGGCCACATTGATCTCGCCGCGCAGGGCCGCCTCGCGCGCGGGATCCGGCTCGATGGCGCGTGGACAGATCGTGTAGGGCCGATCCAGCCGGTCGGCCGCGAGGAATCCATGGTAGTTGGCCTCCGTGGCGAGCCCGGCATACAGCGACCGGGCATCGACGCCACGACCGAGGCTTTCCAGCGCGCGGGCGCGCCAATACCGGTTGCGTGGTTCATCGGCAGGGCCGGCGGGCAGCCCCTCCGTGACATGCAGCACGGCCCCCCAGTCCTGCACGGCGAGCGCGGCGCGCAATTGCCATTCCACGAGTCGCTGGTCCCGCGCGGCAACCGGCACCTGCTCGAACCAGCTCTCCGCGGCGGGCCTGTAGGCCACCGCCGCGTACAGCGCCAGGTCGCGCAGGATCGCCGCACGCTCATCGGCACCGAAGGCAAAGCGACCTTCCAACCCCTGCCAGTAGCCCATGGCCCGGTCGATGTCGCGGCGCGCGCTGCGCTTCAGGGCCACGGCCACGGCTTCCCGGTTCAACGGCTGGTCGGGCCAGGCCCCCGCGGCCTTCAACGTGCCATCGGGATCGCCAACGGCGGCCGCCAGCCGTTCGCCATCGCGGCGTTGCGCGGCAGGCAGCAGGCTTGCGAGGTATTTGGCCAGGTTCGAGTTGGGGGCATCCACCGCGAGTCGCAGCCGCTGCCAGACAAGGTCCGCCGAGACCCAGCCCTTGTCGCGCGCCGTGGCGAGCGGCGGATCGCAGGTCCTGGGCAGGCTGTCACCGGTCGCCCACAGCGATGCCAGCAGACCGCGGGCCTCCCCATCCCGGCCGGTGGCCGAAAGCGCGCGCAACCGCAAGCAGCTCAACTCGACGCCGGCGGATACCGATCCGTCCGCGAAGTCGAGGAAGGTCGGCCAGTCACCGCGTCGCGCCAGCTCCTTCAGGTATTCGCGGCGGAACTGGTCACCAAGCTGCGTGCCCGCTTCGGCATCGAGAAAATGCCGGGCGGCCGCTGCATCCAGCGTGGCCAGGTGGCCCTTCAACCGCGCGTAATCGAGATAGGGTGCGAGCACGTAGCCATCGAGGGCCTGCCGTGCGGCATCGTAGGCCATCGGGTCGGCATCCTGCAGCGCGACAGCCGACAGGAACTGCTGGCGACGATCCGTTGCCGTCGGCGACGCGGCCGACGGGATCGTGTACAGGGCAAGGAAGACCAGGAACAGACAGCGGGACATGCCTGCGACAGTCTACGTCACGAGCCCGCCCTGCGTCGGTCGCAACGGCGGGCTGGTCCCGTCGGTCAGGGGTCGATGCTGGCGAGGGGCTTCAGGCTGCCGTGGCGTTCCTTCTTCAGTCGGCCGGCGAGGGCCGGCAATGCGATCCTGGCCGGCGGCACGCGGGTGTCCGGCAAGCGATCGAGCAGGTTGCGGATCAGCGTCAACCGGCCTCGCCGCTGGTCGTTGAAGTCCACCAGCGTCCACGGTGCACGACTGGTGTGCGTCGCCTTGAACATCACCTCGCGCGCTTTCGTATAGGCGCCATACTGTTCGCGGGCCTTCAGGTCCACCGGCGACAGCTTCCAGCGCTTCAGCGGATCGGCCAGGCGCTCGGCAAACCGCTCTTCCTGCTTCGCCTGGTCGCAACAGAGCCAGTACTTGAACAGCAGGATGCCGTCGTCGACCAGCATCTTCTCGAATGCCGGGGCCTGGCGCAGGAACTCCTGCACCTGCTTCTCCGTGGCAAAACCCATGACCTTCTCGACGCCGGCCCGGTTGTACCAGCTGCGGTCGAACAGCACGAGTTCACCCGCCGCCGGCAGGTGCGGCACATAGCGCTGGAAGTACCATTGGCCCTTCTCGCGCTCCGACGGTGCGGGCAACGCCACCACGCGGCACTGCCGCGGGTTGACGTGGTCGCGAATGGCGTCGATGGCACCGCCCTTGCCGGCCGTGTCGCGGCCCTCGAAGAGCACCAGCACGCGCTTGCCGGAATCCGCGAGCCAGCGGGCCATTGCCACCAGCTCGCGCTGCATCGGCTCGAGCGCCTTCTCGTATTTCCCGCGCTTGAGCTTTTTCATCAGCGCATCCCCTGCAACTGCGCCGGCGCCATGCCGGCACTACACCGGCATGAACTCGGCCACGCCCGCGAGGCTGCGCTGAGGCTTGGCGAGCCCGGTGTCGATCTGCCCGACAATCGTCCCGGCCTCGAGGTCCACCTTCGACATCACGCCCGTGAAGATGTTGGCGCAGAACGCATGCCGGCCGTCGGCAGATACGGTGATCATCGCGTAGCCGTAGGCATCCAGCGGCAGGGTCCGCAGCGAGGCTCCCTGCCGGTCGATGAAATCGATGAAGCTCCCCCGCAGCAGGAGCAGCGTGCCGTCCCGACGATACGCGACCCCGGTGGTCCACTTCTGGCGGTACTCCGGGCCACCGGGATAGCTGACGAGATCCGGCATCTGCCGCCCGTCGCGGATATCGAAGCGCATTACCCGCATGCCGAGGTCGGTGATGTAGGTGATGAAGTCACCGGAGGGATCCAGCACCGAGTGGGTCACGCCGTGGAAGCCGGTCAGCGAATCCGCGGTTTCAGTGTCGTACTCCGCGACTTTCCGGAAGTTCGCATCGAAGCGCGCGATCCGGCCGTAGCCTACGACCTCGGTGCCCGGCAACGTGCGCATGTCGCCACCCTTGTACGGCCGGTTGCCCTTCAGGTACTCGCAGAGGATCACGCCCCCTTCCGGCGGGAAGCACGCACTGCCCCAGCCACGGTCGCCGAAGTCCACCGTCGGCATCTGCCGGCCATCCGGACTCACGCGGACCACGGCATGCGCAAACGGATCGAAGCCCCAGAGCACGCCGTCCGGCCCGAAGCGCAGGTTGACGACGAGGTGCGTCGTGCCTTCCGTGTACAACGTGCCCTTCGGCACGAGGTTGCAGTCGTACTGCAGGATGCGCCCTTCACCCGCATGGTCGTCACCCGGCACGTTCATCAGGTAGGTGCAGCCCAGGAAGATATCCCCCGGGGCGAATGGTTTCATGGTCGAGAGCTTGGTCATGCCCTTTCCTGACCCGGCGTCGGCTGGCTCCGTCGCTACGGCTTCTGCATCGATCTCAGGTGGTCAACGAGCCGGTCGATCAGTTCTTGTGCCATTCCGCGGGGATCCG
>CAZMVP010000104.1:2263-6798 GCA_964569355.1 uncultured Chromatiaceae bacterium | reverse complement strand
GGCACCGTCTCGCCATCGCCCGGGTAGCAGACCGTGTGCCGCAGGAAATCCGCGCGCCGACGCACGCGTGCCGCCAGTTCGTCCATCACCTCGACCCGCCGCAACACGACCTCGATTTGCCGGCTGAAGGTCCTGCAGGCCGCCAGCGACCCATACCGGGCTTCGGTTACCTCGCAAAGCGAGGCGTCCCGTGCCTTCGCGGCAATGTCGTGTGCGGAGAACGCGATGACGAGTTCCTGGGCCAGCGCAATGATCGACAGGTTGACGACCCTGCGGCCCTCCACCCCCAGCTCTTCCGGCGGCACGGACTTCTCCCGCAGCTTCTCGTGGCGGGCCTTGCTGTAGCGGTCGATCTGTTCGTCGAGGCTGCCGCGTGTGTGCAGCAACACCGCCTGCCGTGCATCGAGCCGGCGGCGGCGCAGGTGATGCCAGAAACCGGTCCGCTCGAAGCGCTCGGCGCGGATCGCGACGAGTTCGTTCTCGATGTCGGCCCGCTGCTCCATGAGCGGCAGCAGGCGTTGCTCGATGGCGTTCAGCGCGGCTTGCCGGTGCTCCTCGAACCGTGCCACCTCCCGCTGCCCTTCCCGCTCCTGCTGCCGGGCAGTCAGGTCATCGGCCAGGCGCTTCAGCCGGCGGCGACCGTAAGCCCAGACGCCACGCAGCTGGAAGTACACTGCCGCGCTGGCCGCACGCTCGGGGTCGGCCAGGAGCCCCTCGAGCTGGTCCAGCCGCTGCTGCATGCGCATGATCGTGCCGTCCTGCTGGCGGCTCTGCTCGACCATCCGCACGCGCTCGCGCTGCAGCTTGGCGAATTCCCGCTTGAGCTCGGCGCGGTTCCAGAACAGCCGGAGCAGCCGGTCGTCATCGACCGGCTTGCGGCGGAACGGGAGATGCCTGGCAGGAGCGTTCACTCCCGCAAGTTAACGAAATACCGGCCATCCGGCCGGTGAAGCCGGTCACAGTCGGAACTGGTGCTGCCGGTCGGACAGGTAGTCCAGCCACTTGCCGAGCATGATGTTCCGGGACCAGCGGCGATCCAGCTCGCGCAGCCCGCTCGCGGCCAGTTCCCGCAGCAGGTCGTGGCGATGATTGCCCGACCAGCTGACGACCTCCACCATCCGCGCATCGAGGTAGATCCGCAGCCGGAGGTCCGGGTCGCACTCCGGCGCATCCCCCGACAACTCCCCTGGCCTGCAGAACAGGTAGGTCAGGCGCACATCAAGCGTGTAGCGCGTGACGGCATCCACCCACAGGTGCAAGTCGAAGTCCTGCACCGTCCGGGACAGCGCGGTGGAGCCGGACTCAAGGGCCTCGAGTCGGGGCATCAGCGCGCCGAACTTGATGAAGTTGCCTTCATACAGGGCCATCAGCGCACCGAGGCTGCCCGGTACGGCATCGCACTGTGGAACAATGTAGCTGTCGGCAAGCACGTCCGGACTATACCTCAACCACTTCTGCACCGGGGCTACGCAAATGTTGAAGCTTGACATCGTCGAGACGTCCTGCGCGCCGTTCAACGACCAGCGTCCGGGTACCGCCGGATTGCGCCGGAAGGTCAGCGTGTTCAGCCAGCCGCACTACGTCGAGATGTTTGTCCAGGCGGTGTTCACGGTGCTGCGCTTGCCGGCCGGTGCCCGCATCGTGATCGGTGGGGACGGACGGTTCTACAACGACGTGGCGATCCGCAAGCTGGTGGCCGTGGCAGCCGCCAACGGCGTGGGTGAAATCATCATCGGCCAGGACGGTTTGCTGTCGACGCCGGCGGCATCCCACCTGATCCGCATGCGCCAGGCCGACGCGGGTTTCATCCTGACTGCCAGTCATAATCCCGGAGGTCCTGATGGTGACTTCGGCCTGAAGTTCAACATGGCCAGCGGCGGCCAGGCGCCGGAACACGTCACAGATGAGGTGTTCCGGGTGGCCTCGCGCTTGACCGGCTATCGCAGCGCCTCGCTGCCGGCATTCGACCTCGCCACGATCGGCACTACCCGCGTGCCGGGCCTGCAACTCGAGGTGGCCGATCCGGTCGCGGACTATGCACGGCTCATGCAGTCGCTGTTCGACTTCCAGCGCATGGGCGACTGGCTCAAGGCCGGCCACCGGATGTGCTTCGATGCCATGCACGCGGTGACCGGCATCTATGCACGACGGATCCTGGTGGACCAGCTTGGCGCACCTGTGGGCTCATTGCTCAATGCGCAGCCATTGCCGGATTTCGGTGGCCTGCATCCCGATCCGAACCCGGTCGATGCGGCGTCGCTGGTCGCCGCATCGCAGGCCGCGAATGCCCCGGACCTGCTGGCCGCGTCCGACGGCGATGGCGATCGCAACATGATCCTGGGACCTGGCCAGTTCGTGTCACCCGGCGACAGCGTTGCCATCATGCTGGCGAACATCACCCGCATCCCCGGCTACCGGAACGGCATTCCGGGCGTGGCCCGCTCGATGCCGACCAGCCGGGCCCTGGACACGGTGGCCGCCACGCTTAATCTCCCCTGTTACGAAACCCCGACCGGCTGGCGCTTTTTCTGCAATCTGCTCGACGCCGGCCGGATCGGCCTCTGCGGCGAGGAAAGCTTCGGCACGAGTTCCGTCCACTGTCGCGAGAAGGATGGCTTGTGGGCGATCCTGTTCTGGCTGAACCTGCTCGCCGTGGATGGCCGGTCGATCCGCGAGATCCTGCACGCCCACTGGCAGCAGCATGGTCGCCACCACTACCAGCGCCGCGATTACGAGATTGCCGATGCGAGCCGTGCCAACGACCTGATGACCGGCTTGCGCGACATGCTGCCGATACTCAAAGGCACGAAGCCCGCCGAAGGTGTGATCGAGGTGGCCGACGATTTCCACTACCACGACCCGGTCGACGGCAGCGAGTCGGATCACCAGGGCGTCCGGCTGATCTTCAGCGACGGCACGCGCATCGTGTACCGGTTGTCCGGCACCGGGACGGCCGGTGCCACGCTGCGGGTTTACCTCGAGCGCCATGAGCGCACGGCTGCCGGCATCGGCCTGGACTCGCACGCGGCACTGGACCTGCTGGGCGGGATGGCGGCGCAGATCGCCCGGATCCGGCACTACACGGGGCTCGACGCGCCCACACACATGATTTAGCGGATCCCGCGCGGCTGCCGGCCCGGTACCCACCAGGCCGGCCTGGCGCAGTCAGGGCCGGACGCGACGCTCGATGCCGGTGGTGTTCAGGATCTTGCTGGCAATTTCCTCGACCGAGAACCCGGTCGTGTCCACCCACGGGATCTGGTGGCGCCGGAACAGGGCTTCGGCACCCCGGAGTTCGTAGCGCACCTGCTCCATCGAGGCGTAGCGGCTATCCGGACGGCGCTCCTGGCGGATCCGCTGGAGGCGCTCCGGCGAAATGCTCACGCCGAACAACTTGGCGCGGTGGACTTCCAGCGCCTTTGGCAATCGCCCGGTCTCGAACTCGTCCTCGGAGAGCGGATAGTTCGCGGCAAACACGCCATAGGTCAGTGCCAGGTAGAGGCAGGTGGGCGTCTTGCCCGAGCGCGACACCCCCACGAGGATCACGTCGGCGCGGTCGTACTCGCTGGTCCGGACGCCGTCGTCGTTGTTCAGCGCGAAGTTCGTGGCCTCGATGCGCTTGTCATAACTGCCCGGGTCCTTCATGCCATGGGCACGGCCCACCGCGTGCGAGGACCGGACCAGCAGCTCCTGCTCCATCGGGCCAAGGAAGGTCGAGAAGAAATCCAGCAGCAAGCCATTGGCCCCGGCAAAGCGCTCGCGGAGCTCGTCGTGGACCAGCGTGCTGAAAATCAGCGGCCGGACGCCGGTCTCCTCGACCACCTTGTTGATCCGGTCCACGGCCTCGTCCGCCTTGTCAACACTATCGATAAATGGCAGAGTCACCTGCTCGAAATCGAGGTCATCGAACTGCGTCAACAGGCTGCGGCCGAGCGTCTCCGCGGTCACGCCGGTCTGGTCCGAGAGAAAAAACACCACGCGTCGGTTCATGGGGTACTTGGCCGGTCAGGCACCAGCATCATGTCCGGCCATGATACTGGAGGCCCATTGAATTCCACCATCATTCCATTGCGGTCGCTCTCCATGGCCGACGTGGCCCGGGTCGGCGGCAAGAACGCCTCGCTCGGCGAACTCCTCGGCCAGCTCACGAAACTCGGCGTCCGGGTGCCCGACGGCTTTGCCACCACCGCCGATGCCTTTCGCGCCTTCCTCGCCCAGGATGGCCTTGCCGCGCGGATCGAGGCGAGCCTGCGCAACCTCGATGTCGGCAACGTGGAGCAGCTCACCGCAACCGGCCGCCGCATCCGTCAGTGGATCCTCGACACGCCGCTGCCGGAAGCCATGGAGAAGGACATCGCCGCGGCCTGGCAAGTCATGGCAGCAGGCCAGGCGCCCGACTTCGCGGTGGCCGTCCGTTCGTCGGCAACGGCCGAGGACCTGCCGGAAGCCTCGTTCGCCGGCCAGCAGGAAACTTTCCTGAACATCCGCGGCCTGCCCCGCCTGCTCGAAGCCATCCACCACGTCTTCGCCTCGCT
>CAZMVP010000104.1:0-2163 GCA_964569355.1 uncultured Chromatiaceae bacterium | reverse complement strand
TTTTCGCTGACCGACGCCGACGTGGAAGCCCTCGCACGCCAGGCACTGGCGATCGAGGAACACTATGGACGCCCGATGGACATCGAATGGGGCAAGGACGGCGACGACGGCCAGCTCTACATCCTGCAGGCGCGCCCGGAGACGGTGCAGAGCCGCAGCGGCAACACCCTGCTGCGCTACCAGTTCAAGGACGGCCCCGGTCATGGGGCGGAGCGCCGGCCGGAGATCCTGGCCCGGGGCCGCAGCATCGGCCAGCGGATCGGCGCCGGTCGGGCGCGCGTGATTGCCGATCCAGCCGACATGGGCCAGCTCATCGATGGCGAGGTCCTCGTCGCCGACATGACGGACCCGGACTGGGAGCCGGTCATGAAGCGCGCGTCGGCCATCGTGACCAACCGCGGCGGCCGCACCTGCCATGCCGCGATCATCGCCCGCGAGCTCGGCATCCCGGCCGTGGTCGGCTGTGGCGATGCCACGAGGCATGTGCCCGACGGCACCGAGGTCACGGTGTCCTGCGCCGAAGGCGACGAGGGCTTCGTGTACCAGGGCCGGCTGGACTTCGAGCAGCAGCAGGTCGAGCTCGAGCAGCTGCCGGCCGTGCCGGTCAAGATCATGATGAACGTGGGCAACCCGGACCGGGCCTTCGACTTTGCCCACCTGCCGAACCACGGCGTCGGTCTTGCCCGGCTCGAGTTCATCGTGAACCGGATGATCGGCGTACACCCGAAGGCCATCCTCGAGTTCGATCGCCAGCGCACCGACCTGAAGGAGATCATCCGGGCACAGATGGCCGGCTACCGTGATCCGGTGGAGTTCTTCGTGGCACGCCTTGCCGAGGGCATCAGCACGATTGCCGCGGCCTTTGCGCCGAAACCGGTGATCGTCCGGCTGTCCGACTTCAAGTCGAACGAGTACGCCAACCTGATCGGCGGCCAGCAGTACGAACCCCACGAAGAGAACCCGATGCTGGGCTTCCGCGGTGCCTCACGCTATGTCGCCGAGAGCTTCCGGCCCTGTTTCGAACTCGAGTGCCGCGCATTGCGGCGGGTTCGCGAGGACATGGGACTGACCAATGTCGAGGTCATGGTGCCGTTCGTCCGATCGCTGGCCGAGGCGAAAGCCACGACGGAGCTGCTCGCCGAACACGGGCTCAAGCGCGGCCAGCACGGGTTGCGGTTGATCATGATGTGCGAGATCCCGACCAACGCGCTGCTGGCGGACCGTTTCCTCGAGTACTTCGACGGCATGTCGATCGGCTCCAACGACCTGACGCAGCTGACGCTCGGCATCGACCGCGATTCCGGCTTGATCGCCAGCCAGTTCGACGAGCGCGACGACGCCGTGCTTGCCCTGATGAAGATGGCGATCGACGCTTGCCGGAAGGCCGGCAAATACATCGGCATCTGCGGCCAGGGGCCGTCCGACCATCCGGACCTGGCGCAGTGGCTGATGGCCCACGGCATCGACAGCGTGTCGCTGAATCCGGACACCGTGGTGGAAACCTGGCTCAAGCTGGCCGGCAAGGCCACGGAACCGGAAGCCAGGCCGGCTGCCTAGGGCTGCCGGATGAACTGTTGCCGGTAGTGTCGCAGTTCGGCGATGGAATCGTGGATATCGGCAAGAGCGAGGTGGGTGGTGCTCTTGGTGACACCGGCCAGGACGTCCGGGGCCCACAGGGCCGCGAGGATCTTGATCGACGACACATCGAGGTTCCGGTAGTGGAACCACGCTTCGAAGGTCGGCATTTCCCTGGCGAGGAAGCGCCGGTCCTGGCAGATGCTGTTGCCGCACATCGGTGACGCCTTGGCCGGCACGTGGGCGGCCACGAAGGCGAGCGTCTGCTGCTCGGCCTCGGCCACCGATACCCGGCTCTGGCGCACGCGTTCGGTCAGGCCGGACTTGCCATGCTGGCGGGTGTTCCAGTCGTCCATTCGCGCCAGGACCTCGTCCGGCTGGTGGATGGCGATCACCGGGCCCTCGGCCACGATCTCCAGGTTGCCATTGGTGACGACCGTGGCAATCTCGATGATGGAATCGTTCTGCGTATCGAGCCCGGTCATCTCCAGGTCGATCCAGATCAGTCGGGCATCGGTCAAACGGGTATCCGACGAAGTCATGAACAGCCTTTCCCGGTCTTGCGCAGGGTCCGGATGACACGTTCAC
>CAZMVP010000103.1:0-6912 GCA_964569355.1 uncultured Chromatiaceae bacterium | reverse complement strand
TACACCACGCCCTGCTCGGCGTAGTAGCTGTAGCTGATCATCGTCGACACCGCGAAGAGCCACGAGGCCAGCGTCACGACCCAGCGCCCGAGGCCCGGGAGCACCGAGTCGAAGGCCACTGCCGTCAGCGTGGCACCGACATAGGTCACGAAGAGCCCGTGGTCACGAAGTTCCGGCGGGAGCCGGCTTTCCAGGGTATCCCACTGGATCCGCGGGCCCGTTGACGAAGTGACGATCGTGCCTGCCAGCCGATGCAGGTCGTTGCCACCCTTTGCATTGGGGTCGCCGCGCAGCACCGCAAACACATTCTCGCCACCCTGCCAGCCACCGGCAACGCGCACCGGTGCCGGCAGCGGCGGCAGCGTCCACACGCCCTCGCTCGCCATCACGGGCTCGATGTCGGCTGGCAGCGTGGCCTCGGCCGGCCGGTTCCAGGTACCGGTCACGATGATGACGAGGGCCGTGAGCGTGCAGACCACGATCGTGTCCACGAATGGCTCCAGGCCGGCCACGATGCCCTCGCGCACCGGTTCGTCGGTGCGGGCCGCCGAATGCGCGATCGGCGAGGTGCCCTGGCCGGCTTCGTTGGAGAAGATCGCGCGCTTCATGCCGTACATGAACGCATAGCCCATCGTGCCGCCGATGAAGGCCCCGCCGGCCTCGGTGGGCATGAAGGCGGAACGCAGAATCAGCGCGAACATGGCCGGGATGTCGGCGGCACGGGCCCAGAGGACGTAGAGCGCACCGCACAGGTAGAGCAGCACCATGAACGGAACCAGGCGCCCCGCGACGGAGCCGATCCGCCGGATGCCGCCGATGATCACCAGGCCCACGGTCACCGCCATGACGATGCCGCTCACCACGGCCGGCACGCCGAAGTAGTTTTCGGTGATGTTGCCGACGTTCCAGGCCTGGAACATGTTGCCGCCGGTGATGACCATGACGAGCAGCGTGATGCAGAACAATCCGCCGATCGCCTTGCCGAGCATGCCGAGGCCGGCGGAGCGCTTCGCCAGTGCCTTGCTGATGACCCACATCGTGCCGCCGTGCGGATTGGCGGGATCGGCATCGTTCCGGTACAGCATGGCGAGCGTGACCTCGGTGGTCTTCAGTGCCATGCCGAAGAAACCGACCACCCACATCCAGAAGGCGGCGCCGGGCCCGCCGAGGCTGATGGCCAGCGCCACGCCGCCGATGTTGCCCAGGCCCACCGTGGCGGACAGCGCCGCCGACAGGGCCTGGAAGTGACTCAGCGCGCCGGGGTCCGCGGCGTTGTCGTACTTGCCGCGGATCACCTGCACGCCGTGGGTCAGCGCGCGGAACTGGCAGAAGCGTGACCAGATCGTGAAGACGATGCCGGTGCCGAGGATGATGAAAAGAACCGCGTTCTGCCAGAGGAAGCCGTTTGCGGCCGCGAGCAGGCGATCAGCGGATGCCATGCGGTTAGCGTTCGAGGATGGCGGTCACGCCCATCCCTCCGGCGGTGCAGATCGAGATCAGGCCACGGCCCGAACCCTTCCCGGCCAGCAGCTTGGCCATCCCCGCCACGATCCTGGCACCGGTGGCCGCGAACGGATGGCCGATCGCGATGCTGCCACCCCGGGTGTTGAGCTTCGAGCGGTCGATTGCGCCGAGCGGCTTGTCGCGGCCGAGCTTGTCGCGGCAGAACTCCGGCGATTCCCAGGCCTTGAGCGTGGCCAGGGTCTGGGCGGCAAAGGCCTCGTGGATCTCGTAGAAATCGAAATCCTGCAGGCTCAATTCCGCCTCGTGGAGCATGGCCGACACCGCATAGACGGGCGCCATCAGCAGGCCCTCCTTCTTCACGAAATCCACGGCGGCCACCTTGCCGTAGCGCAGCCAGGCCTGCACCGGCAGATGGCGGGCGGCCGCCCAGTCCTCGCTCGCGAGCAGCACGGCCGCGGCACCGTCGGTCAAGGGCGTGCTGTTGCCGGCGGTCATCGTGCCGGCCGGGCCGCGGTCGAACACGGGCTTGAGTTTCCCGAGCCGCTCGAGCGAGGTATCCCGCCGGATGTTGTTGTCTTCCGTCGTGCCCGCGAACGGCACGACGAGGTCTCGATAGAAGCCCTCGTCGTAGGCCCGCGCAGCCTTCCGATGGCTTTCCAGTGCCAGCTCGTCCTGGTCCGCCCGGCTGATGTGCCACGCCTTCGCGGTGAGCTCCGTGCTTTCACCCATGCTGAGCCTGGTGCGCGGTTCGGTCACCGACGGTGCCACCGGCTTGAACATCGATGGCCTGAGGCGCAGCCACGGCTTCACGCGCGCGCCGAAGCTGCGGCCGCGAGAGCTTTCGAGCAGCAGCGCCGCGTAGGAATCCGGGTAGACGATGGGCACGTCGCTGATCGTGTCCGTGCCGCCGGCAATGCCGACGTCGATCTGGCCGAGCGCGATCTTGTTGCCGATCAGGATGGCCGCTTCGAGGCTCGTGCCGCAGGCACGCTGCAGGTCCAGGCCCGGGGTCTCGGGCGCGAGCGTGGTGCCGAGGACGCATTCCCTGGCGAGGTTCCAGTCCCGGGAGTGCTTCATCACCGCGCCGAGCGCCACGTCGCCGAGGCGCTGGCCGGCCAGTCCGTAGGCATCGACGAGGGCCTGCAGCGTGGCCGTCATCATGTCCTGGTTCGAGGCATGGACGTAGTTCGAGTTGGCCCGGCAGAAGGGAATGCGTCGGCCACCCAGGATCGCGACGCGTCGCGGTTGCTTGAAGTACATGAGACCCCCTTATTGGCCGAACGCCGGCGCTCCCGCCGCCAGGTACTCGGATTCCTCCGGCGTGTTGGTCCGCCCGAGGATGCGGTTGCGGTGCGGGAACCGCCCGAAGGACTCGATGATGTCGTGGTGCAATTCAGCGAACTGCGCAAAGGTCGCGAAGGTCTCCTTGAGCGTGGCGGAGACCCCGGAGACCATGCCCTCGTAGATCTTCACGGACCGCTGCTGGATTTTCAGCGACTCGGCATGCTGCAACGGCATGAAGTAGAAGGCCTGCTGGAACGGATCCAGCCCCTTGTAGTCGCCTTTCATCGCGCCCTCGACGCAGAGCTTCAATGCCTGCGGGTCGCGGGAAAAGGCCTTTGGCGTGCCGCGGTGGATATTGCGGCGGAACTGGTCGAGCAGCACGATCAATGCCAGCCGACCCTCCGGCGTGCCGGCCCAGTGGTCGAGCTGGCCCCTGGAGGCCTTGTCGACGAGGCCGCCGAACTCGGTGCGGATCAGCGCGTCGGTCACCGCGTCGGCGGTGAACCAGCGATCCATGCGGCTGTCCACCGTCGGCTGGTCGCGGGTATCGGGCTGGAACCAGAAGTCGAGCACGCGCCGGATGTCCGGGTCGACCGCGGTGCTGGTGTTGTCGGGGGCGGCAGCGGGATTGTTCATCGCAGTTCGATCTTCTGCTCGACGAGGGTGCCCGGCGTCACGGTGAACAGCGCGTCGTCGAACTTCGGCGGCCCGAAACGCGGGCGCACGTTGTTGGAGAGGCCGGACGGCTCCTTCGGGATGCCGATGAAATTGCGCTTCAGCTTGCCGTCGTCGTCCAGGTCCTGGAAGACCGTGAAGGCGTAGGTCCCGGCCGGCAGCAGCAGGTCGACCATGACCCGGCCATCGACGCGGTTGCCGGCCACCGTCACCACCTTCTGCGTCCGGTAGCGGTCGCTCAGCCAGTCATCCTTGCTGTCGTAGACCCAGACGCGGATCTTGCCGGCATCGGAGGCCACGTTGATCGCCACGATCCGCAGGTCCACGCTGTCGGCAGCCGCGGTGGCGGCCGGGGAACCGGCATCTGCGGCCAGGGCATCCTCCGGGCCCATGGTGCCGGCGGCCCCGAGCGATGCCGCAAGGAGCAGGCCGGTGAGGAAACTGGACTTCATCAGGCGCCTTCCTTGCACGATCGATGCTGCAGGTTTCAGGATATGCCGGCGGCCGCTCGCGCTTCCAGCGCCACGGCCAGCGCCCGCGGGAGATCCGGGTCCACGACGGTGAAGTGTCCCATCTTCCGGCCGGGCCGGGCCTCGCGCTTGCCGTAGAGGTGCAGGCGCAAGCCATGGTGGTCGAGGAGCGTCGCCCACGGCGGCTCGCCATCGGCCCACAGGTCGCCGAGCAGGTTCACCATGACCACCGGCGTCGTCAACCCGGGCCGGGCCAGCGGCAGGCCGCACAGCGCGCGGACCTGCTGCTCATACTGGCTTGCCGTGCAGGCATCGAGCGTGTAGTGGCCGCTGTTGTGTGGTCGTGGAGCCATCTCGTTGACGTAAAGCCGGTCCTCGGCAATGAAGAACTCCACCGCCAGTGTACCGGCATAGTCGAGTGCCGCCGCAATGCGCAGCGCGCAATCCTGTGCCGCGGTTGCCAGTGCAGGCCGGATGCGTGCCGGCACGATCGACACATCGAGGATGCCGTTGCGGTGCCGGTTCTCGGCAATCGGGAAGCAGGCCGTGTCGCCGGCCGCATCACGGGCGAGCACCACGGACACCTCGCAATCGAGCGACAGCCGTGCCTCGAGCACGCAGGCCTCGCCGCCCAGCCGGTCAAATGCCGCGATGCCGTCCTGCCGCGAGTCGACCACGGCCTGGCCCTTGCCGTCGTAGCCGAAGCGCGCGACTTTCAGGATGCCCGGGAACAGGTGGTCCGGCGCTTGTTCGAGGTCTGCTGCCTGGCGAACCACGACAAACGGCGCATGGGGCAGGTGGTGGTCGTGCAGGAACTGCTTCTCGGCGATACGGTCCTGGCAGATCGCGACAGCGGCAGCCGATGGCCGCACCGGGATGGATTGGCCGACCTGCCGCAGCGTCGCGGCCGGCACGTTCTCGAACTCGGTCGTGACGGCAGCACAGTGGGTGGCGAGTGCGTCGAGCGCCGCCGGATCGTCGTAGGCGGCCGCGAGGTGCCGGTCGGCCAGCCGGCCAGCGGGACTGTCCGGATCGGGATCCAGGACCCACACGTTGAAGCCGAGCTCGTGCGCCGCCATCACGAAGTAGCGTCCGAGCTGGCCGCCGCCGAGCAGGCCCAGGGTGGCGGGCGGCGTGATGGGCGCACCGGGCGGCCAGGTCCGGTCAGCCTCGCCATTCATCGATTTAGGCACGACCGCAGCAGCGCCGGCCATCTAGTCCGGGAGGGTCATCGCCATCACGGATTTCGCCTGTCGCCGGCGAAACTCCGCGAGCTTGTTGGCAAGCACCGGGAACTGGCCGGCCAGCACCGCGATCGCAAACAGCGCGGCATTGGCGGCGCCGGCCTCGCCGATCGCGAAGGTCGCGACCGGCACGCCCCTGGGCATCTGCACGATCGACAGCAGCGAATCCTGGCCCGAGAGTGCCTTCGACTGCACCGGCACGCCCAGCACCGGCAACGTGGTCTTGGCCGCCAGCATGCCGGGCAGGTGGGCCGCGCCGCCGGCGCCGGCGATGATCAGCTCAAGCCCGCGATCCCGCGCCGATCCGGCATACTCGAACATCAGATCCGGCGTGCGATGGGCCGAGACCACGCGCTTCTCGAACGGCACGCCGAAGTCCGCGAGGACCCGGGTGGCAGCCTTCAGGGTCGGCCAGTCCGAATCCGACCCCATGACCACGCCGACGATCGGCCGCTTGCCGAGACCCTGCTTCGCCAGCGTGCGGCCGGTCAGCGCCACGACGCGACCGGCGCGGCCGGCGGCTTTTGCAGGGGATCTTGCGGCCATGGATTTTGCAGCCATGGATTTTGCGGCCATGAATCTTGCGGGAGGTGCCATGGCAGCATTCTAACCCTACAAACCAAGCATCCGGGCGAGCCTGAGGAGGCCCGCCACGCTGATTGCATCGGTGATCCGGCCGTCGGTCGCCATGTCGATCGCTTCCGTGAGCGGCAGCCGGCGGATCTCCAGTTGCTCGGTTGCGTCGAATTCAGGCTGGCCTGGTGCCAGTTCCCCGGCGAGGAACACGTAGCCTTCCTCGTCGGTGATCGAGTTCGAGGGGTGGACCTTCAGGATCTGCTGCAGCCGCCCGGCTTCGAGGCCTGTTTCCTCGCGCAGCTCACGCCGGGCGGCGTCTTCCAGGTCTTCATCCCGTGGCGCGCCGCCCATCGGCAGCTCCCAGGACCAGGTGCCCAGCGGAAAGCGCCACTGGCCCACGAGCCAGGTGTGTTGTTCGGCATCGACGGGAATGATCGCGACGGCGCGATTCTTGAAGCTGATCTTGCCGTACTTCGGCCGGCTGCCATCCGGCGCCACCGTGTCGTGCGTCGTGACCGTGAACCAGGGATTGTCGAACTCGACGCTGGTCGACAGCGTCCGCCACGGATCAGGGCGATTGTGCATCGGCCAGGTGCTCCTTCAGATGATTGAACCAGACATGCATGGCAAGCCCGCGCACGACCATGAAGGCAGTGAATGCCAGCCATAGCCCGTGATTGCCCAGGCCCCGTGCGAGGTACCATGCGGGAACGAACACGAGGAACGCCGCCCCGCTCATCACGACGCGCATCTCCCGGCTCAGGGTGGCGCCAACATAGACTCCATCGTAGAAGAAGCTCCACACCGCGATCATCGGCAGGGCCACGAGCCACGGCAGGTACTCGAAGGCCGCGGCCCGCACGTCCGGCAGGCTGGTCAGGAGGCGCACGATGGCGGGCCCCGCCAGCCAGAACAGCACGGTGAAGGCACAGCCAAAGCCCAGCGACCAGGCAAGCGTGCGCCGCACGGCCCGTTGCATGCCGGCGTGGTCGCGCGCGCCCACCGCCTTGCCCACCAGCGCTTCGGCGGCATTGGCAATGCCATCCAGCGCATAGGAGGTCAGCCACAGGAAGTTCAGCAGCAGCCCGTTGGCGGCCAGGATCACGGTACCGAGGCGGGCGCCCTGGGCGGTCATGAACACGAAGGTGAACATCAGCGCCAGCGTCCGCAGGAAGAGGTTGCCATTGATGGCCAGCAGG
>CAZMVP010000102.1:4670-6957 GCA_964569355.1 uncultured Chromatiaceae bacterium | reverse complement strand
CCCTTGGTCGGCTTGCTGGATTTATGGGTGTTCATTCGGCAACAATCCTGCCAACTTCAGGGGGACAGCGAAAGCGACGCATGCGGATCCGCGATGTTCATCGCAGTGCCATCGTGCCGTATCCGGCCGCCGACATATACGCGCTGATCGCGGACCTCGAGTCCTACCCGCGGTTCGTGCCGGGCTGCACCGCTAGCCAGGTGCTCTCGCGCGACGGCAACGAGGTCGTGGCGAGCCTCTCGCTGGCCAAGGGCCCGTTCCATGCGAGCTTCACCACGCAGAACACGCTGGACCCACCCCGGGGCATGGCGATGCTGCTGGTCGATGGGCCGTTCAAGAGCCTGGAAGGGCAATGGCGCGTCGAACCGCTGGGAGCCGAGGGCTGCCGGATCGACCTGCGCGTGCGTTTCGAGATGGCAAGCCGCAGCCGCGACTGGCTGCTGGGCCCGGCCTTCGAGCTCACCTGCAACGGTCTCGTGGATGCGTTCGTGGCGCGGGCGAAGGTGGTGTATGGCTGAACTCAACCCGCGCCGGAGGCAGCGGCCGCCGGTCGTTCCGGGTCGGTGCCGGGTAGCACGTTGGGGCTCACGGCCGTGACCTTGTCATCCTTGAACCAGACCACGACCCAGCGCTGGGTCGCCTTGCGGCTCCGGCCGGGGCGCAGGTAGTACATGTAGTCCCAGCGATCGTGCCGGAATTCGTCGGCGGAGACCGGCGTGCCGAGCAGGTAGCGCACCTGGCTGCGGGTCATGCCTGGCTGGATCGCGGCCACGTCCTTGTCGTCCAGCAGGTTGCCCTGCTGCACATCCAGTCGATAGACGCAACCGGAGGCGAGCAGCAAGCCGGCCAGCAGCGCGGCAGCAAGCCAAGGCCGGCGATGGGAGCGATATGCCGCGGAGAATGCCATAATCGGTCCGCATCATACTGGAAGTACGGATCACAGACGATGAAGCCGAGGGAATTGCAGAAGGCCGGCCTGAAGATCACCACGCCGCGGTTGCGGATCCTCGAGATCCTGCAGGAGGGCGGATCGAACCACCTGAGCGCCGAGGATATCTACCGGCGCCTGGTCGATGCCGGCGACGACGTGGGGCTGGCCACCGTGTATCGCGTGCTGACGCAGTTCGAGCAGGCGGGCCTGGTGACGCGGCACAACTTCGCGACCAACCATTCCGTGTTCGAGCTGGATTCAGGCCGCCACCACGACCACATGGTGTGCGTGGAGACCGGCCAGGTCATCGAGTTTTCCAACGAGGAGATCGAGCGGATCCAGCACGACATTGCCGGCCGCCACGGTTTCGACATCGTGGACCACAGCCTCGTGCTGTATGTGCGGCCGAAGGCGGCCGATCCGGCTGATTCTCCGCCCGACCCGGCGGCCTAGGCTTTCGCGCGTCGACGGGCCGGAGTTTTCCGGCCCGGCCTGGGTGCGCGGCCGTGGGCCAGCATCTCCTCGGCGTGGGCGCGGGTCTGCGCCGTGATGTCCACGCCACCCAGCATCCGGGCAGTCTCCTCGATCCGTTCCTCGTCGGTCAGGAACCGCACCCGCGTCACCGTCCTGCCGGCCTGCGTGGCCTTGGCCACGGCGGCCTGTTGCGCGGCCTGCGTGGCGACCTGCGCCAGGTGCGTGATGCACAGCACCTGACGGTCGTGGCCGAGCTCGCGCAGCCGCCGGCCGACCATCTCGGCCACCGCACCGCCGACGCCGGCATCGACCTCATCGAACACGAGCGTCGGTGCGCCGCTGCTGGCGCTGGCCACCACCTGGATCGCCAGGCTGAGCCGCGACAGCTCGCCGCCGGAGGCGACGCGGCTCAAGGGCCCCGGCGGCTCGCCGGCATTGGTGGTGACCAGGAATTCCACCTCGTCGGCACCGGTGGCGGCGACCGCGTCCCCTGGCAATGGCGACACGCGGACCTCGAACCGGCCACCCGGCATGCCCAGTGTCGCCATGTTGGCCGTGACGGCGGCGCCGAGCGCCGTGGCGCTGACCTTGCGCGCGGCAGTCAGCTCGGCGGCAAGACCGAGCAGGGCCGCTCGCCGCTCGAGGGCCGTGCTGGTAAGCCGCTCCAGGTTGTGTTCGCCGGCCGCAAGGTCATCGAGTTCGGTGGCCAGCCGATCGCGGAGTGCCGGCAGCTCGTCCGGCAGGCAGCGATGCTTGCGGGCGCAGTCCTTCAGCGCGGCGAGCCGGTCGGCAATGGTCGCTTCGCGTTCCGGGTCCGGGTCCAGCTGGTCGAGCCGATGCCGCAGGGCATCCGCGGCTTCGCCCAGTTGTGCCTCGGCGTCG
>CAZMVP010000102.1:0-4570 GCA_964569355.1 uncultured Chromatiaceae bacterium | reverse complement strand
TCGAGCACGTCGCGCTGGGCGGCGCGGTGGCGCAACGACTGGTAATCCTGCTGGCCGCAGATGTCGACCAGCGTCGCGCCGAGTTCCCGCAGGCTCTGCACCGGAGCCGGCCGGCCGTTGATCCAGGCCCTGGAGCGGCCGCCGCGGCCGACCACGCGGCGCAACAGGCAGGTGGCGTCGGCTTCGTCGAAGTCGTTGTCGGCAAGCCACCGGCCGCCGGCGCTGTCGGGGGGCAGGTCGAACACGGCGGAGACTTCGAGCCGGTCGGCGCCGGCACGGATTGCCTGGCTGTCGCCGCGTTCGCCGAGCGCGAGCGCGAGCGCGTCGATCAGGATCGACTTGCCGGCGCCGGTTTCGCCGGTCAGTGCGGTGAAGCCCCGGGCGAACTCCACGGTCACCGCCTCGATGACCGCGAGATCGCGGATCTGCAGCTGGGTCAGCATGGGGTGCTCAGCTTGCCGGGCCCGCCGCCGACCGGCCCGGGAGTGGGGTGCCGTGGTCCCGTGTGTCGCGGCCCCACAGGAGCTTGCTGCGCAGGATGTTGAAGTAGTCGTAGCCCACCGGGTGCATGAGCTCGATGCGCTCGCGCGCGGCGCTTACCCGCACGATCGCGCCGGGTTCGAGTTCTCCGAGGAGCTCGCCATCGCAAGTCACGTCCGCCTGGTCCGGCCGGGTCGCCTTCGCCGGCCGTGGTGCGCCGCTCGCCGGACCCGTGGGATGCAGGTGGACCTCGACCACGCGGTCGCCGGGGATCACGAGGGGTCGGTCGCTCAGCGAATGGGGGCAGATCGGCGTCAGCACCACGGCATCGAGGCCGGGCGCGACGATTGGCCCGCCGCAGCTCAAGGCATAGGCGGTGGAGCCGGTGGGCGTGGCGATGATGAAGCCATCGCCGAGATGCGTGTTCACGTAGGCGCCATCCACATGGGTCTGGTACTCCACCATGCGGCCGGTTGCATGGCGCTTGACCACGACGTCGTTCAGGGCGAAGGCCCGGGCGACGATGCGGTTCTTCCGCACGAGCGTGGCCTCAAGGAGCATGCGCTGTTCGGAGACATAACGCCCGGCGAGAATCTGGTCCATGTGCACCAGCATCAGCTCCGGGCCGACATCGGCGAGGAATCCCAGCCGGCCCCGGTTGATGCCGAGCAAGGGCACGTTGCGCCCGACGAGGCGGCGGGCGGCGTAGAGCATGCTGCCGTCGCCGCCGATCGCGATCACGAGGTCGGCGCCGGTCGCGAGGCGCTGCTCGGTGACGCGGCGGGCGCGCGCCGGCAGGGCGTTGGCGCGGATGTCCTGGCTGACGCGCACCGTGCAGCCGGCCTGCAGCAGGTGCGTGACCAGGATGCGCATGGCCTCCATCACGCGCGGGTCGCGGGGATTGCCCATGAGCGCGATGGTCCGGAAATGGGGCGGCACGGCTTTCCTGTTCATTTTGCTTTGCATATCATGGCCTTGACACTCTCATCAACCGGTTGCTAGCGTGGCGCGCGACGATGGGCATTGAAATGACACCCGAACTGCTCTCGGAACGTGCCCGCCACATCCTGCGCAGCCTGGTCGAGCAGTACATCCAGGATGGCCAGCCGGTGGGTTCTCGCACCCTCTCGCGCAGTACCGGCCTGGACCTGAGCCCGGCCACGATCCGCAACGTCATGGCCGACCTCGAGGACCTCGGGTTCATCGCGGCTCCGCACACCAGTGCCGGACGGGTGCCCACCCCCAAAGGTTACCGGTTTTTCGTCGACACGCTGGTCCGGTTGCAGCCGATGGCCCGGCTGGACATCGCCCGGTTGCAGACCCGGCTGGAAGAGCGGCTGCACGGGGATGCCAAGGCGATTGCCGCGGCGGCCTCGTCGGCGCTGTCGTCCCTGACGAGCCTCGCCGGCGTCGTCACGATCCCGCGCCAGGCGCAGGCCACGCTCCGGCACATCGAGTTCCTGCCGCTCTCGGGCCGCCGGGTGCTGGTGATCATGGTGGTCAACGACGCCGAGGTGCAGAACCGGATCCTCGACATGGAACGCGACTACGGCGAGGAAGAGCTGCGCCGGGCGGCCGCCTTCCTCAATTCGCGCTTCATCGGCCGGTCGCTGGACGAGGTCCGTGCGCAGATCCTGAGCGACCTCGACGGCACGCGGGAGTCGATGAACCACCTGATGCTGGAGTCCATCGCCGACGCCGATCCGGACCGGCAGGCCGGCGGCGGAAAGGCAGGCTACGTGCTGTCCGGCGAGACCAAGCTGATGGACTTCCAGGAGCTGTCGAACATCGAGAAGATCAAGAAGCTCTTCGACGCCTTCGGTCAGCAGCGCGAGATCCTGACCCTGCTCGATCGCAGCGTCGCGGCCCAGGGCGTGCAGATCTTCATCGGCGGCGAGTCGGGGTACGGCATCCTTGATGACTGCACGATCGTCACCGCCCCGTATACTGTCGACGACCAGATCGTGGGGGTGCTCGGTGTCATCGGGCCGACGCGGATGGCCTACGAGCGGGTCATCCCGATCGTCGACGTCACGGCGCGCCTTGTGGGCGCGGCGCTGAACGTGGCCAACCAGCCGGCCGATGGCCCGCGCAAGGACGCCCACAAACCCCACACGCACCGGCCTTGAGATTCGCCGCCAGCGTCCCCATATCCCGGTTTTCGCCGGCCGGGAACGCGGGATCCGGCCTTCCCATTGCCCAGGAGACTGCCTGATGCCTGATTTCGATGACCCGGTGGATCCACGGGGATCTGCCGCTGCCGACCGCGCCGCCAATGCGCCGACCGATGTCCCGGGAGAGTCCCTCGCCGGGCTCCGCGAGGCGCTCGAGAAGGCAGAAGCCACCAGCGCGGACAACTGGAACAAGTACCTGCGCTCCGTGGCCGAGCTGGACAATGTCCGCAAACGTGCGGCGCGCGACGTGGAAGCGGCCCGCCGCTCGGGCGTGGAGAAGCTGGGTACGGAACTGCTGGCCATTGCCGACAGCCTCGAGCTTGGCCTCGAGAATGCCGGGAATGCCTCCGTTGAGACCCTGGTGGCGGGCAAGGAGGCCACGCTGCGGCTGCTGAAGACGGCCTTCGAGAAGTTCGGCATCGAGACGGTGGATCCGCTGGGCGAGCCCTTCGACCCGCAGCTGCACGAGGCCATGAGCATGCAGCCGTCGTCCACCGCCGAGCCCGGAAGCGTGATGCTGGTGATGCAGAAGGGGTACCGGCTCGGTGACCGGCTGCTCCGGCCTGCCCGGGTCATCGTCGCCGGGGAGCCGCTGGGGGCTGGTACGGGCCCGTCGGCCGGCGATGCCGGCCATGACGCAGCGAACTGAACAGCCTGAACGACCTGGGTGGTGCCTGGAAGCCCTTGAAATGCGGCGATCCGGGCCCATCTCGGGACGAGGCCACACTTACATTTCGACCGCCCCGGGCGGATGGAGCAACGAATGAGCAAGGTAATCGGCATCGACCTCGGCACCACCAACTCCTGTGTGGCGGTCATGGAGGGCGGCAAGTCCAAGGTGATCGAGAACAGCGAGGGCGATCGCACCACGCCGTCCATCGTGGCCTTCACGAAGGACGGGGAGGCGCTGGTCGGCCAGGCTGCCAAGCGCCAGGCGGTGACCAACCCCGCCAACACGCTGTTTGCGGTCAAGCGGCTGATCGGCCGCAAGTTCAAGGACGAGGTCGTGCAACGGGACATCAACATGGTCCCGTACAAGATCGTGGGCGCCGACAACGGCGACGCCTGGGTCGAGGGCAACGGCAAGAAGATGGCGCCGCCCGAGGTCTCGGCCCGCGTGCTGATGAAGATGAAGAAGACGGCCGAGGATTACCTTGGTGAAACCGTCTCCGAGGCGGTCATCACGGTACCGGCCTACTTCAACGACTCCCAGCGCCAGGCCACCAAGGACGCCGGCCGGATCGCCGGCCTCGAGGTCAAGCGCATCATCAACGAGCCGACCGCGGCGGCGCTGGCCTATGGCATGGACAAGCAGCGCGGCGACCGCAAGATCGCCGTGTATGACCTGGGCGGCGGTACCTTCGATATCTCGATCATCGAGATCGCCGAGATCGACGGCGAGCACCAGTTCGAGGTGCTGGCCACCAACGGCGACACCTTCCTCGGTGGCGAGGACTTCGACTTGAAGGTCATCGAGTACCTAGCAAGCGAGTTCCAGAAGGAAAGCGGCATCGACATCCGCCGCGATCCGCTGGCCATGCAGCGCCTGAAGGAAGCTGCCGAGAAGGCCAAGATCGAGCTGTCGTCCCAGCAGCAGACCGAGGTCAACCTGCCGTACATCACGGCGGATGCCAGCGGGCCGAAGCACCTCAACATCCGGCTTTCGCGTGCCAAGCTCGAGTCGCTGGTGGAAGACCTGGTCAACCGCACGATCGGTCCGTCCAGGACTGCGGTCAGCGATGCCGGACTCAAGGTCGGCGACATCGACGACGTGATCCTGGTCGGCGGCCAGACGCGCATGCCGAAGGTGCAGGAAGTCGTGAAGGCCTTCTTCGGCAAGGAGCCGCGCAAGGACGTGAATCCGGACGAGGCGGTGGCCGTGGGCGCCGCGATCCAGGCCGGCGTGCTCTCCGGCC
>CAZMVP010000101.1:5835-6990 GCA_964569355.1 uncultured Chromatiaceae bacterium | reverse complement strand
GTCGTTACGCTAAGCTTCCGGCTGCCGTCGGCCACCGCACCCAACGGGGAATGCGACACCACTCATGGGAAGCCTGGACAATCAGCACGTTCTGCTCGGCGTGACCGGGGGCATTGCCGCGTACAAGAGCCCCGACCTCGTCCGGCGCCTCAAGGATGCCGGAGCGGAAGTCCGCGTGGTCATGACGCCAAGCGCCACGCGCATGGTGTCGCCCACGGTGTTCCAGGCAGTGTCCGGCAACCCGGTTCGTTCGGAACTCTGGGACGACGAGGCAGAAGCCGCCATGGGCCACATCGAGCTGGCCCGCTGGGCCGATCTCGTGCTGGTCGCGCCGGCCACCGCCCACTTGATGGCCCTGCTGGCCGCCGGCACCGCCGGCAACCTGCTGACGACCCTGTGCATCGCGACCGATGCGCCACTCGTGCTGGCCCCGGCGATGAACCAGGCCATGTGGCGGCATGCCGCGACCCAGGCCAATCGCGCGACACTCGAGTCCCGTGGTGTGCGTTTCATCGGGCCAGCCTCCGGCAGCCAGGCCTGCGGCGATGTCGGTCCCGGCCGCATGGTCGAACCGGCGGACATCGTGCGTGCCCTTGAAGAGCCACCTCCCGCCGCGATCGCCGGCAGCCTCGGGGGCCTGCGCGTGCTGGTCACCGCGGGTCCGACCCGCGAGCCGATCGACCCGGTGCGGTTCATCAGCAACCGCAGCTCCGGCAAGATGGGCTTCGCCGTGGCCGAGGCGGCCCGGGAAGCGGGCGCCGAGGTCACGCTCATTGCCGGGCCCGTGCACCTCGCCACGCCGGCCGGCGTGGAACGGCGCGACGTCGAGACTGCGGCCGAAATGATGGTGGCAGCACTCGGCGTCATCGATTCCATGGACCTTTACATCGGGGCGGCGGCGATTTCCGACTATCGTCCGGAACCTGCCGCCCAGAAGATCAAGAAGCGCGAGGACCGCCTCTCCCTCGAGATGTCGCGATCGCCGGACTTGCTCGCCACGATCGCAGCCCGCGCCGCACCACCGTTCACCGTGGGGTTTGCGGCCGAAACCGAACACCTCGAGGAATATGCGCGCAGCAAGATCGAGAAGAAGGGCCTCGACATGATCATCGCCAACCAGGTCGGCGCGCGGCTCGGCTTCGACGAGGACCAGAA
>CAZMVP010000101.1:0-5735 GCA_964569355.1 uncultured Chromatiaceae bacterium | reverse complement strand
ATGCCCAAGCGCGAGCTGGCACGACACATCATCAACACCGTGGCGGCACGCTACAGGGCCACGCGCTCCGGAACCTCCTGATGCAGAAAATCCAGCTTCGCATCCTCGACCCGCGCCTGGGTCGGGATTTCCCGTTGCCCGATCACGCGACGCCGGGCTCGGCCGGCGTCGACCTCCGGGCCTGCATCGATGACACCATGATGGTGAACCCGGGCGACACGGTGCTCGTGCCGACGGGCATGGCCATCCATCTGGAAGATCCGGGGCTTGCTGCGATGATCCTGCCGCGCTCGGGCCTCGGCCACAAGCACGGCATCGTGCTCGGCAACCTCGTTGGCCTGATCGACTCCGATTACCAGGGGCAGATCATGGTGTCCTGCTGGAATCGCGGTCGTGAGGCCTTCGAGCTCACGCCGGGCATGCGCCTGGCGCAGCTGGTCGTGGTTCCGGTGGTGCAGGTGGCCTTCGAGCGGGTGGAGGAGTTCGATGCCTCGGAGCGGGGTGCCGGCGGCTTCGGCCACACCGGGAGCGGCTAGGGACTCTTCAGTTCCTTGAAGCGCGTGATGTCGGCATCGAAGGCCGTGACCACGCGATCCTTGCGGACGCGGGTGTCGACCAGCGTCTTCTCGTAGAGCGTGATCGAGTCTACCGTGTCGGAAATTTCCTTGGCCAGCCGTTCGTCGATCTGGGCAGCGTCGGCATCATGGCTGTATGGCTTGTACCGGCTGGCCTCCGTCTGCAGCACCTTGAGGTTGCCCTTCAGGCTGTCGAGGTAGTTGTTGATCACGGACAGCTGGCCATCGATCAGTTCGATGCGCCGATCGCGCAGCCCCTCGATCTCCTCGACGGACAGGTAGGTATTCAGCAGGACCTCGTCGCGGCGGGCGGCGGCCTTGGCGGCGGCCTGCTCGGCCTTGGCCTTCTCCTGCGCGGCCCGCTCCTCCGGCGTCAGCAGGCCCTGCTCCTCGCGCAGCGGGATGCCCTGCTGGTTCAGGATCTCCCGATCCATCGGCGCATATTCGGGCGGCACCTGGTCACCGAAATGCACGACACCCTTGTCATCCACCCAGCGATAGACGATGTCGCCGTTGCCGCCGGGCTTGCCGGGCCGGGCGGGCTTGTTCCTGGTGGCGGCGAGCGGGGCATCCGTGGCGAAAAGGACGAGCAGCACACCGAGCATGGCCATGGCCGCCATGCCGGGCCACCTCGCGCCCTGCCGCGGCGCCGGCCGAGCTTCCTGTCCGCCCCACGCCCACATCCGGATACCCTCGAACCACGGGCCGATCAGCCCGTTCCCCTTGAGATTATCCAGCGGCCATTTAACCAGAAACAGTGATTGGCATCGCACTTGCTTATGTTCATCCGGCGGCCACGCCGAAGCGCTCGCGGTACTCCCGGACCACCGGCAGGAACTGCCGGTAGGCAGGAGCGTCCTCGAGGAATGCCACGAGGTCTCCCAGCGTGATGATCGAGCTGACCGGGATGCCGTAGGTTTCCCGGACTTCCTGCACGGCGGACAGTGCGCCAGCCCCGCGTTCCTGGCGGTCCAGCGCCAGCACGACCCCGGCAGGCGTGCCACCCGCCTCGCGGATCAACGTCACGGATTCGCGGATCGCGGTGCCCGCGGTGATCACGTCGTCCAGGATCAGCACGCGGCCCGCGACCGGGGCGCCGACGATCGCGCCGCCCTCGCCGTGGTCCTTGGCTTCCTTGCGGTTGAAGCACCAGGGCCGGTCCTGGCCATGGTGTTCGGCCAGCGCCGCCGCCGTCAGGGCGACCAGCGGGATGCCCTTGTAGGCAGGTCCGAAGAGCATGTCGTGGCCGATCCCCGAAGCCGCGACGGCGGCTGCGTAGCTGCGGCCAAGCGTAGCGGCCGCACGGCCCGAGTTGAAAAGGCCCGTATTGAAGAAGTAGGGGCTCCGGCGGCCGGATTTCAGCGTGAACTCGCCGAAGCGGAGCACGCCCGCTTCCAGTGCCAGTGCAATGAATTCCTGCCTGTAGTCGCCCATGCCGCCGAACCTCCGTTGCCGGCGATATCGTACACTCAAGCCCTGCATGCGCATTGTCACGCTCAACGTCAACGGCATCCGCTCGGCTGCACGCAAGGGACTCTTCGACTGGTTGTCACGGCAACGGGCCGACGTGGTGTGCCTGCAGGAAGTCCGCGCCCAGGCCGAAGACATCCGCGCGCCGCAATTCCACCCGCGCCAGTTCCATTGCTTCTACGAACCGGCGGAGCGCAAGGGCTACAGCGGCGTTGCGCTCTTCAGTCGCCGGGAACCCGATGAGGTCGTGCGCGGCTTCGGCTCGAAGGAATTCGATGCGGAGGGGCGCTACCTCGAGGCCCGCTTCGGTCCGTTGAGCATCGTCTCGATCTACCTGCCGTCGGGGTCCTCGAGCGAGGAGCGGCAGCAGGCAAAATTCCGCTTCATGAAGGAGTTCGATGCCAGGCTTGCCGCCATGCGGGCGGCGGGCGAGGGCACGGATGGCCGGCAATACGTGCTCTGCGGCGACTGGAACATCGCCCACAAGGAGATCGACCTGAAGAACTGGCGCGGCAACCAGAAGAACTCGGGATTCCTGCCCGAGGAAAGGGCCTGGCTCGATCGGCTCTTCGGCCCGCTCGGCTTCGTCGACACTTTCCGCGAGATCAACCAGGACGACGGGCAATACACCTGGTGGTCCAATCGTGGCCAGGCCTGGGCCAACAACGTGGGATGGCGCATCGACTACCAGATCGCGACGCCGGGCCTGAAAGGCGCCGCCCGTCGCGCCACCATCTACCGGGAGAAGCGCTTCTCGGACCATGCCCCGTTGCTGATGGACTTCGACCTGAAGCCCGGATCCGGCCGCCAGGCATGAAGCGGATCCGCTTCCGGGCGCTTATCGCCAATCCGCGCGTGGCCGCCGCGTTGACGCTGGGCTTTGCCTCCGGGCTGCCGTTCAACCTGTCGGACAGCACGCTGCAGGCCTGGCTCGCCACGCTGGACCTTGATATCCGGACCATCGGCTGGCTCACGCTGGTGGGGGCTCCCTATGCGTTCAAGTTCCTGTGGGCGCCGGTGCTGGATCGCTATGCGCTGCCGATCCTCGGCCGGCGACGCGGCTGGATGGTGGTGCTGCAGCTGCTGCTCGCGGCGTTGATCGCGCTGCTGGGTTTCAAGGGGAACCAGCTCGGGGTTGGCACCCCGGGTGATGCGATCTACGCGGTGGCGGCCCTTGGCCTGCTGATTGCCTTCGCATCGGCCACGCAGGACATCGTCATCGATGCCTACCGGGCCGACACGCTGCGCCCCGAGGAACGCGGCGTCGGTTCGACGGCCACGCAGGTCGGCTACCGCGTGGCGACGTGGATCGCCGGGGCACTGGCATTGATCCTCTCCGATGTCATCGGCTGGCGGAATACCTACCTGCTGATGGCCGCGATCATGGGCGCGACCGTGCTGCTCACCTGGGTCGCGCCCGAACCCGAGCGCGTGGCCGCCCCGCCGCGCACGCTGGCGGCCGCGATCATCGATCCGCTGAAGGAATTCCTGGGCCGGCCCGGGGCGTGGGCGCTGCTCTGCCTGATCGTGCTCTACAAGTTCGGCGATGCCTTCGCGCTGAAGCTGGTCACCGCGTTCCTGATCAAGGGGGTGGGCTTCACGGCGCTGGAAGTCGGCGCGATCTCCAAGACCGTGGTCATCGTGCTGACGCTGCTCGGCACCTTCACGGGCGGCGTGCTGCTCGCCAGGATCGGCCTGTATCGGTCGCTGCTTGCCTTCGGCATCCTGCAGGCGCTGACCAACCTGCTCTATGCGCTGCTCGCGGCCACCGGCAAGAGCACGATCCTGATGGTGATTGCGCTCGGCTTCGACAACTTCGCCGGCGGCATGGGTGCCGCGGCCTTCGTGGCCTTCCTGATGGGCCTCTGCGACGTGCGCTACAGCGCGTTCCAGTATGCCCTGCTCTCGGCACTGGCCAGCGTCGCGCGGAACTTCCTCGGCCCGCCGGCCGCCTATGTGGTGGATGCCGTTGGCTGGAGCAGTTTCTTTGTCCTGACCTTCTTCACCGCGATCCCGGGACTCGTGATGCTCATGTTCCTGCGCCGGCAGGTGGCACGGCTGGATGAGTGACCCGCCGATCCGGATCATTGCGCTTGGCTGCGACGAGCTCGCGGCACTGGCCGATCCGGGCGCCCGGGAATTCCTTGTCGGCGATGAGGACCGGCCGTTCCGGGGTTTTGTCGTGCAGGCCAACGGCCGGCTGCGCGCCTATGCCAATGTCTGCCCGCACAAGCAGCATCCGCTGAACTTCGATGGGGATGACTTCCTGGTGCCCGGCCAGTGCCTGCTGCGCTGCGCATCGCACGGCGCGCTGTTCGATCCGGAATCCGGGCTGTGCGTGTTTGGTCCCTGTTCCGGCCGCACGCTCAAGGCGTTGCCTTGCGGGGTTGATCGCGACGGCCTGTGGGTGGAGTTGCCGCCCGAGGCGCCGGCGGGTCAGCCTTCGTAGCTGTCCACGAAGTCCAGCGGGTCGCCGAAGTCCTGGCGAAGTTCATCGTTGCCCGGAAGATCCTCCGAACCCACGTCCATGGATCCGGACCAGTCTTCGGGCGCATCGATCGGCTGGACAATCATCTCGCGCCAGGCATCCACGTCCATTTCCTCGACGGTGCCGTCGAAGTGCTGGATCTCGACGGTGTGGTCCTTGTCATCGACGGCGACCACCTCGAACACCTTGCCATTGCCGCGAAACCAGCTGCCGATTTCCGGCAGCAGGGCCACCGTGGCCGGGGTTTTGTCGATCATATGCCTGTCCGCTTGGTGCCCGCTTTTTTATAGCGCATTTGCATGGCCTTGGACATCATCCTGATCGATGTGTAATGCATGGATCAGGTCGTTGCGGATCGCCGGACATAGCAGGCTTCCCAGGTGGGATGGCCGAGCCGTTGGCCTCGCGCCTCGAAACGGGTGAGCGGCCGGGCATGGGCCTCCGCCGGCTGTTGCGTCCTGGCAAACAGGGGCTCACCGGCCAGCACGGCTTCGATGTGCTCGGCGTAGTCGGGCCAGTCCGTGGCGACATGGAAGTAGCCGGCGGGCTTCAGTCGCGATGCCATCAGCGCAACGAAATCCGGCTGCACCAATCGCCGCTTGTGGTGGCGTTTCTTGTGCCAGGGGTCCGGAAAGTACAGGTGGATGCCGGCAAGGCTCCCCGGCGGCAGCCGGTCGCGGAGCAGCTCCACGGCGTCCTGCATGACGAGCCGCACGTTGGCAAGACTCCGCTGTTCGATGGCCAGCAGGCAGTGGCCGACCCCCGGCTCGTGGACCTCCGCCCCGATGAAGTCCTGCTCCGGCATGGCCGCGGCCATGGCGACCAGCGCATCGCCATTGCCAAAGCCGATCTCCAGCACGCAGGGGGCGGTACGGCCGAAGATCGCCGGCAGGTCGAGCTGCTCCGCTGCGGCTTCTTCCGCGGGCGGCAGGCCGTAGCGCGGCCAGAGTTCATCGAGGGCCCGTTGCTGGGCGCGGGTCAGCCGGCCGGCACGTCGCACGAAGCTGCGGATCTGTCGCGGATGAACGCTCATGCTCTAGAATCAGCGTCCAAGGCGGGTGTAGTTCAATGGTAGAACTGCAGCTTCCCAAGCTGCTAACGTGGGTTCGATTCCCATCACCCGCTCCAGTTCCTTGCCGCCACGGTGGATTGCGCGATGGATTATGCCGGGGTGGCCTGCCTCGCGGACATCGATCCGCGGG
>CAZMVP010000100.1:5044-7081 GCA_964569355.1 uncultured Chromatiaceae bacterium | reverse complement strand
CCGTGGCCGCATTGCCCCGCGACCAGCCCGCTGCCAGGTGGAACGGGCCGATGCGGGTGACAGCCATCAGGCCGGCGGCGTGCCCGCTGGCCGTGCCTTGGCCCCGGATCCGGAGCCGGCCCCGGAGCCGGTGATCAGCGCCCGGGTCGCGGGCGACACCGGCGCCGAGATCAGGCCGGTGAGTGCGTCGCGCAGGCTGCTGATGAAGAGCTCGCGGGAAGCCCGGTACTCGAGCTTGGTGTCCGGCCGCGAGCTGATGCGCTCGCGGTCGGCCAGCGTGTTGATCGCCAGGAGCCACATCAGGCCAAAGCGGTGGCCGAAGACTTCCGCCGGCAGCTCCGGCAGCGCATCGCGCATCTCGGCGAACACGACTCCCATGCTGTCATTGAGTCGCGTGCGCCACATGTTGACGAGGTCCAGCTTGGGGTGGCACAGCATCTGCGACAGGAAGCGGATGAAGTACTGGCCGCCTTCGGAGGTCTCCACCTCTTCGACGATCGGCAGCAGCACGACCTCGACCAGCGCGCCGACCGTCCGGGGCGCTCCAGCGGCGGCGCGCTGTTGCATCAGCTCCGTGCGCCGGGCATCGAGATGGCCGAGCCGGTAGTGGTAGAGCGCCGAGACCAGCGCTTCCTTGGAGCCGAAGTGGTAGTGGGCAGCTGATGAATTCCGCTGCCCGGCCGCCGAATTGATCTGCCGCAGGGAGACGTTGTCGAGGCCGCGTTCGGCAAACAGCCGTTCGCCAGCCAGGATCAACTGCTCGCGCGTCCGGGCGCTGGTCGGCGTCAGCTTGGTGCGGGCCTTGGACGCGGGCTTGCGGGGCGGCCCGGCAGCGGCCGCCGAATTTCTTACCAGTAATGAGTCCACTTGCTGCGCTCCTGGAAGTGGCGGAAGGCGTCACGCTTGTCCTTCGGCAGGTAATCGAGGTAGCCGTTGGGCGCATAGCGCTCGCGGTACTGGTCCAGCACCGGCCGGTAGAGGTGCAGGTGCAGGTCCGGGATCCGGTGTTTCGCGCGGAACTCCGCGATCGGGATCCGGGCCATGACCTTGCACTCGAAGGGGCCGGCCTTGCAGAGCTCGATGCCGCGCGGGCCGAAGATCGCCGAACGGCCGGGACCGCCGAAGTTGGCGTCCTCGAAGAAACCCGGGTTCCGGCCCTGGGTGTTGACCGAGTTGTTGGAGATCATCGTGTACAGGCTGTTGTGGTAGGAGGTCAGCCGCATGTCGTCGAACTCGAAGCCGCCGGTGGCCACGCGACAGATGATCTCCGCGCCCTTGAAGGCCATGCAGCGGAAGAGTTCCGGCTCGAACTGCACGGCCGACATGCCGATGTTGCCGATGTCGGTGCGCTCGACCGGGATCACGGCATCGATGCCGTACATCTCGACGAAGCGGTCATACACGTCGTAGATCACCGAGGTGTACTGCTCGCCACCGGGGAACATGCCGCGGACGTTGCGCTGTTTCCAGTGCGTGGCGATCGAGCCGTCGGGCTTGACCATGACCATCAGGTGCAGGATGTGGCCGGGCCAGTTGACCGGGTCCTTGGCATAGGTGCCGAAGACGATGTAGCACTTGTACTTCTTCGCCTTCTCGGCGACCAGCGCGGTTTCGGGTCCCGGGATCTCGAGCGAGAGGTTGTAGTGCTGCTCGCGGGTCCACTCGGAGAAGCCGGTGATCGGGAATTCGTGGAAGAGCAGCAGGTCGCTCGGCCCGCCGAGGCCCTGGGCGATGTCGATCGATTCCAGGAAGTAGTCGAGGTTGCGCTTGAGGTCCGGTCCGGGGTTGGCGCCATTCACGCCGTTGACGCGGGTTTGCACCACGGACGCCGTGATCGCGTCCTTGCGGAGCGGGATCGTCGGGTAGGTGCCGTCGGCCCGCACCATCTCGGGGGTGCCGGCGGCTGCGGGGGACTTGGCGTTGCTGCTCATCAGGTCAATCTCTCGGGGGCTGCGGTTATGATGGGATCATGATGTTAATACAATTGGCCGTCCCGATGAGGATAAGTTGACCGTGGCAAAAAGACCCGGAAACCTG
>CAZMVP010000100.1:0-4944 GCA_964569355.1 uncultured Chromatiaceae bacterium | reverse complement strand
GCCGTCAACCATGCGCTGCATACACCCCGGTACATCCAGGTGTATTCGGCGATCCGCGACTGGATCTACCAGGGCACCGTCAAGCCGGGCCACCGCCTGCCGACCGAGGACGAGCTGTGCGGCCTGTTCTCGGTGTCGCGGATCACGACCCGCAAGGCCGTCGACATGCTGGTGGACGAGTCGCTGGTGCTGCGCCAGCCGGGGCGCGGCACCTTCGTGGTCGACGACATCGCCGATGCGCCGGTGGTGGCGGACATGGGCCAGCTGCTGCGCAAGGTGGAGCGGCTCGGCAAGAACACCCGCGTGGCCGAGGCCCACATCGACGAGATCGAGGCGGATGCCGAGGTCAGCAGGGACCTTGGCCTCGCCAAGGGGACGCTGGTGCAGCGAGCCTCCCATGTGCGCCTGCTCGGCAAGGTGCCGATCGGCTACGTGGTCACCCACGTCCCGGCCGATCTCGACGTGCGCTTCGACCTCTCCGAGCTCAATGTCAGCCCGATGCTGACCCTGCTCGAGCGCAAGGGCGTGGACATCGCCTCCTGCGACCAGGTGATCGGTGCCACGCTGGCCGATGCGAGCCTGGCCCGGGTGCTGAAGACCACGGTCGGCATCCCGCTGGTGCACATCCGGCTCGTGGTGTTCGACAGCCGTCGCCAGCCGGTGGAACGCCTCGAGGCCTGGTACCGCGGCGACCACTACCGGCACCACGTGCGCCTGACGCGCATCAATCGTTGATTCTCGTCGTTGGCCGCGGGCAGCCGCCTGGTCAGGCGCTCTCCCGCTGGCTGCCCGGATCGGCAATCTCCATCCAGCGATGGCAGGCCACCTGATGGCCCGGCCCGGCTACCGACTGCTCGGGCTGGCGCATCACGCAGACCGGGATCGCGATCGGGCAGCGCGTGCGGAACACGCAGCCGCTCGGCGGGGAAAGCGGGGAGGGCAGCTCGCCATCCATCGACTTCTGCAGCGCCGCGGCCGTCAGCAGCGCATCGGCCGGTTCGGCTGCCGGCGGGGCCACTTCCAGCACCGCATCGGTGCGGGGCACCGCGCCGATCAGCGCGCGGGTGTAGGGGTGCAGCGGTGACTCGAAGAGGTCGGCACGCCCGGCCATCTCCATGACCCGGCCGAGGTACATCACCATCACGCGATGGCTCATGTAGCGCACGATCGGCAGGTCGTGGCTGATGAAAAGGAGCGCGATGCCGGTGTCGCGCTGCAGGTCGCGGAGCAGGTTGCAGATCTGTGCCTGGATCGACACGTCGAGCGAGCTCACCGGTTCGTCGCAGACGATGACCCTGGGCTCGGCGATCATGGCGCGCGCGATGCTGATGCGCTGGCACTGGCCGCCGCTGAACTCGTTCGGATAGCGGCCCCGCATCTCGGGACGCAGGCCCACGCGCTCGAGCATCCGGTCGACGAGCTGGGCCCGCTCGGCGCGCTTGATCTCCGGACGATGCACTTCCAGCGGTTCGCCGACGATCTGGCCAATCGTCATCCGGGGATTCAGGCTGGAGAGCGGATCCTGGAAGATGATCTGCAGGTCCTTCCGGCAATGGGTCATCTCCGCGGCCGACAGCGCGCAGAGGTCGCGACCCTGCCATAGCACGCGGCCGGCCGCCGGCTTGGTCAGCTGCAGCACGGCCTTGCCCAGCGAAGACTTGCCGCAACCCGTCTCGCCGACGATGCCCAGCGTCTCGCCGGCGTGCAACTCGAAGCTGACGTCCTCGACCGCCTTCAGCAACAGGTGCTGGCGGTGCAGCCCGACGCCGCGGATGACCGGGTAGTGCACCGACAGGTGCTCGACGACGAGCGGGGCGGAAGCGTTCGTGTTCATGGTTCGAGGTGGCAGGCCCGGCTGTGGCCGTTGTCGCCGTTCACCGGCCGCAACAATGGGCGCTCGACCCGGCAACGGTCGAAAACCCGCGTGCAGCGCGTGGCAAAGGAACAGCCGGGCGGCAGGGCCTCGAGGTCCGGTGGCTGGCCCGGAATCACCGGCAGGTCCGTCCCGGGATCGATCGCGAGGCTGGGCATGGAGCGCAACAGGGCCGCCGTGTACGGATGCGCCGGCCGGTTGAAGATCTCCGCCACCGGGCCCTGCTCGACGGCGCGGCCGGCGTACATGATCATCACACGGTCACAGATGCCGGCCACGACGCCGAGGTCGTGGGTGATCAGCACGAGGGAAGTGCCGGTGTGGCGCTTGAGTCCGTTGAGGAGCCGCAACACCTGTGCCTGCACGGTGACATCGAGCGCCGTGGTCGGCTCGTCGGCCACCAGCACTTCCGGCTGGCACAGCGTGGAAAGCGCGATCATCACGCGTTGGCGCATGCCGCCCGACATCTCGAACGGATAGGCATCGTAGCGGCGCGGCGCGTCGGCGATCCGCACCATCTCCAGCGCCTCGATCACCTGGGCCTTCGCCGCCCGCTCGCCGAGCCCCTTGTGGCGCTTGAGTACCTCCGCCATCTGCTGGCCAACGCGCATCGTCGGCGTCAGGCCAGACAACGCATCCTGGAAGATCATTGCCACCCGGTTGCCGCGGATCCCGTCCAGCACCGCGCGCGGCGCATTGAGCAGCTCGGTGCCGCGGTACTGCAGGCTGCCGGTCGCCCGGCCGTTGGCGGCGAGCAGGCCGAACATGGCCATGAAGGTCTGGCTCTTGCCGGATCCGGATTCGCCGACGACGCCGAGGCACTCGCCCGGATTGAGCTCGAAATCGAGATCGGCGACCGCGGCGACTTCGCCGTCGTGCGTGCGGAAGCGGACGTTCAGGTTGTTGCAGGTGATCACGGGACCCATCGGTCAGGCGCTCTTTTCGGCGATCACGCGGATTGACGGCTGGCTGGGAGGGGAAACCCCTTGGCGGCCTGGCGGGCGGACCCGAGGGCTCGCCAAGGGGTTTCCCCTCCCGGCCAGCCTGCATCGATGGACCCGAGGGCTCGCAAAGGGGCTTCCTCCCCCTCCAGCCCTCGACTGCGTCGATGCGCGAGGTCGTGGGGCCGCGGCGACGTGGAGCAGCGACATCATGAATCCGCGACGATGCGGGGCGAGGGAGCGGGATACTCCCTTTGCGAGCCCTCGGGTCCGCCCGCCAGGCCGCAAAGGGGGTATCCCGCTCCCACGCCCGGGATTCAGTGCGATTTCAGCGTCAAGTGGCATCGACATCAGCGGTCCCGCGGATCGAGGGCATCACGGAGCCCATCTCCGATGAAGTTGAAGCAGAACATCGTCACCGCGAGGAACGTGGCCGGGAAGAACACGAGCCAGGGCGCGCCATCGAGCTGGCCGGCGCCCTGCGAGATCAGCAGGCCCCAGCTCGTCAGCGGTTCCTGCACGCCCAGGCCGAGGAAGGACAGGTAGCTCTCGACGATGATGTTGGTCGGGATCAGCAGCGTGACGTAGACGATCACCGGGCCGAGCACGTTCGGCACGATGTAGCGGCGCAGGATCGTGCCGCGCGGCAGGCCGATCGCGACGGCGGACTCCACGTATTCGCGGGTCTTCACGGTCAACGTCTGGCCGCGGACGATCCGCGACATGGTCAGCCACTCGATGGCGCCAATGGCCATGAACACGAGGAAGATGTTCCGGCCGAAGACCGTGACGAGGATGATGATGAAGAAGATCAGCGGCAGCGAGTAGAGGATGTCGACGATGCGCATCATGAAGCCGTCGGTGCGCCCGCCGATGAAGCCGGCGATGGTGCCGTAGGTGACGCCGATCAGGAGCGCGACCACGGTCGTCAGGAGCCCGATGGCGAGCGATATCCGGCCGCCGTAGAACGTGCGCACGAAGAGGTCGCGGCCGTTGGCGTCGGTGCCGAACCAGTGCCAGTCGGCGAGCGTCGGCGGCGTGAGGATGGTTTCCCACGAGGCATCCTCGATGCCGTGCGGCCAGAAGACCGGCACCAGCAGCGAAGTGATGGCGATCAGGGCGAGGATCACGACGCTGGCCATCGCGGCGCGGTTGCGCCGGAAGCGTGCGCCGGCGACCTGCCAGAGCGAACGGGACGCGGCCTGGCGGCCGGCTTCCGCGGGGTTGGCGGCGGTCACGGCACCCATCAGCGGTACCCCTGGCGCACGCGCGGGTCGAGGGCCGCGTAGGCGAGGTCGGAGAGCAGGTTCAGCAGGATGATGAAGCTCGCATAGATGATCACGATGCCCATCACCAGCGGATAGTCGCGGTTCAACGCGCCCTGCACGAAGTACCGGCCGACGCCTGGCAAATTGAAAATCATTTCCACGATCAGTGAACCGGTCATGATGCCGGCGAGCGCGGGTCCGAGGTAACCGACCAGTGGCACGATGCCCGAGGGCAGCACGTGGCGGAACACGATCCGCGATTCGCGCAGGCCGCGGGAGCGCGCCGTGCGCACGAAATTCGAGCGCAGCACCTCGAGCATCCCGCCGCGCATCAGCCGGGCGATGATCGCGATCTGCGGCAGTGCGATGGCGATGACCGGCAGGACCATGTTGGCCGCGGCACCGTCATTCCACCCGGCGACCGGCAGCCACTTGAGGTACAGGCCGAAAAAGAGCGCCATGATCGGCGCGCTGACGAAAGCCGGCAGCGCAATGCCGGTCATCGCAAGCGCCATCAGCGCGTGATCGAGCAGTGAATTCTGGCGCAGGGCGGCGAAAATCCCGCCAAGCCCCCCGATGAGCAGCGCCACCAGCATGGCCGTGAGCCCGAGCTTGGCACTGACCGGCAGGCCGATCGAGATCAGTTCCGTGACGCTGAAATCGCGATAGACGAGCGAGGGCCCGAAATCGCCGCGCGCAGCGCGCGACAGGAACAGCACGAACTGCGTGGTCAACGGCTTGTCGAGGTCGTAGGCGGCGCGGATGTTCTGCAACACTTCCGGCTCGAGATCGGCCTCGGTGTCGAAGGGCCCGCCGGGCGCGGCGCGCATCAGGAAGAACGCGGCGGCGATGATGACCAGCA